>JAYZFQ010000082.1:0-14400 GCA_036336695.1 Myxococcota bacterium
ACCAGGATGCCGGGCTCTTCAAGCGGCCGCTGAACCTTCCTGTCCGAATCGCCGGGGCCGCTAGCATGTCCCCTTGCTCGTCAAGATCTGCTGCATCCAGTCGCTGGACGAGGCGCGCCGGGCCCTGACTGCCGGAGCGAACGCGATCGGGTTCGTCGCGGAGATGCCGACCTCCACCGGCACGATCGCAGATGCCCGGATCCGGGAGATCGTGGCAGCGCTCGCGCCGGAGGTTCGCAGCTTCCTGCTCACGAGTCGCACCGAACCCGAAGCCATCGTCGAGCACCAGCGGGCGACGGGCGCCAACACCCTGCAACTTGTCGACCGGGTCTCGGCCGAGTCGCGGGCGGCGGTCCGGCGCCGTCTTCCGCACGTTTCGCTCGTGCAGGTCGTCCACGTCGTCGATCGGAACTCGGTCGAAGAAGCCCGCCGCGCCGAAGCAGGCGCGGACGCGCTGCTGCTCGATTCCGGCCTTCCCGATGCCCCGAATCGCGTGCTCGGTGGCACGGGTTCGACGCACGATTGGAGTCTGAGCCAGGAGATCGTGGGGGGCGCCGGCTGCCCGGTCTGGCTCGCGGGAGGCCTGCGCCCCGACAACGTGGCCGAGGCGATCCGACAGGTGCGGCCCTCGGGCGTCGATGTCTGCTCGGGACTCCGCCCCGGGCGCGCGCTGGACGCGGGGCTGCTTGCAGCATTCGTGGCTGCCGTCGCCGCCGAGGGACCCTCGGCATGAAACGTGTGTTGAAGCTCGCGGGCAGCGTGCTGGGGGTCGTTGTCGTCCTGGCGGCCGTTCCCGCCTACCGGCTCTACGTCGAGATCCGGAAGGCCGCGAGCGAAGATCCCGCGGTCTATGCCGAGGATGTCGCGGCACTCGTCGCGCGGACGCGTGCCGGCCCGGCGGTGCGCGGCGGGGTCGTCTTCATCGGGAGTTCCAGCATTCGGCTGTGGTCGACGCTCGAGCACGACATGCAGCCGCTACCGGTGGTGCAGCACGGCTTCGGCGGGGCGAAGCTCGCCGACGTCGCGTTCTACGCCGAGCAGCTCGTGAACCCCTTCGCGCCCCGGGCGGTGGTCGTCTTCGCCGGGACCAACGATCTCCATCCGGGCGCGAGCAAGCCTCCGGAGGTTCTGCTCGAGACGTACCGGCGCTTCGTCGAGCGGGTGCGCGCCGACCTGCCCGACGTTCCGATCTATTTCATCGGGATCACGCCCTCGCCGCTGCGCTGGGCGATCTGGGACCAGGCCCGGGAAACGAACCGGCTGGTTCGCGAGTGGAGCGCCGCGGACCCGACCCTCTTCTACATCGAGACGGGCCCATCCCTGCTCGGCGAAGACGGCGAACCCGACCCGGACAACTACCGCTTCGACGGGCTCCATCTCAGTGCGCAGGGCTACGGGATCTGGACCGGGATCATACGCACCCGCCTCCTGGAAGACCTGGGGGGCGGCCCTACATCTTGATGCCGGCGTCGGAAACCACGGGCATGTTGGTCCAGCGGCCCGTTTCGTGAACCCGGTACCAGCCGCCGGCGGCCAGGGCGCCGCCGTCCATGTGGAGCGTGGTTCCCGTTACCCACGCCGAAAGATCGCTGGCCAGGAATACGGCGCAGCCGGCGGCGTCGGACGGGGTTCCGAAACGGCCGAGGGGGATCCAGTCCTTCGCGTGCTGCCGGTACTCGGGGGCGACCCAGGTGCCGGGCTTCACCTGTTCGGTTTCCGAGGTCTCCGGTGCGATGGCGTTGACGCGGATTCCCTCGGGGCCGAGCTCGAGAGCCAGGCTCCGCGTGAAGCCTGTGATGCCGGCGTTGAAGGCGGAGTAGACGGCGCCGTTGGGAATGCCCCGGAAGGCCTCGATGGTGGAGACGTTGATGATGCTGCCGCCGCGCCCTTCTCCGAGCATCAACGGAAGCGCGGCGTGGGTGACGCGGAAGACGTGCTTCAGGTTGATCTCGTAGAGGGCTTCCCAGTCGGCTTCCCGTGTCTTCGCGAAGGGCTTCGACTGGCCGAGGAAGTCCCCCACGTTGTTGACGAGCACGTCGATGCGGCCGTAGGCCTGTTCCACCCGGGCCACCATGGCGGAAACGCTGGGGCCTTCCTGCACGTCCAGCCGGCAGACGAGGTGGGGGTAGCCCTGTGCCGAAAACCAGGCCTCGGCGTCGTCGGCTCGGTCGCCGTCCTTCTCGACGGCGACGACCGTCGCGCCCAGGGCGCCGAATGCCTCGGCGATCCCACGGCCGAGTCCGGCACCGGCGCCGGTGACGACCGCGACCTTGTTCTCGAGAGAGATGCGGTCCTGGCTCATCGGGGTCCTCTCAGCGGGTATCGCGGAGCTGGTCGAGGCGCGCGGAGAGCTCTTCGATCTGGTAGCGGAGCGGCGCGCGCTCGAGAATGCGGCGCTCGACGACCTTGACGGCATTGCTCACGGCCGGGTGATCGCGGTCGAAGTGCCGGGCGATGACGCAGAGGGGCTCGTCGGTGTAGCGCCGGCAGAGGTACATGGCGAGTTGCCGCGGCACCAGCACGTCCCGCCGCCGGGAACGCGATGCCATCGCGGCGTGGGTGGTGCCGAAAAAGGCGGCCACGGTCTCGATGACGGCCTTGGGTTCCAGCGGCGGAAGGGGTTCTGGAGCGGGAGAGAGCTTGTGGAGCGCAGCGCGGGTGAGGGGGACGTCGAGACGCCGCTTGAGCAGCGACGCCGTGGCCACCAGCTGGATGAGGGCGCCCTCGAGGTCGCGCACGCTGCCGCGCACGGACTCCACCAGGAGATCCAGGCAGTCGTCCGGTAGCCGGACACCGCCGGCTGCCGCCTTCGCGCGCAGGATGCGCCGCCGCACGGCGGCGTCCGGGGATTCGATCTCCGCGACGAGGCCCGCCGTGATCTGGGAGCGCAGGCGGCCGTCGAGTCCATCGATGGCGCGGGGCAGCCGGTCTCCCGTCAACACGACCCGCGCGCCCGCGTCCGCCAGGTGGAGGAGGGTGTGGAAGAGTTCGAGCTGCGTGGCGGATTTCGAGCCCAGGAACTGGACGTCTTCGAGGACCAGCAGCTCGCACTGCTCCCGGTAGCGCCGCTTGAAGTTCGGCATGTTCTTGCCGCGAATGGCGGCCATGAACTGGTTCGTGAACTGCTCTGCCGATTCGTAGATGACGCGCCTCGATCCGGCCCGTTGCGCCTCCACCACGACCGCGCGAGCGAGGTGGGTCTTGCCCAGGCCCGGGCGGGAGGAGAGGTAGAGGGGGTTCAGCGCCGGCTGCTCCCCGCGTGCCAGGGCAAGGCTGGCCTCCCGGGCCAGCGCGTTGCACGGACCGACCACGAAGGAGTCGAAGGTGAAGGGCAGGCTCGCGCGTGTCGACTTGCGATCCCGCGTCGGTTCCGGTCTGGCATGAGCGGGTGCGGGTGCCGTCGTCGCTGCGGGTTCGGGGAGTGCGGCCGTTCGCGGCGCGATGCCCAACTCGATCGTGAACCGGCGCCCCGTCTCGGCCTCGACGGCGCCCGCGATGCGGTTCAGGAAGCGATCGCGTACGCGGTCGCGGTGGAAGGGCGTGGGGCACAGCAGCCGGAGGTGGTCTTCGGCTCTCTCGACACCGAGGCAACGGACCCAGGCGTCGAGGGTAGAGGCAGGGATGTCCTGTCTGAGCCGGCGTAAGACACCGTCCCAGAACGGCGGCGAGGGGGGCATGCCGTCCCGCGATTTCCCGTAGTTTTAGATGTTTCTGCGCCGATTCCCACCATCACGAACTCGACGCGGGCGCAGTACACCATTTCCTCGATTGGGCTGCAACGGCGGATAGAGGCATTACCGCCGCGCAAAAATTTTTCTTGCGCACGAACGTCTTTTCTGCATTTGCCGTCGGAGAACCGGTGTTTGTCTTCGCAAAGGCAATTCGATTCCGAGGAGTTCTGGCGCGGGGCTGATGCGACTTCGTCGGGTTGGCGGGCGTTGCACCAGCGGGGGCGCGGGAATTCCCGATCGGCATGATTCGCGAGAATTCGTGGAAATGCTGCGTTTTTCATATAGATCCAAAAATGAAAAACGGACGGGTGAACGACGCTCAGTGCACCGAGCGAGACCCGGGTTTTCCCCCGCCCGGGTCGGCCAGACGAAAGGCGAGCAGTCCTTCCAGGCGTTCGAAGCGTTCGGGGATGTTTTCGGCCTCGAGCAACCCCTGTTTCTCGGCCGGTGCGAACGAGAGGGCGTTGCAGAGTGAATTCACGAAGCCCGCATCGTCGACTCCCGAGAGCCATTCCTCGGGCACGCGGTCTTCTTCGCCCTGGCCCGAACGTGTCACCAACTCCCGGAGTTGCACGACGATCGCCGCACGCAGCGCGGCAACCCGCTGGCGAGCCTCCTCGGGGTAGGCGTCTTCGAGCCATTCGACCGCGGCGGTCCGGTAGAGGCGCGGGGGTTGCGGCGGCTCCTCGGACACGATGCGAAAACGCTCGGTGCCGGCGAGAACGATGTTCCACCGTCCGTTGGGGAGTTGTTGCGCCTGGACGACGTCGCCGCCGCAGCCGATCGGGTAGACGGGCGGGTTCCCCTCCATTTCCGGGGTGTGTTCGGGGGGAACCACCACCATTCCCAAGCGCCGCCGGCCTGCAACCACCTCCTGTCCGAGTTGCCGGTAGCGCGGCTCGAAGAGGTGCAGGGGTGTCTGTACGCCGGGAAACACAACGACGTTTGCGAGCGGGAAAATCGGCAGCTCCGCGGCACCCATGGGCGCACGATATCACGGGCAGGCGTTTCGCTCGGAGGCACCGACGCTTGGGGTGCTTGACGTCGACGCCAGCGCCCGGAAGATTCTCCCTCGATGGAAAGTCGAGAGGCCCGCGCGCTCATGGCACGGCTGCGGCGCGACGCGGAACGCATCGCAGCGGCGTTCGATCTCCGCTACCAGGCGATCGAGGCCGAGCGCCCTGGAGTCAACGGTCACTACGGCCTGTGCACTTCCGACGCGGTGATCCGCATCCGCTTGCGCCACGCGACTACCGACCGGGCGCTCAAGTACTCGAGCCTCGTGAGCACGCTCTGCCACGAGCTGGCCCACCTCAGGCACTTCAACCACGGCCCGCTCTTCCGAGCGTTCTATCTCAAGCTGCTGGACTGGGCGCGCACCGAGGGCATCTATGCGCCCGGGAAGAGGCCGGGCCCCGCGCGGCCGCGGCAACTGGAACTCTTCGGGGCGATCAGCCGCCCTTGAGCGCGTCGAGGGCCTCGAGCGTATCGGGGCCTTCTTCGACCTTGCAGGAGATCTCGTCGCAGGCGATGCCCTTGTCGATGATTTCCCGCAGCAGGCCGCTCACCGTGATCTCGTCGTACTCCGCCAGCGCATCCTCGAGAGAATTCTCGGAGACGGTAAAACCGACAGAAAGCTTGATGGTGACGTCCATCGATGGGCGTCCTTTTCGTCCTGAGGATGTGCCGCCAGGGGGTGGGGCGGTGAGCAAAAAGCTCTAAGTAACCGGAATATAATATGGAATTCCGTTAACCGGCGGCTAGGATACACCAGCACCCCAGAGACGGCATGGTTTTTTCCGCGATTCCGGGGCGATTCCGTCAGCGCCCGCGCGGGGTCAATTTCGCGAGGGGTTTTGCCCTCGAACATCGTCCCGAGCGTGCAGGACCAGGAGTGCCAGGGCCCCGAGTCCCACCCCGGTGAACAGGAAGAGGGACTGGCGGTGCAGGCTGGCGAAGCGTTCGGAAGCCTCGAGGCTGCCGGCCGGGCCGAAGGCGCCGTCGCGCACCTCGCGAATTCCGGGGGTGACGACGAACTCGGAGTAGAGGCAGAGCCCGGCCAGCACCAGGGGGAAGATCCAGAGCGTCCGGCCCCGGCCGAGGCCGGCCGCAATGGGAGCGAGGGCGATGCCGGCGACCACGCCGTACACGTTCAGGCCCGAAAGGATCGGGCCGACGACCCTGCCGGCGAGGTCGGTGCTGGGAAGCACGCGGAAGGCCGTCGTCGAGACACCGAAGCCGAACAGGAGCCAGGCGCCGAGCCAACCGCCGAGCAGAAGCCAGAGGGCCGTCCGCAGGCCGGTGTCGCGCCAGACCGAGTTCCCCATTACAGGCCTCCCGAGACGAACCCGCCCCGCACCAATTCGAGCCCCGAGTCTAGAACGGCGAGGGCAGCCGCGTCGGCTTCGACGGCCGGGTGGCGCGCGGCGCCCAGGGTCCGCCGGAGGAGTTCGATGCCCGCGTAGCGCGCGGCGCGCGCGAGGGTGGACGCGGAAGCGTCCGGCCCCGTCGCCGCGTAAGCCTGCCAGGTCGCGCGCAGGGCGGGTCGCGCGCTTTCCGGCGTCCCCCGGGCGGCCGCCGGCAGCACCAGGTGGCCGAGGAGTTGACCGATGTCGAAGGCCGGGTCCCCCACGTGCGCGATCTCCGCGTCGAGGAGCTTGGGACCCGCGGGGGTGAGCAGCACGTTGCCCGGCTGCACGTCGCCGTGCACCAGCGTGCCGCGGGGTTCGAGGTAGCGCCGATAGGCGGCGTCGATCGTGGCGATCAATTCCGTGTCGGAGCGAAGTTCGTGCGCCCGGGCCGCCACGGCGGGCCGAAGCGGGAAGTCGTTTTCCCGGTAGGGCAGGTGGAAGATGTGCTCGCCGTGGAGGCGGCGCATCGCCGCGTTTTCGAAGCCCGCGTTCCGGGCCGGGTCTGCGCATGCAGCGTGAAGGCGGCCCAGGAAGCCGGCCACGACCGCGCAGCTCCCGGAGACATCCGCGCCGCGGGCCAGGGCCGCGTCGAGCCGTTCCGCGTCGCCCAGGTCTTCGAGGACCAGGACGTGGTGGGTCGGGTCGAAGGCGAGGACCCGGGGGCAGACGCGGTCGGGGTCGAAGGAAGCGGCCAGGGCGTAGAAGCGGGCCTCGATGGCGATGCGCTCGGTGGGGGCCTCGTACTCGGGGAAGCGCTCGAGCTGGGGGCGGGCCTGCTTGACCACGCAGGACCGTTCGGCGCCGCGGACCCGGCGCACCCAGTTGATGTTGCCGTCGCCCGCGGGCTCGACCACAGGACCGGTGCCGATGGCCTGGGGGGCGATTTTCCCCAGGTAATCCAGCAGGTTGTCTTCATTCAGACGCAGCGGAGCGCTCACGGCGAGGCAACCGGCGGGCAAAAAGGGTTCAAGGTGGCGCAGGTCCTGCCGATGGAGAGGTCAGCTTCTGAGCCAAATCTGGGGGGGTGAGGCTCAGACGGGACGCCCCGGGGCAGCGATGCTCCGGGGCGCTTTGTTTTCGGACCCGCGGTCAAGGCGCGGCCGATTCCTCGAGGACGCCCTCCTGGAGCGTCCGGGCCTCGTCCGTGTCCGCGAGGTCGCTGTGGCAGGCGCCACGGTTGCCGCTCTCGGCGCCGACGGCGCGGCGCGTCTTGCTGGCCAACCGCTCCATTTCTTCGGTGGAAAGCACGCCCCGCCGTTCGAGGATCTCCCGCTGCTCCGGGGAGAGGGCGGCGGAGATGGTCGGCTGGGTCCACGCGTAGGCCTCGTCCTTGCCCGAAACGAAGTCGGTGATCTCCCGGCTGATCCGCACCGAGCACCAGTCGTGGCCGCACATGGCACAGAAATCCGTGTCCACGTCGAGGTCTTCGTCGTGGTAGGCACGCGCGGTGTCGGAGTCGTAGGCGAGCTCGAAGTGTTTTTCCCAGTTGAGCGCCGCACGTGCCTTGGTCAGCTCGTCATCGTGTTCCCGGGCTCCGGGAATTCCCAGGGCCACGTCGGCTGCGTGGGCCGCGATCTTGTAGGCGATGACGCCCTGCTTGACGTCGTCCTTCTTGGGGAGGCCCAGGTGCTCCTTCGGTGTGACGTAACACAGCATCGACGCGCCGTGGTAGGCCGCCGCGGTGGCGCCAATGCAACTCGTGATGTGGTCGTAGCCGGGAAAGACGTCGGTCACGAGGGGACCGAGCACATAGAAGGGCGCGCCGTGACAGAGTTGGCGTTCGAGCTTCATGTTGTATTCGATCTGGTCGAAGGGAACGTGCCCCGGCCCTTCGATCATGACCTGGCAACCGTGGCGCCAGGCGCGTTCGGTCAGTTCGCCGAGGGTCGAGAGTTCCAGGAGTTGCGCCTCGTCGGTCGCGTCGGCCAGGCCGCCGGGGCGGAGCCCGTCGCCAACTGAAAAGGTCACGTCCCAGCGCCGCATCACGCGGCAGATATCGTCCCAGAGCGTGTACATGATGTTCTGGCGCTCGTGGTGGAGCATCCACTTCGCGAGCAGGGAGCCGCCGCGCGAAACGATGCCGATCAGGCGATTGCGCACCGCGGGGAGGTGTTCTCGCAGGACGCCGGCGTGGATCGTGAAGTAGTCGACGCCCTGGCGGGCCTGGTGTTCGAGCGTTTCGAGCACGGCGCGCTCGTCGAGATCCTCGATGCGCCGCCCGATGATCATGGAGTAGATCGGGACCGTCCCGATGGGGACGGTCGCGTTGCGAATGATTGCCTCCCGGCAGGCGTCGAGATCGCCCCCCGTCGAGAGATCCATGACCGTGTCCGCTCCCCACCGCTCGGCCCAACGCAGTTTCTCGACCTCTTCGTCGGTGCCGCTCGATACGGGCGATGCGCCCATGTTGGCGTTGATCTTCGTGATACTGGCGCGACCGATCGCCATGGGGTCTAGGGCGTGGGCGAGGTGAGCCTTGTTGGCGGGGATCACCATGCGCCCTGCGGCGACTTCGTCGCGGACCTGTTCGGGGGTCAGGTGCGGTTCGCGTTCGGCGACGCGGCGCATCTCCGGGGTGATGGCGCCGAGGCGCGCGTGCTCGAGCTGGGTGACCGGCTCGAAGCCCGCCGGCGCGCACCAGGTGCCGTCGGACTCCTGCGTCCAGTCCGTCGGCATGAAGTCCCAGGCGGTCCTGGCGGAGGGCGCGGGCATCCCGGGGGTGTCTGGAGAACTGAAGGCGAAGGGGCCGCCGACGTCGGGCGTGCGGGCAAAGCTCGGGGGAGAGGTGCCCTGGGTGCGAGCCGGGTTGACCGAGGCGGGCCGGGGCGTTGCGGGGGGGTGGGGTTCTCGGGTCGACATCTTGGGCACTCCTGGGTGGCGAGCGCCGGGAAGACCTCGTTTCGGAAGCCGCTCCCTACGCTCGTCTGAACGAGATCAGGTTCGACGGGTGTAATCTCAGGCCGTTTCGAAAGTCGGCCACCCCGTGGCTGTATGCTCGGCGGAACCTACCACCGGGGGCCGAGGGGGACAATCGGCTACCATGCGATCGCCGTGCACCGCCGAGTTTTTTTGGTTCTCCTCGCCTGGGTCGCCGCTTCGGGTTGTGATCGGAACCTCGAACCGTTCGACCCGACGGAGCAGCCCCAGGCTCCCGATCTCGCCAAGATCTTCCCGGAGGGGGCCGATCGGACCGCGCCCCTGGGTAGCGAGGTGGAACTCCCTCTGCCGCCGGGAGGCGAACGGGGTGGGCGCGGTGCCGATCCGACGGCGGAGGCCGAGCCCATCCGCGGTGTCATCCGGGTCGACGCGTCCGTCGCCGACCGGGTTCCCCAGGGCGCCGTCCTCTTCCTGATTGCCCGGGCCGGGCCCGTGGGCCCGCCCCTCGCCGTGCGCCGCTTCAGTGCGCCGAGCTTCCCGCTGGAATTCGATCTCGGTCCCGAGCACCGCATGATCAAGACGCTCCCCTTCGCCGGGGAACTGCGGGTCACGGCGCGTCTGGACGCGGATGGGGACGCCGCCTCTCGCACGCCGGGGGATCTCCAGGGCGGCGCCGACGGACGCTTCTCGCCCGGGGCGACGGGGGTCGAGGTCGTGCTCGACGAGGTGCTCTAGGCCGGACCGGCTCAGCCCGACAGTACGTCCAGGGAGTCGACGGCGCTGCGGGTTCCGGCGACGACCAGACGGTCTCCTTCCTCGATGGTGTCGTCCGCCGTGGGAACGCGGATCGAAGGCTTGTCGTCGTCTGCGGCGCGCTTCCGGAGCAGCACCACCTGGGCACCGAACGCGCGAGCGATGTCGATGTCCCGGATGGTGCGCCCGAAGAAGCGCGGCGGCGGCTGAATTTCCTGGAGGACGTAGCCCCCACCGAGGTCCACCTGCTGGCCCCGGCTTGCCAGGAGCACGGTACTGGAGACCTGGCCCGCCAGGTCGCGCCGCATCACTTCCCGGTTGTAGACGTGGATGAGGTCGCGCTTGTGGACGCTTCCGACCAGGCGCCCCGGGTCGTCCGTGGCGACGATGGGCAATTCCTCGAAAAGCCCCCCGCTGAACGTGCGCATCGCCACGTCCAGGTCGTCGTTCTCTCCCAGTGTCGCCGGGTGCGGAACCACGAGGTCGCCGGCGACGACGACGTGGAGCAGCGACTCCCGGTCGACGAGTGTCCGGGTGAGGTCGCGCAGCTGCATCGTTCCGATCAGGCGACCCGCGTCGTCGAGTACGAAGAAGTCGCTGTGATCGCTCTCGAGGACTTGTTCGACAACGGTGGCGAGATTCGCGTTCGCAGCGATCGTGGCGGGGCTGCGGTCGATGATGTCGTGAACGTACAAGCTCTTGAGAACGTTGTGGGTCTGTTCTTCGTAGAGATCGATGCCCCGGCGCCGAAGCTTCTCCGTGTAGATCGAGTCGCGCGAGATGAACGTGGCGACCAGCGTGCTCGTCACGCACGCGGCCATCAGGGGAGGGATGATGTTGATCGTCTGGGTCAGCTCGAAAATGATGATGATGGCCGAAATCGGCGCGTGGGTGGCGGCGGCGACTACGGCGCCCATGGTCACGAGGGCATAGGCGCCCGAGGACGCGGTGGCGTCGGGGAACCACTGGTGGACGAAGCTTCCGATGAACCCGCCCGTCATCGCCCCGAGGAAAAGCGACGGCGCGAAGATGCCTCCCGACCCGCCGGATCCGATCGTGACGGAAGTCGCGAGAATTTTGGCCACGAGCAGGACGCCGAGCATGGCGACGGGGAGAGAGCCGGTAAGAGCCATGGAAATCGTGCTGTAGCCGACGCCGTACACGTTGGGCAGCCAGATCCCGATGGCCCCGACGAGGAGTCCACCGACCGCGGCCTTGAGCCATTCGGGAATTGCGAAGCGGTCGAACAGATCTTCCGCAGTGGAAAGGCTGCGCATGAAGGCCAGCGCCACGAATCCCGCGATGAAACCCGTTGCCATGTAGGGTGCGAGTTCGAAGGGGCTGACGAGTTCGTAGGGCGGAACCGGAAACGCCGGATGATTTCCCAGCGCGTAGCGCGAGACGACCGTCGCCACGACGGAGGAGATCACGATGGGCGAAAGCTGAGCGACCGCAAAGCCGCCCACGACGACCTCCGCGGCGAAAAGTGCTCCGGCGATGGGTGCGTTGAACGTGGCCGCAATGCCCGCAGCCGCGCCGCAACCGACGATCACCCGCAACTGGCTGGCCGGCACCTTCAAGAGCTGTCCGAAGGTCGAAGCGATCGCCGAACCGATCTGGATGATCGGACCTTCGCGGCCGACCGATCCGCCCGAGCCGATCGAAATGGCCGAGGCCAGCGCCTTGACGGCGACGACGCGCGCACGGATCACGCCGCCCCGCAGCGCGACGGCTGCCATTACCTCGGGCACGCCGTGCCCCTTGGCTTCGCGCGCGAAGAAGTAGACGAGGGGCCCGACGAGCAGGCCCCCGAGCGCCGGGATCAGGAGTCGCCACTCCCAGGACAGGTCTTGCGCCGCTTGAAACGGATCGCCGGCCTCAGCGAGCAGGCCTTCTTCGAGGAGCGCGGAGATGCCTTCGGCGCCCTGGAAGAAAACCGCCTGGACGAAACGGATCATCAGCCGGAAGACGATTGCGCTGAACGCCCCCGCCAATCCGCAAGCGATCGCCACGGCCACCATGAACAGGTGGCCGCTGGTGCGGACGCGCAGTGCTTCGTGGGTCGACGTGATGGCGAGCGCTCCAATGCGCCGGGTGGCCGGCATCCTAGCAATCTCGGGTGCTACGCTCTCCGGCGATGTCGGGCCCCAGGCGGTGGACCCCGCTCGAGACCGAGTTGCTCCAGGAGTGCGCCGTCTTCACGGTGAGTCGTACCCGGACCCGGTCGCCGAAGGACGGGGAACTCCACGATTTCTACCGCATCGATTCCAACGACTGGGTCAACGTGATTCCGGTTACGCCCGCCGGCGATGTCGTCCTGATCCGGCAATACCGGCACGGCACGCGCGACGTGACCCTCGAGATCCCCGGTGGCATGGTCGATGCCGGGGAATCGGCCGCGGCGGCAGCGGCACGGGAACTCACCGAGGAGACCGGGTACAAGGCCGACGAGATCGTTCCCATTGGCGTGACCAGTCCGAATCCGGCGCTGTTCGGAAACCGCTGCTTCAGTTTTCTCGCTCGCGACGCCCGGCCCTTCACCGAGATTCGGAACGACGGAACCGAGGAAACCGTCGTCGAGTTGATGCCCTGGTCCGACGTGCGCCGTGCCGTGCGCGAGGGTGCGATCGACCACGCCCTGGTGCTCGCCGCGTTCCACTTTCTCGACCTTTTCGAAGCGACCGGATGAGCGCCACCTTGCCGATGAGGCGGCTGCGCGCGCCGTGAGGGCTCCTCTCGTGTCTCAGCGGGCATCGGCGCCATGAGCGCCGAGTTCCTGCCGAAGCAGGCCGGACCCGCGCCGGAGTTTCCGCCGGCGCGCTACTTGCTCGCCGTCTTCCTGGCAGCGTTGGGAGTCGCAGCGCTCTTCTGGGCGCCCTTGCTGCTGGGTGGTGCCCTGCAGGGCCACGACTGGAGCACGCACCACTTCCACTACTTCGACTGGGTGCGCCGGTCGTTCACCGGTTACGGCGTGGTCCCTCTCTATATGGCGGACGCCTGGGTCACTCCGAATTTCCTCGCGAACGCCGAAGCACCCACGTTCGGTCCGTTGGCGTGGCTTCTGTTGGTGTTGCCCACGGGGGCCTACATCAAATTCCTGATCGTCTGCTTCACCGCGCTCGGGCTCGCCGGGGGCTGGCTGCTCGCGCGGGATCTCGGGGGCGCCCCGCCGATCGCCGTGTTCGCGAGTGCGACCTTCGCGTTCGGCGGTTTCTTCGTTTCCCACCTCGCCGTCGGCCACCACTGGGCCATGGGTGTCTGGCTGTTGCCGGGGCTCGTCTGGCTGGCAAGGCGAGCGGTCCTGGGAAGCGACGCGGCCCTGGTTGCGGCGGCTGCGGTGAACGCCTTTACGATTCTGGGCGGTCAGCACCAGCCCTTCGTGTGGCAGAACCTCCTGCTCGGCGCCGTGGCCGCCCTCTGGGCTTTGCAAGCGCGCGCCTGGTTCCCCCTGCGTCGCATGGTCCTGCTGGTTGTCTTCAGCGCGGGGCTGGGTGCGGTGAAGCTCGTGCCGCTGTGGCTTGCCTTCGCGGACTACGCGCCCGAGGCCCGGATCCAGGGTCTTCCCCTGGGTTCGCTTCTGGATGCGCTGCTCGCGCGGGGGCAGACGGCGGAGTGGATCGACCCGCACATCGTGCATCTGTGGGGCGCGGGATGGTGGGAATACGCTTTCTACGTCGGCCCGTTCGCCCTTGCCGTCGTCGCCCTGGGCCTGGCCGCGTCGCGCGGCGCGTGGGTGCTCGCGCTCGTCGGCGCGTTCTTCGCGGTGCTCGCGATGGAACCGTCGCCGCTCTGGGCCGGCATCCAGGATCTCCCGATCTGGCGTTCCCAGCGTTGCCCGGCGCGCTTTCTCGTGCTGGGGTTGTTCGGTGTGATCTTTGCGGCGGTGCCCGGTCTCGAGCGACTGCGCCGGCTCGCGGCCCGGCGCGATGCCAAGTGGGTGGCGGCCCTGGCATGGGCCATCGCTGCGCTGGCGAGTGTCGACCTCTGGGTCGAGAGCCGCGTGTGGCAACGCGCAGCGACGGGTCCCGCGATCGCCGAACGCGACCATCGGCCGCAGCCGGAGGCGGTGCGCGCTGGGAGTGGGGTGGCCCGGCTCGCGGATTTCGCGCCGAACCGTCTCGTCTACGCCATCGAAAGCCCGGGCGAAGCGCGTTTCGTCCTGCCCTTGCGTTTCGCGGCGGGAGAGTGGATCGCAGACGGCGCTTCGACGGGCACCGCGGACGGCTGGCTGACGCTCGATGTCCCGGCGGGCGAGCGGCGGGTTGTCCTTCGCTATGCGCCCCGGGGTCTCGTGCCCGGCGCGCTGGTTTCCGGACTCACCGTTCTCGCCTGTGGCGGATTCCTCTGGCTGCGTCGGAGGTCGGCGTGAACGGGGAGCGATTTGCACGCTTCCGGCGGCCGGGTCCCTGGTTCTGGTTCGCAATCGTGGTTGGTGCCGCGGTGCGGGCGGGCCTCGTCTTCGCGACAGAGGGGACCTTCGACGTTTCGATCAAGCTCCACCACGGGAACCAGGTCAACCGCGTGGGGCTGCTCCAGTGGTACGAGATGGCGGAGGTCTTCAATCACCCGCCGCTCATGGGCCTGTGGTTTTCCAGTGCCGCACGCATCGCCGACTTCACGGGTGTCCC
>JAYZFQ010000083.1:0-9744 GCA_036336695.1 Myxococcota bacterium
CGAAGACCCCCACCATGATCGCGAGTTGCAACCAGAGGGTCAGCACCAGCCCCGAAAATTTCCCCAAAAGGAATTCTGCGCGCGTCAGCGGTTTCGACAGGATCGTGTAGACCGTCCGCCGGTCGACTTCCCGGTGAATCAGGTTCACCCCGACGAAGATGGCAATGGCAACGCTGAAGATCCGCATCGCGGAAAGGCCGACGTTCTGAAGCACCCGGCCGCCCTCGACGTAGGTGAGAGCAGCCAGGAAGATTCCCGCACACATCATCGCCACGGCGAAGAAGAGCAGCGCGTACAACAGCCGGTCGCGAACGGCCTCGCGCACCGTGTTCATTGCGATCGCCGACACCCGAGAGAGCGAACCCATCACCTGCCCTCCTCCACGGCATGGAGAAACACCGACTCCAGCGACCGCTGGAGCGGCGTCACCGAGATCACCCGAGCCCCCCCGTCGAGGGCCCACGCGATGGCGTCCTGCACATGTTTCTCCCGCAAGTGGACTTCCAGCCGATCCCCGTGACCCCGCAGCACCGCACCGAGTTCACGCTCCATCCGGACAGAGACCTCGGGCCGCACACCCGCGAGCACCAGGTCCGACTCGGGCTCTCCTTCGCCCAGAAACGCATCAATCGCACCCTCGTGGCGAATCCGACCGTTCACGATGATCGCAACCCGGTCGCAGACCATCTCCACGTCCGGAAGGATGTGCGTGTTCATGAAGACGGTCTTGCCCTCGTTGCGCAGCCGGAGAATGAGTTCCCGCACCTCCATGCGGCCGATCGGATCGAGACCGCTCATGGGTTCGTCGAGGAACACGACACGCGGGTCGTGAACCAGCGCCTGGGCGATTCCGATCCGCTGGAGCATTCCCTTCGAGTACGTCCGCAGCCGCGCATCGGCGGCGTGGCTCAGGCCTACCCAGCCGAGCAATTCGTCCACCCGTGCTTCCCGTTGCCCCCGGGACAACCCGCAGAGGCGGCCGTAGAACCCCAGGATCTCGCGGCCCGTGAGGTAGTCGTAGAAGTAGGGGTTCTCGGGAAGGAACCCGACGTGGCGACGGAACGCCGTCTCCCCCACGTCGCAACCCAGGATCGTGGCCCGTCCGGCGCTCGCCCGGATCAGGCCCATCAAAACCTTGAGCGTCGTGGTCTTCCCGGCCCCATTCGGACCGACGAAGCCGAAGATCTCCCCCTCCTGCACTCCGAAGGAGATTCCGTGCAACACCCGCGTACGCCGGAGTCCGAAGCCCGTCCGGAACTCCTTTTCCAGGCCCTCAACGCAGACGATCGGATCTGAGCCGCGCATCACAGTTCTCCCACTTCGGAAGCTTGCCGCCAACGCGCGCGACGCTGGCGATCGGTTGCGTGTTCATGGGGCCGGTAGCGGGCTCCGTAGAACGAAGAGACGATCTCACCCGTTGCTTCGGAGAGTTCCCAGCTGAAATCGGGAAAATTGGGGTGGGCCGGGGGAAGTCGACGTAGCACCCCCGCTGGCGGGCCGACCAACTCGTCGACGCGCTCGATGTCCCGACCCGTGCGCTCGACGAACAGACTGCGGGCATGGTCGAGCACGCGCGCGTTGCGCTCCGTATCCACTTCGTCGAGCGCCTTGAGGTACTCCGCCCGCGCGTAGGGATCCTGGGTCGACGCGACGAGGCCCTCGAGAAACGTTGCGACGTTCTCAAGACCACTCGACTCCTGGCGAAGCTTCGCCACCAGGCCCCCGATGTATCGCGGCGCGCCGGGAAGATGCACGACCGGCTCGAGAATATCGGCGGCCGCTGCATTGTCACCGAGGTAGAAGAAGTGATTGAAACCGAGATAGTGACGATTCCGCCACTCGGTCGGATGGTGCTCGATGCCGCGACGCAACAGGCGGTTCGCCGTCAGCACGTTCTCCCGGGTGTCCGTGAGCCACACCGCGGCAAAGCGATAGGCGTGCCCCACCCATGGGTCGAGGGTGGTCACGACGTCGATCAGACGCCCGATGGCGGTACGATCCAGTTCGCCGAGGCCCTCGTCGCCGCCGACGAGTTGCACGACCATGAGCCAGTAGTAATCGGAGAGCAGGCCGTCGAAGCCGAAAGTCGCGGCGCCGACGTGCGAAGCTTCGGGGACGAAGATACCGCCGCGCTCGAGCTTGAGCTCGGTGTCCATCGCCTGGTGGGCAACACCAGTGGCGAGAAGCGCGATGAGAAGTGTCACGGCGGGAACCGTCCGCTGCAGCGAACGTTTCCAACCCAGGCGCGGCTCACGCAGCATGGCAGCGCGGCTCCGCTCAGTACTCGTCCGTGATCCGCTGGACGGCGACCTCGTTGTAGACCCCGGTCGCGGAACCGAGCCGCGTGGGCGCCCCAAAATCCAGCGCTCCGCCCATGCCCGAGCGACACTCGCCAGCAACGCTGCTATCCGCATTGCGCTGGGGCTCCACGTACATCACGGCGGAAACCTTGTTGTTTCCATCGACGTCCCCGTAGGCCGTCGCGGTAAAGCAGAGGGTGCAGGTGCAGCTGGTGGAGGTGTTGGACTGGTAGGAGTAGAAGACCTCGCCTTCGGGAGACCAGCCGAGTTCCTCGTAGGCGCCCTCGGAGGCATCGTCCCACTCCATCTTGCTGGTCCCGAGCCCCCCGTATGCAGCAGAGTCGGGCCACGGCAGTGCGGAGTCGTGGTAGGTCCCGCCAGTCGCCTGGTAGCCCTTTTGAGCGACCGCGAGGGCGGATAGGTTCGAATAGGATTCCGCGCGCCGCGACCGGGCCTGGTAACTCAAGAAGCCGGGAACTGCGATCGCAGAGAGCACGCCGATCAGTGCAACCACGATCATCAACTCCACCAGCGTGAAGCCTCCTTGAAACCTGATTCTCCGCATCCTGGTTTCCCCTCCGAGTGGGCAGCGCCAGAGCAACCGACGCAAGGAGGGCCGAGACCCCAGGTCCCGGCCCTCCCCAGTCGGTTCGATCGAGCCGTTCTAGAAAACGCTGTTGCCGGACTGGTCGGTGCAGCGACGCACCTCCTCGTCCCCCTTCAAGGCAGCGCGCGTGCACTGACCCATCGCGGTACCGCCGGAACTCGTTCCGTGGGACTTGCCGTCCACGGCGTTGCCCTGGCCATCCGCCTTGTGATAGCCCCAGCGCTGCGCATCCTGGTCCGCGTCGATGTCCGCGGCGGCCGAGGCCATGTAGCCATCGTCGCCAGCAGCCGTCTCGACCGCGTAGTTGAAGAACACGTCACCCTCAGGCGACCATCCCACAACCTCGAAACCGGCATCCGGAACCGCGTGGGAGAACGTCGTCTTGACGTTGTCGCTGGTCGCCGTCGGCGAGGCGTCGGCCGAGACGTAGACCCCGTACTCGGCGTAGTAGGACTCCTCTGCCGTGCGAATTGCCGACAGGTTCGTCTTGCCTTCACTCGACTTCGCCTTCAACTGGAACCGCAGGAAGTTGGGAATCGCAATCGCCGCCAGGATCCCGATGATGGCGACGACGATCATCAGTTCGATGAGCGTGAAACCGCCGCGACGGGCGTTCAGCTTCTTCATTTTTTTCTCCTTGTTGAACGTTTGTTCCGGCGACTCCAACGCCGGCCGAACGGCCAGGCCAGAACGCCAAGTCCCCGTTCGCCACATATCCAGAGCAACGAACGTGCCAACCGCTTCCGTGTCTGTGCTCGCATCGGCAGGACCGCCCGCCAACGTGAGGCCGAAATGGCGAATTCCCGGCCCGAGGCGATGCCGGGGAAATCCACCCGGAATGGGAGAAAGTGACGCTCCGGGGCACTCGAGGTTCCGGGAAACGTCACCTTGACGGCCTCCGCGCGGGGGCTAGGATCGGCGCGCCCGCCTCGTGCTCCCATCGTCTAGCGGTTCAGGACGTGGCCCTCTCAAGGCCAAGACACGGGTTCGATTCCCGTTGGGAGCACCAGCACCCACCGGGAGGTCCGCTTGCCCGACTTCGCCTTCGCCTTCATGGACTGCGAGTTCGGGGGCCTCGACCCGGAGATCCACGACATCACGGAAATCGCCGTGATCCTGACCGACTACCGGCTCGCGGAGCTCGCGAGCCAGGAGTGGAAGGTCCTCGCCAGGCTCGACCGCGTCAGCCCCGAGGCGGCCCAGATCAGCGGCTGGACGACCGAGGCCTGGGCAGATGCCCCCGACGTGCGGCAAGTGCTGACCGAAGTGGTCGCCATGCTGCCCGCCGGGTTCACGGTCGTGCCCGCGGGGCAGAACGTACGGATGGACGTGATGTTCCTGGAGCGGGCGTTCAAGGCCTGCGAGATCCCCTATCCCTTCGACTATCACGTCATCGATCTGGCGACGCTCTTCTACACCTGGTCACTCGCCGTGGGCGAGCCGGTCTCGGCGCTCTCGCTGCGCCAGGCCGCCCTGACCGCCGGGCTGATCGACGGTGGGGTGCCCCACCGCGCGATGGCCGACGCCCGGCTGACCCTGGACACGTTCCGCCACTACGTCGGGCGGATCGCACCCCGGCCGCCGAGCGAGTCGACCCCCAAAGGAGGGAGCTGAGGCTCCGAGAAGCTCGCTCGCCACAGGGCGGAACCTGGGAAGCAGCGGAAGCCGATCGGCGCGGGCCGCGGGTCACCCGGACCCCGGCGCGCCGCTCTAGCTCTTGGCAGGCGTCGTATTGCGCGCTCGGACGAGTTCCCAGAGCTTCCGACGCAAACGCTCCTTGAACTCCGGATCGACCCGGACCCCAACCAGGTCGCCCTCAAGAAATTCCCGGAGTTCTTCCATGCTCGCTTCCATCGTCGTGTTTTCCGTTCGTCCTGTCTTTTCGTCGCCGTTCATCGTGTCGTTGCGCCCCCCTCGGCGCACCTGGGCTCGAGACTCACGCCAACAAGTCTCTCGGGTTCAGCCTGCAGCCAACAGACCCGAATCAATCGCCTCCACCAGCATCTTCTTCGTGCGGTAGAGACTCGAGCGCACAGCGTCGTTCGATCGCGAAACACGTTCCGCGATCTCATCGATGGATAGATCCTCGAAGTGCCTCAACCGAAAGGCCTCCGCGTGCCAAGCAGAAACCGACAGCAGCCGCTCCCGTAACACCTCTTCGCAGCGGTGCAGGTTCAGAGCATCTTCAGGTGTACACTGGCTCGCCGATTCGTGCGACCGGACCAGTTCGTTCTTGGCGCGTTCGACCCGCAGGTCCTGCGCCTTGGAACGGCGAATGTGGTTGTTGGCCGTATTCTTCGCGATGCCATAGAGCCACGACGAGAGCGACGACGTGCCCTTCCAAGCGCCGACGGACCGGTAGGCGACCGTAAAGACCTCCTGGACGACCTCCTCGACGTCGGACCGGTTGCGGAGCCGGAGGTAGACGAAGCCGTAGACCCGTTGGAAATACCGCTCATAGAGGGCATTGAAGTGCCGCTCGCTCGAGCGGAGGATGCCCTCGACGAGTTCTCGATCGCTCGCCTGAGCGGCCAGCTTGCGGACTTCCGATGTCGAAGAAAAAGGTGCCTGCCGGGGCAACGCGAAACCTCCGCGCGTCGACCCTTCCCAGTGAGGCGTCTCACCACGTCCTCGTAGGGTATGTGGCCCCTGGGACAAAGATGTGGCATGTGGTTAGAAAACCCCACTATTTGGGGGGTTTTCCCCTAGGGGGGGACCCCTACTTTATCGCCCGATCAGGGCCTCGAGTCCGGGCACCCCATGGGCGATCGCGCGGCGCATCCGGTAGAGATTTGCCTTGATCGCGTCTTCGGACTTCCCGAGCGCGTCGGCGATCGCCCGGATCGGCTGGCGCCGCAGGTGCTTCAGGTGAAAGATGCGCCGCTGGAGCGGCGTGAGTTCCTGGGCGACGACCTCTTCGCATCGGCTCAGCAGCCGGCGGGCCTCCACCACCCGGTCGAGGTCCGGCGCTGCGGAGGGCACCTCGCGCTCCGTCGCGTCGAGCGACTCGATGGGCGGACGTACCCGCCGGAAACGCCGATTCACGGTGTTCCGGGTGATCCCGAAGATCCAGACCAGGAGGCTCGACTGGCCCCGGTACCCCCCGAGCACGTTGAACACCGTGAGGAAGACCTCCTGGGTCACGTCCTCGGCTTCACCGGCATCGCGGAGACGCTTGAAGGCGAAGCGATAGACCCGGGGTACGTAGGTTTCGTACAGAAGGTCGAAGGCCTCGACGTTCCCGCCGAGGATCTGTTCCACGAGCTCCGCATCGCTGGACCACGGATCTGCTGAAGCCACCCCTGTTTCTCCTGCTCCGCTAGCGAGCAGACACCAACCCCTCTGGATGCGTTCGTCGCTTCCTGGGACTCAGGGCCCGCGCCCCATGGGCGCCGAACCGAAACGCACAATCTGTCCCGAGGATCGTTGCAGCGGTTCCTGGGCCGCTGCGCCGAACGTGCTGGCTGGTGTCCCCCGTGTGGCGATTCTTGACTCTCCGAAAGCAGGACTATTTGGGAGCAAAGCCCGTGCCAAAAACCGCCGGAGCGCAGCAATAACTTCCAAGTCGCCGAATTCCCACACGTTGTGGTGTTTTCACGACCCCCCACCCCCCGCACCCGATCCCGGGGCGTGTGAAAGCCGTTTCCACTTGTGTGGACAGACGTCCATACGGGCCGGAAAAGGGGCCGGGCGGGGCCGGAAAAGGGGCCGGGCAGCAGCTCCCCGCTAGAGCCGGCCCGGCGTAATGGACCAGGCGCGATCGGCGAGCACCCAGGTGTCGCTCAGGATCAGGTCCACCTTGAACAGCCCTCGCAGAGGTCGCGAGTCTTGGCCCTGGTAGCGCACCTGGACGCGCACGGTGTTCGGAGTCTCGAACAGGAACTCTTCGACCCCGACGTAGGACGGACGACTCTTGGAGAAGTGGGCCTCCTGGAGCGCGGTCGCCAAGCCCGCGTAGTAGTCGAAGAAACCGTCGGGGGTCCGGAAGTGATCGCGCAGGAAGTCGTCGTTGAAGGTCTCGAGGGCGTTGAACCGGCGCTTGATCAGGCGTCCATAGAAATCTTCGGCCTGGCGCTGGAACTCCAGGGCCGTGAGCGCCTCGACGGCAATCGACCCGCCGGGCGGAACCGGGATCGGCGCCGACGCCGACGCGCAGCCGAGCACACCCGCCGCCGCCGCCGCCGCCAGAGCGACCCGGATCACGCGCCGGACTCCAGGCGTTCCCGCAGCCAGGCAACCACTTCGGCAATCGCGACCCGGTCCTGGCTCATGGCGTCCCGATCCCGGACGGTCACACAGCCGTCGTCCTCCGAATCGAAGTCGTAGGTCAGGCAGAACGGGGTACCGGCTTCGTCCTGGCGCCGATAGCGGCGCCCAATGTTCCCGGAGTCGTCGTAGAAGACGTTCCAGTGGCGCCGGAGTTCAGCGTGAAGCGCCCGGGCCGGCTCGGCCAGCTTCTTCGAGAGGGGAAGCACGGCCGCCTTCAGGGGCGCGAGTGCCGGATGGAAGCGCAGCACCGTACGCGTCTCACCCCCCTCCAGCTCTTCGACGGTGTAGGCATCGCAGAGAACAGCCAGGCAGGTCCGGTCGACCCCCACCGAGGTCTCGATGACCAGCGGAACGAACCGGTCCTTCGTCTCGGGGTCGGTGTAGGACAGGTCCTTCCCCGAGTACTCGCCATGGCGCGAAAGATCCCAATCCCCCCGATCGTGAATCCCCTCGATCTCCTGCCACCCGAAGGGGAACCGGTACTCCACGTCGATGGCCTGCTTGGCATAGTGCGCCAGTTCGTCCTGTTCGTGAGGGCGCGTCCGCAGGTGATCCTCACTGAGCCCCAGTTCGCGGTGAAAGCGCAGCCGCTCCGCGAGCCAGTGGGCAAACCACTGATCCCGCTCCGCGGGGTGACAGAAGAACTCCATTTCCGCCTGCTCGAACTCCCGGGACCGGAAGATGAAATTGCGCGGGTTGATCTCGTTGCGGAACGCCTTGCCGATCTGGGCGATCCCGAAGGGAAGCTTCTGGCGCGCGACCTCCCGAACACGCCGGAAATCGTTGAAGATCGGCTGGCAGGTCTCGGCGCGAAGCCAGGCCACCGAGGCCGAGTCTTCCGAGGCACCGATACGTGTCTCCAGCATCAGGTTGAAGTCGCGTGGATCCGTGAGATCGTGCTCGGAGGAACCCTCCCGGGAGGGACACGGACCCGCGTCGTCCAACTGGTCGGCACGAAACCGCTTCTTGCACGCCCGACAGTCGACCATGGGGTCGCTGAAGTGCTCGACGTGCCCCGAGGCCTCCCAGGTACGCGGGTGGCAGATGATGGCGCTATCGAGGCCCTCCACGTCGTCCCGCTCGCGGACGACACGCTGCCACCAGCGCGCCTTCAGGTTGTTCCGGAGTTCGACGCCCAGGGGGCCGTAGTCCCAGAAACCGTTGATTCCCCCGTAGATCTCGCTCGAGGGGAACACAAAACCGCGCCGCGCACACAGCGAGACGAGGTCGTCCATGCGCTCGAGACGCTCCTGGTTTGCGCGATCACTCATCTCGATTCCGGTCTGGGGGGCTTGCGGGCGCCGAGTATATCGGCTTTTCCCCGGTGGACCCCCGCTCCGGGAGGGAAGGCGCGACCCCAGCCGCCGGCGGCGGCGCGACGGGCACCCGTTGTTCGAGAAAACGGCGGCTGCGCAGGTCGACCCCCACGTGGAACCGCTCGAAACGACCGACGAGCAGGCGCGCCTCGGCGAGGAGTCGTGGCGGCAGCACCAGCCGGTGCAACTGGGAAACCTCGAAACGCAGGCCCTGGTCCAGTGCCCGGAGGGTGCCGGCGTGGACGCGGAGGCAACCCTCCCCGCCGCGCTGGCAGGCAGCACAGACGGCCCCGCCATCCGCGACGTGGAACAGCGCCTGTGTCCCGTTCTGGACTGCTGCGGCGCCGCAGCGGACACAACGGGACAGCTCGGGACGCAGTCCCAGGGCCTCCAGGGCACGGAGTTCCAGGAGTGTGCGCAGGGAGCCGTCGACGGGCCGCTGGGAGAGCAACTCGAGCGCAGCCAAGGCAAAGTCGAACAGCCGCCGGGTATCGGCGCGCGCACCTCCCTCCGGTGCCATGCGATCGAGGAGTTCGAGCAGGTAGCAGCCCACCGCAAAACGACTGGGGTCCACCCGCAGGGCCCCGAAGCTGCGCAGCAGCACGGCCTGGTCGAGTCGGGCCATGGCGCCCCGGCGGCGCCGGTCGATCTGGACCCGCAGGTGCTGGAAGAGGTCGAGGGAACCCGCGAACCGGCGCCGGCTGCGGCGCGCGCCCTTCGCAATCGCGGTCACGCGGCCCGCATCCGGCAGGAGGAGGTGCAGAATGCGGTCCGATTCACCGAAATCCACCGCACGCAGCACGAACGCCCGGGTCGAGGTCGACTTCATCACCCCAGTCAAGGGGGGCTCCCCGCCGCCTCACCCGCCAGACTCCGCACGGGGTCCCGGCGCAGGATGACCTCGGAAGCCTCGACCTCGGCGGCGGGAACGTCGGACCGAAGCTCGGACACGAGCACCCATAGGCCGATTCCCAGCAGGACCCCGGCAATTCCCAGCGCTGCGCGCAGCATCACAGCCCTGCCAACCGTCCCGGAGACCGCCGGAACCGCCTCATCCTGGGGCTCCCGCATCAAGCGCATCACGGCTTCATCGGGATCCAGGCCCAGAGCCGCCGCGACCGTACGCACGAACCCCCGAACGAAGCCATCGGGCGCCGCGTCGAAGGCGCCGGATTCGAGGCGCTCCAGGGACCGGATGGGGATGCGCGTGATCTCCGCCAGCTCTTCCAGGGAGATGCCGCGCAGCTGGCGC
>JAYZFQ010000084.1:0-73912 GCA_036336695.1 Myxococcota bacterium
GCCGAGACCAGCGCGGCGGCCGAAGCGATCTCCGTGACGAGCCGCTTGTCGTCGTTTGCGTTCTTCGCGGGAGGCGCGGGGGCCGACGGCGCCGGATTCCCGGTGTCGCGACCCTCCGTTGCGTCGGATCGCTGCGGGGTCGGGGCCGGCGGCGTGGGGGGGCGGCCGGATTCGTCACCGCCGCAGCCGGCCAACAGGGAAGACGCTGCGGGCAACGCGACGAAAGCGGTTGCCAGTCTCGCGCCGACTGCGACGAAGCGGCGGCGGTTCATAGCGTGCGGTGTATTGGCCTGGCGGGCGCGGTTCATGGGGTTTCCTCGCTGACGGTGCAGGGTCGATCGGTGTCCGGCGCCTTCCGAAGATGGCGCATCCCCGCCGCGGACGGAATCCCCAGGGGGGGGCGCCTTGGGCCATGGGGTGGAGGTCGGCTGACTCTGCCATTCGATGGCGCGAAGGACTATGCTCGTGCGATGGGAATGGCAGCGACCGGCAAGATTCACGCCCTCTTC
This sequence comes from Myxococcota bacterium, assembly GCA_036336695.1. Lineage (GTDB taxonomy): Bacteria > Myxococcota_A > UBA9160 > UBA9160 > SMWR01. The sequence continues at coordinate 510 of JAYZFQ010000084.1, forward strand.
GACGCAAAGCAGATCACCGAGCGTTTTCGCAAGCGCGAGTTCGTACTGGAGATGGGGGACAACCCGCAGTATCCCCAGTTCGTTCTCTTCCAGCTCACCGGCGACCGGTGCGAGTCGCTGGATGGTTTCGAGAAGGGCGACGAGGTGCGGGTAGATTTCAGCCTGCGGGGTCGGGAGTGGACGAGTCCGCAGAACGAGATCCGGTATTTCAACAGTCTGGATGTCTGGACCCTGGAAAAGGTGAGCGCTGCGGCCGATGCGGGACATGCCGGTTTCGAGCCCCCGCCGCCGGACCCCGGCGAACCCCCCTTTTAGTTCGCCCGGGGAGACGCCGATGAGGGTGGACGAGGCCTTTCGCGTGGCCTCGGCGGAGGAGGTCCCGGAGATGCGTTCGAGTTCAGACGATCGTGGTACGCGCGTCATCGCGGCGCTGCGTGTGGCCTTGGTGCTCGGCTTTCTGGTTCTCGCGAGTCCTGTGGCTGCGGAATCGGGAGGCACGGTGCCGCTCGACGATGTTCCGGTAGCCGAGACCGTAGATCCGAATTCGCTCCTGGCACCGCCGGCGAAAGCTCCCGGGGAAAGCGACGCGTTGCCGCCGGTTCCCCTCGACGAGCGGGAAGCGTTCGTGCGGGCTGAGGAGGCGATGAACGAAGCGATGACGCGCCTCGAAGCGGCCAATGCGGTGTACGGAAACATGATGGCGCGCAACTACCCGACGGGTTCCGCGAAGGCTGCCATCATCACCGAGCGGGACGAAGCGCGTGCCGCCTATGACCGGGCGGCGGCCCGGTTCGTGGCGATCGGCGGCCAGATTCCCGCTGCCCAGGCTGACCGCTTCGAATAGCATTCTCTTCGGTTCGGAGCGGATCGTCCTCGCTACGCCGCGAGGTGGACCCAGGCCGGGGGGAGCGAGACGTCCCGGTTCGGCTGGCGCGGGGGCATGTTGAATCCCTTCGGTGGCTTCCAACCCATGTCGCGCATCGTCTGGCCGATGTGCGTCATGTTGAGCATGTCGTGGCTGTAACAGAACAGCTGGTCCCCCGCGTAGTAGAGGATCGACAGGCCGGGGACCATCCAAGGGCTGCCATCTTCCCGGTGTCCGAGAACCTGGTCCCATTGGCTGACCAGCCGCGGCCCCTGGGCCAGGGTCCAGTTCTCGGGTGTCGACCAGCCGTAACCGGTGAGGCCCGCCATCGATTTCTCGAAGAACTCGCGAATCGCTTCGCGACCCTCGATGCGGCCCCAAGCAGGGTCGATGTAGGCCGCATCTTCGGTGAAGTAGTCCGCGAGAACCGACCAGGGCTGGTTTCCCGCATCGATTTCGTCACGCGTCGCAACGAAACGCGCGTAGGTGGCGAGCGCCTCGGCGGCAACCGGGTCGTCCATGTTCTTGCTCCTTGCTTTGTGGCGATGGTGCGCTGCGCGTCTGCCGTGCTGGGCCGACGCTTCGCGAAGACGTTCCGTATCAGGCGAAGTACGACTCCGCAGTCGCAGCGGCAGTGAAGTTTTCCCGGAGGTGTTCCGGAGACTGGCTGTCCGCGTTGACGGCATCCAGGCCGTGGGCCAGGACATACGCGTAGCTCCGCTGGAACGAAGACAGGGGCGCTGCCAGGAACGCGGGAGCGTAGCTGCCGTCGAACGCGGCGGGGCGGTCGGGTCCGATCCCCAACCAGCGACCGGCGAGGTAGCGCGCGGCCTTCATCCCGATCAGGCCGATGCCCGCCGCGCGCGCCCGGTCTAGCGTCGGGCGCAGTGCGGTCATGGGTGGAGAACCGGGCAGCACGGCCTTGTCCTTCCAGTCGTACCAGCCGGCCGGTGTGATCGCGATCTGGGCCAGGGAATACCAGCCGGTCTCGGCCGCCGCGTCGAGGACCGCTTCCGCGTTCTGGTGCGTACTGAGGCCCCAGTGGTCGACCTTGCCCGAACGCTTGGCGGCGAGGAAGGCCCGGTGCATTTCTTCGCTCCGGATGAGAGACGTGTTGTTGACCGCCATGATGTAGTAGGCGTCCACGTGGTCGGTCTGCAGGTCCGAGAGGCTTTCGTCCAGGGCTGCGGTCCAGTTTTGCGCGGCCGTCTTGCACTGCGCGACGCTGAGGGTGTCCTCGGGCTCGATCTCGATGCCCACGAGACCCTTGGAGATCAGGAAGATCTCGTCCCGATGTTTTCGCGCAAACCCGGAGAGGTTCGATTCCGCGTAGCGGTAATAACGGCTCGTTCCGACGTCGAAGACGTTGACGCCGTGCTCCAGGGCCTCCTCGAGTAGCGCCTTCCTGCCCCAGAACATGAGCGCAGCTCCGCACCCGAAGACGAGTCGGCTTCCCCGGAACCCGGTGCGGCCGAGTGTGCGGTAGGTCATCTCGGGCCAGCCTGTCTGCGTGGGTTTCGGGGTTTCGGCGAATGCGGTCGCCGTGCGCCCGAGGTGCGAGCCGCCGACTCCCAGTAGGGCGAGCAGTTGCAGCATGCGCCGGCGTGTCGTCGGAAACCTGCCTTCCAAGAGGGTCATCGTGGCGCTCCTTTGGCGTGCCAGCGTAGCCCGTCGCGGCGCGCGTGGGTGGAGCGGCCTTTCCGTTTCCCCGCCGGAAAAGGTCGAGGGCGTTCGGCTGGCCGGTGCTGCCTGGGCTAGGGTTGCCAGGCGACACTTTGTCGCCGGATTCCCGGCGCATCGGGCCACGGGAGGCAGTCATGACCCGGCGCATCGACCTGCCGCCGTATCCCCGGGGATGGTTTTCGGTGGGGAGCAGCGAAGATCTCGCGGTCGGAGAAGTTCGACCGCTCCGCTACTTCGGCCGGGAACTCGTCCTGTTCCGCACGGATTCCGGCAACCCGCATCTCTTCGATGGCTACTGCCCGCATCTCGGTGCCCATCTCGGGTACGGAGGTTCCGTTGTGGGAGAAGCGATCGTGTGTCCATTCCACGGCTGGCGTTTCGGCGGTGATGGCATGTGCCGCTCGATGCCGTACGGCACGCGCATTCCGGCCACGGCCCGGGCGCGGAGTTGGGCTGTGCGCGAGGGCGGCGGTGTCATCCTCGCCTGGTACTCGGAAGCGGGGGATTCGCCCGACTGGGAGATGCCGCTTTTCGAGAAGCCGAGCTGGACGGCGCCGGTCTCCCGGAGCTGGATCATCCGGGGACACACCCAGGAAGTGTGCGAGAACACGGCCGACCTCGGGCATTTTCGCTTCATCCACCAGACCCACGTGATGAAGGCACGATCCGAGCCGAAGCTCGACGGCCCGTTCTTCTCCCTCCCGATGACGGCGGACCCGGAGGCCCTGGTCCCGGAACTGCGTCTGGGTTCGGAGAGCGTGCTGACGGAAGGCACCGGCTACTGCTTCGGTCCCGGGCTTACAGCGGCCGACATCACCGCCCAGGGTTCCGGTCTCGAAGCGATGCAGCGCCTCTACGTGACGCCGGTGGATGAGGAACACATCGAGCTGCGTGGGGTGGTGAACGTCGGCAAGCTGGATACTGCCGAGGCGACCCAAGCATACGCGGACGTGCTCGCCCAGGAAGTTTTTCGCCAGTGGGAGGCGGACGTTCCGATCTGGGAGCACAAGGTGTACCGCGCCAAGCCGGCGCTCAACGACTACGAGACGGCGATTGCGACTTTCCGTCGCTGGTACTCCCAGTTCTACGAGAAGGCGGCCCGGGCCGGCGCCGACTGACGGACGCGACGGGCCGCGTTACTCGAGTGACGCGAGGTCGCGCTGGAGTCGCTTCGAGTCGGGGCGCAGTTCGAGGGCGCGGAGGAAGGCCTCCCGGGCGGCCGCGTTTCTTCCCTGGGCGCGGAGAGATCGGCCCAGGTTGCCGAGGACGAGTGCGTTCGCGGGCTGGATGGCGAGGGCGCGTTCGAAGTGCGCAATCGCAGCTGCGTTTTCGCCCTGGTCCTGGAGTGCGACACCGATGCCGTTCTCTGCCCGGGCGGAATCGGGGCGGGCTTCGACGATGAGCCGGTAGTGTGTCTCGGCTGCCTCGGGCTGGCCGGTGCGTCGCAGTGCCGCGGCGAGGCCGAAGCGCATGAAGTGGTTGCCCGGGTCGATGGCGAGGGCGCGTTCGAAGGGACTCGTGGGCAGGCGCCAGTGGGCCGCCTGGGCGTGGGCTGCGATGCCCAGGGGAACTGCGACGGCGAACGCGAGCGCGGCAAGGGCCCGGCGGAATTCCGCGCGCCGCACCCGCCCGAGCAGGGCGCGTCCGCCCCACGCCGCCATGATGGACAGCCCCAGCTGCGGCACGTAGCCGTAGCGGTCCGCGAAACTCTGCTCTCCGACCTGGACGATGCCGATGACGGGGACGAGGGTGCCGAGGAACCAGAGCCAACCGACGGGCAGGTAACGCTGGCGCCGGAGCCTCCAGACCGCCGCGCTGATGGCGACGAGCACCAGGGCGGAGCCGAGCAGGCGTGCTCCGCTCGGCGGGATCCCCCCGCTTGCCGGAAGGTAGGGGTGGGGGTACAGGGCGACGAGATCCTGGGGCCAGAGCGTGCGACCGAGGTAGGCGGAGTAGCCCAGGACGGCGTTGGCCAGGCGTTGGAGCACATCGAGCGGGTCGCCGGCGAGCATGGCACCGGATGCGTTCTGGACCTTCCAGGTCACCAGGCAGGCTCCCAGGGAGAGGGCGAAGAGCGGCAGCTTCTCGAGGAGCAGGCGGCCGGGAGGCTCCCCCGGCCAGCGCCGGAGGGGCCAGTAGTCGAGCAGGAGCAGGGCGAAGGGCAGGGTCACGAGCATCGGTTTCGACAGCAACGAGAGTGCGAGCAGTGCCGTGGCCGCCCACGGCCACCGCCTCTGCGGGCGCCTCGCGAAGCGTTCGTAGGCGCCGATCGCCAGCAGCCCGAACAGCGTGCTCAGTACGTTCTTGCGCTCGGCGACCCACGCCACGGACTCCACGTGCATCGGGTGCACCGCGAAGATCGCGGCGACGAAAGCGCTGGGCCAGAAGTGGCCGGACAGGCGGTGGAACACGACGAGGACCAGCAACGTGTTGATGGCATGGAGCACCACGTTCGTCGCATGGTGTCCGCCGGGGTCGACGCCGTAGAGCTCGACATCGACCATGTGGGAGATCCAGGTTGCGGGGAACCAGTTCCCATCGAAGGATTCGCTGAAGGCCCAGGCGATGCCCTCGACCGAGAGGCCGCTGGGAACCACGGGGTTTCCCAGCACGTAGTGGGCGTCGTCCAGGTAGACGAAGGAAAACCCGAGGCTCTGGCCGTACACCGCCGCGATCGCGGTGACGAGCGCCGCGCAGACGCCGAGGTAGACGGCCGGCGGCGGGTCTTGGCCCCAAAGCGAGCTCGCTTCCCGCTCGGTGTGGGTCATCCGGGCCTCAACATAGGGACTCCGAACTCGTGGCGCCGGGCAAGGGACGGTCGCGTGCGCCGCGATCTCTTCCGCGGGTCGATCGCGCTAGGCTCGCGCTCCAGGAGGTCTGCCATGACGAGTACACAGGGCCCCCTCCAGGGCAAAGTCGCCCTCGTCACAGGAGCGAGCCGAGGGATCGGAAAAGGGATCGCCGTGGAACTCGGCGCTGCGGGGGCGACGGTCTACGTCACGGGGCGCACGCGTCCGGATACCGCCGAACTTCCTGCGTGGGCTCGAGACGCCAAGCAGGCCGGGACCATCGACGACACCGCAGCCGAGATCGATGCGCTCGGCGGTCGGGGGATTCCCGTCGCGTGCGACCACGCCGACGACGACCAGGTGCGGGCGGCTTTCGCGCAGGTCGACCGGGAGGCTGGGCAACTCGACATTCTGGTCAACAACGTGTGCTGGAACGATCAGGCCTCGATGCTCGGCCAGAAATTCTGGGACATTCCCTTCGAGAGTTTCGACCGGACGCTGCGTGTCGGCCTGCGTTCCCACTACGTGGCGAGCGCTCTCGCTGCGCCGCTCATGTTGAAGCAGACCTCGGGCCTCATCGTGAACGTCTCCTCCGAGGGCGCCCAACCCGACTACTACGTGATCGCCGTTCCCTACGGGGTCTGCAAGGCCGGAATCGATAAGTTGACGGCGGCGATGCACCACGACATCCACAAGTTCGGGATTTCTTCGGTGTCGATCTGGCCGGGACTCGTTGCCACCGAGACCCTGGTGTCTCAGGGGGAACTCGGAGAGGACGGTCGTCTTTCGGTCTTTGGCCTGGATGTAGGCGTGGCCGAGACGCCGCGGCTTTCCGGTCGCGCGGTGGTGGCGCTCGCAACGGATCCCGCGATTGCCGAGAAATCGGGCAAGGCCTTCAAGACGACGGATTTGGGGCGCGAGTACGGGTTTACGGACCTCGGAGGAAACCTGCCCGAATCGCATTCCGCGGCCGAGGACGACGATGCGCCGGCCTTCTGGAAGCTGGTTCGCGGGCAGCTCTGAGTCCTGGGTCCGGCCCCGCTCTAGTCGTGATCGTGTTCGGAGGAGCCGAAGGTCTGCTTGAGCCCGTGGATCAGGCGTTGTTTCTCGGCGTCGGAGAGCTGCGCTTCCGGGTGTAATGGCAGGTAGAACCAGAGCGGCATCTCGCCTTCCTCGACCAGTTCGGCGGCCTCGTCGCCTTCTTGGTCCGGTCGGTCCCAATCGGAAACGTTGAAGTGTTCTCGTCCCTCGTGGACGTCGCTGGCGACGAGCCAGGAGACGGGGGCGATGTTGCTGTACCAGGGCCACACCGTCTCGTTGCTATGGCAGTCGCGGCAGGCGCGGAAGAAGAGTTCGCGGGTTTCGGCGCCCTTCCAGTCGGGCTCGCGCAGCACCGGGGGGTTTTCGTGGTCGAGGCCGTAGGGAACGGCCTGTATCGCCAGTCCCAGGACCACGACTCCGATGAAGATTCTGGCGAGCCCCATGCGTTCCCCCCGGTGGAGCGCGGTGGTGAGGAGACCGCGCCCTGGCGGGGCGGAACTCTAGCGGATCAGCCCCGGCGCCGTCTCTGGCCCCGGTCGTCCCGATCGTCGTCGTCGTCGGCCTCCTCATCACCGTCATCGTCCCCATCGTCGTCATCGTCGCGATCGTCGTCATCGTCCCGATCGTCGTTATCGTCGCGATCGTCGTCATCGTCGCGATCGTCGTCCTCGTCCTCGTGGGGGCGGACGGGTTCCTTGACCGCGAAGGGGCGCATCATCTCGTTGTCTTCGTGTTCCAAGATATGGCAGTGCCAGACGTAGAGCCCCGCGATGTCGAATTTCGCGCGCACGGTGGTGATCTGTCCCGGGTGGGCGATCACGGTGTCCTTCCAGCCCGTCTCCTGGGGAAAGACTTTGCCCGTGAGCAGCTTGTCGTAGCAGTTGTCGTTGAAGGCACCCGGATCGCATGCTTCGTAACCGGGGATCGGTTCGCGGTCGGTCACGTTGAACTGCACGAGGTGCACGTGGATCGGATGCGCATCGGGCGTGAAGTTGTAGATCGCCCAGTCTTGAATCGCGTCGAAGTCCGGATATTCCGTGACGCCGACGTAGCGCTTGTCCCCGTTCACCAGGCGAATCGGGGCCTGGGTACTGACGCCCGAGTCGTCGGTCCAACGCAGCGGGACACCACAGACCTGTTGGTTCGGGAAGGTTGCCGGGTCTTGGCAGGCATCGTCGACGGGCTTCACCGTTCCGAGGAGATCCACCATGGGGCCGTAGGGTGCTGCCGCCACGCACTTGTGGTCGCAGGCTTCCTTGGCGGGGTCACACCCGGGATTGCACTGGTCGTCGGTGGTGCAATGCTGGTCGACGTTGTTCCCGGAGACGCAGCGGTTGTACATCGTGCACGCATCGCCGCTCGTCGGCACGCCTTCGATGGCCAGTCCCAAGATGTCGATGGTCGCTACCGGGTCGTTGTCGGTGCCGCAGGGGTTCGTCGATTCGAAGCCCGAGGGCGGGATCGAGAACGCCTTCGTGACGTCGTTCGAATACGTGCAGGCCACTCGGGCACATACCGTGAACTCGCCGGTGGTCGGCTCGCCCGAAGGCGCCATCAGCAGGCTGACCGGCTCGCCCGCCTGGTCTTGAGAGATCGGGAAGTCCGTGTCGCTCTCGTTCAGGGAGATGCGTACCACCGGCTCATCGCTGGGATCGAGCTTCGGCTTGAACGCCGGCTGGATCAGGTAGGGATCGGTCGTGCGCCGGTCCCGCGGGACCAGCAGCTTCTTGTCCACCACGAATTTCATGACCTGGCCGGTCAGCTTCGGATCGGCCGGCGGGTCGCCCTTTCCGAAACCGCCGAAGGGGGAGTCGGGTGCCGTGTTGACGAGGCAGATCTCGGTGCCGTCGGTCAGGCCGCGGAAGTCCACGATCGTGTCTGCCCGCTCGGCGGGTGCCATCAGGAGGGCCTGGGCGGCGTAGGGCGTCTTCTCCGGGCCGGGCTGACTCCCGTCGCCGGGGAGCGCCGTCGCCTCGCCGGTCTTGAGCTCGACGACCTGGGGCAGGAAGCCGCCATCACTCCCGATCTGGAAGATCGAGAGTTCGTTGTTCCGGCGATAGAGCGCTGCGGCCGCGGTGTCCATGCCGTGGAGCGTGGCGACCTCGGTGCAGCTCTTCTGGTCCGGAGCCTTGATCAACAGGCTCATATTGAGCGTTCGGGCATTGGCGCCGTTCAGGAAGCGGAAGCGATACAGGGCGGGTGCGACCTCCAGTTTGGGCCAGACCACGCCGTTGACGACCATCGTGTTGAAGAAGGCTTCTGTATTCCAGATGGGCGGCATCATCGATCCGCCGCTCAGGTCTTCGGGGTGTTCCGGCGGTTTCGGTCCCGCGGGGGGCGCGAACGGGAAGTCTTCGCCTGTGTAGGCGTTCTTGAGGTCGCCGATCGGCTTGTTCGGATCGAAGTGCGGATTTCCCGGAATGGTCACGTTGCACTTGGGATTGGCCTCCGGACACCCGTCGTTGAGCGCCGCCAGGCCATCCACGTCGAACTGCAGGTTCGGGTCGCTGGGCTGGTTCAGGGTTTCGAAGAACGCCCGGTTCCCCGGGTAGAAGAGATCGCCGTTTTCCAGGAAGGTGCGGTCCTGGATCAGGACCGGAATTTCCCGGACTGCCCGCCGCGTACGCCCGGGGAGGTTGAGCGCCGCAGTGGATTGGCCGCGCTTCGGTGCCGGTCCGGGGAGCACGGCCAACGGTCGCCGGTTCTTGCCCTTCTTCCGGTTGCCTCGGTGGGACTGGCCGCCCTTGAAGGCCTTGCCGTAGGGACCGCCGCGAATCAGCCAGAAAGCCGCGGGACCCGCGTACACGTTGAGCCGTGTGATTCCGAGGGTGTGGTCGTGGAACCAAAGCGTCGTCGCGGCCTGGTCGTTTCGGTACCGGAAGAGGGCGTACCCGAGATTTCCCGGGTTGGTACCTGTGACGTCGTCGAAGAGGATGCCCTTCGTTGCGAAGGGTTTGCCGATCTCGTTGTACTGGGTGTTGGAGTAGGCCGGGAGCCACCAGGACTCGGGGTACCCGTCGCTTTCCGGGTCGACGTGGGAACCGTGTACGTGAGTCGTGATCGGGACGGGCCCCTCGTAGGGTTCGGGATTTCGTCCAGCGCAATCGGTGCGGTACACCCGCCGCGGCGGTCCCGGTCCGCTTCGATCGGCGTAGAAGAAGCATTCCTGGCTGGGATTGGCCCAGTGCAGTGTCTGGTCGACAGGCAGGATGTGCCGCAGGTACTTGCGTCGTGCGTCGCCGACGCGGTACGGCTTGCCGGTTTTCTCATTGACCTCGACGAGTTCGTTGACCCATTTCACCTGCACCGGCTTGTTGGCGATCGTCTCCATCGTGAAGGCGGGGTAGTTGAACTGCGAAACCGCAAGTTCGCGCTTTCCGCAGCCGGGGAGCCCCGGCCAGATCGCGCAGTACGTTTCGAAGCGCCGACTGGGCTTGGGAACCTCCGTGCGCAGGTCGGGCGCCACGGGGGGGATCGGGTCCTCCTGGGGGCCGTAGCTCCACACGGTGGTCGAGGGGTAGCCCCGGTTGCCGTCCAGCCACGTCATTGCCGAGCAGTCGGCGCCCAGGTCGCACCACTGCCCGCCGGGCAGGATCTGTTGCTCGAACTCGCGGACCGCGATGTCGTAGCGGTTCGGCCCCTCGGCGTTGTGACGCATCACCCCGGGAAACACCAGGCTGACCTGGTACTTGGGGATCTGGAATGGGTTGAGTACCGACAACGCGCCGCCCGTTCGGCGGTCGATCTGCTTTGCCGTGGAGATCATGGGTTGGGCGTCGCTGGAACTGGGCTTCAGCACCAGTCCCGCGACGGCAGCCATGGCGACGAGGCCAATTACGCCCCAGGTCGCCCGTCCAAAGAACTTCCGCATGGAGAGCCTCCGCTTGGACACGTGCTATTCAGCAGCAATTATGTTCGATTGTCTTATTAAATATGGAGGGAAATCAACTCGAATCCCCCTCGCTTAACCTCAGAAGTGAGGTTTTTTGACTACGATCCCCCCTCCAGCAGGTGCCGAGGCCCGATCGGCGGCGCCACGGGCGCCCCCGGAGCCTTCATTGGGATGGGTGAGAGGCTTCTCCCTTGCCCATTTGAGCGATGAGGTTCTCGGCGGCCCGGCCCAGTCTGCGCCCCCATGTGCGAGTTGCTTCCCCGAGTGGAGTTGCCGCTGGCTTGCCGGTGGCAAGCCATTGCGTTCTGGCACCAACCCTCCAGTGACACGCGCCCCCGGGCCGCGTTAGCGGGTTGCCGCGTGCGGTTTCGTGACACCGCGCACTTCGACCGAGAAGCGGGCTCGAAATACTTCCGGGAGGGGATGGTCGAACGGCTGGGCGTTCGGGGCGTCGTTTTCAAGTCAACGACAGCGGGAGGATCTGCAGATGGGGAGCGCCGGAATCGATTGTCTGAGCCAGGTCCCGACTTCCGAACCGCAGGCGCGTGCGCCCCGGAGTGCCGGCGCCCTGGTGGCGGGACTGTTGCTCGTGGTCTTGCTCCAGGTGGGTTGTAGTGACATTCCCGGCTTGTGCGCCCAGACCGGCGGGTGTGTCGTTTTGCCGCTTCCGGCGCGCTTCGAGCGCGACGTTCCGGTTCCGGGTGGGACGGTGCGGGTCGGGCTGGTGGAGGTCGAGGGCGGCATTGCGCGGTTTTTCGTCGTGGGAGCGCCATGGGCGGACCTGGAGGTGGAGAGCGACACGATTTCACGCCTCACCCGCATGCTCCACGCGGGTGGCCACAACGAATACCCGGTCCACGGCTTGACACCCGGCGATGCGATCGATTTCCGCTTTCGCGTCGGGACCGGAATCTCTCCCGGGCAGGTCTGGAGTGACTGGTTCCAGCATGTCTACGTCGGTCGCAACGCCGAGCCCGCCACCGGATCCACACCGCGCGTTCGCCCCCTGGCCGGCGGGCGGTTGTCGTTCGAAGTCGACGACGTTCCCTGGGCGGAGCTGCACCGCGAAGAGGCGGGTGTCGTTCGCGGGCGGCGCCTCGGCGTTGACGGGAACCGTCACGCGCTGACCCTGGACGGTCTCGTGAACGGGGAACTCGTCGTCTACCGCTGGGTGATTGGCATCGACCAGGTCCCGGGTCAGTACGACACCGACTGGACCACTCTCGTCTACGAGGATCCCTCCGTGGCAACCGCGCCGGCTCCCGCCGCCGGCAGCGAACCGCCGCAGCCCGCGGAAGCGGACGAATGGATTCTGGTGTGGGGGGATGAATTCGATTCCCCCGCTGGTGAGTCGCCGGATGCATCGCGCTGGGTGTTCGACCTCGGCGGGTCGGGCTGGGGCAACGCGGAGCGCCAGTACTACACCGACCGACCGGAAAACGCGTCGATGGACGGAGAGGGACACCTCGTCATCGCGGCCCGAGAGGAATCGCTGCCTGGAACGTCGTGCTGGTACGGAACGTGCCGCTACAGCTCCGCCCGCTTGAAGACCCAGGGGCGCTTCGAACAGCAGTACGGGCGAATCGAGATGCGGGCCCAGCTTCCGTTCGGCCCAGGACTCTGGCCGGCGTTCTGGATGCTCGGTGCGGAACTCGGCTCGGTGGGCTGGCCCGCCGCCGGGGAGATCGACGTCATGGAGAACATCGGTCGCGAGCCGTCCGAGGTCCACGGGACGGTGCACGGGCCGGGCTATTCCGGGGCAGGGGGAATCGGTTCCGGGTTTCGCCTTCCCGAAGGAGAACGGTTTGCCGATGCCTTCCATACGTTTGCGATCGAATGGGCTCCCGAATCGGTCCGGTGGTTCGTCGATGGCCACCTCTACCAGACCCTGACGCCCGCGAACCTCCCCCCCGACGCGCCGTGGGTCTTCGACCAGCCCTTCTTCCTGCTTCTCAACGTCGCCGTGGGTGGTTATTGGCCGGGTGATCCCGACGCGACCACGGCGTTTCCCCAGCATCTGCGGGTCGATTACGTGCGGGTCTTCGAGCGGCAAGAGTCTCCCTCCGGCACCACCCGGGAGGGATCCCGGCGCATCGAAGCCGAGGATTTCGACGCCCAGTGGGGTGTGCTCACCGAACGCGTCTCGAGTGCGAGCGGGGGAGCGAACATCGGCTGGGTCGCCCGGGGAGACTGGAGCGTCTACCGAGACGTCGACTTCGGGAACCGGGAGGTCGAATCGGCCGCCCTGCGGGTGGCCTCGGGGGCAGGCGTTTCCGGGGAAGTCGCGGTTCGGCTCGATTCCGTGTCGGGCCCGCGGCTCGCGGTCTTTCCCCTCGAGGATACGGGGGGCTGGGAGGACTGGGTCCGCCTGGAGCGCCCGTTGGAGACGCTTCCTGACGGCCGGCGCGATGTCTATCTCGTGTTCGACAGTGCGGCAGGCCGTCGAGAACTCGGGAACGTCGATTGGCTCGAGTTTGGCCTGGCCCCGATCGCCGAACCCGTGTCTCCGGAAGGGGTTGTGCCGCCCGCCGCCCCGGCGGCCATACCCGAGACCGGCTCGGAAGCTCCCTCGGACCCGTCCGGTGCGAGCGAGCAGCCCGTGGCCTCTCCGCCCGCGACCCAGGCCCCCGGGCCCGTAGCCTCCGCGAAGCTGGAGGAGACCCAGCGCAGTCTCTACCTCCTCTCGGGCGCTAGTTCCGCGGGGGTCGGCGTGCTTTCGCCGGCCCCGGGTTCGGCGGGTTCGTTCGACCGGATTCCCGGGGACGGGTCCCCGATTGCCTGGGAGGCCCGGGACCTGGTTGCGCCCTACGTCCCCAGGCTTGGGGGTACCCGCCTCGAACTGTGGTTGGACGGTGTCCAGACGCCCGGCATCTATGCCCAGGCGCGGGTGCTCTACGACTTCGAAGGCGACGGCACGCCCGATCGGGTCGAGACCTTCGTCGCGGCTCCCGCGCACGACCACGTCGGTCTCGACCTCTACGACTCGGAAGCGTTTCCGCTGGTCGCGGAGCAAGGTGTCTTCGCAGACCTGGACGGGGGGACGGTGCGGCTGGAGTTGCGCGACCCGCATTTCCTCGACGGCCCGGAGGTGCGCGTCGGCGCCTCGCTTCGCGAGCACCAGGTGTCCAAGGTGGATGTCCCCTTCGAGCTGAACGTCGCGGAATTCACGGCCGTCTCCGTGACGCCGGAAGCCAACGCGTTCCACCCCGCGATCGTCTGCGCCGGTCCGGCAGTCGACCCGCGCTGTGGGCCGGCGTTCGATCCGGGCCGGGCCCTGACCGAACGCGAACTCGAGGCGGCGCTCGAAAATGGCCTGGAAGCCTTCCGCCTCGCCGGCGCACACGGAGCCTGCGCCGCGTGCCACAGCCCGGATGCTTTCGACCTCGCTGTGATCGGCTACAGCGACGCGGACATCCGGCGGCGGGCGTTGGAACACGTTTCCCAAACCCGCGCAGAGGAGATCGTGCAGCTGGTCCATGCCCAGCGGCAGCAGCACGACCTTCGCGAAGTTCTTCACCCCGCGGAATTCCGACCGCTCCAGCCCGGGTTCGTACCGCTTCCGGGTTTGCGGCCCGCGGACCGGGACCTGGCGTTTCTTCAGCACCTGCGCGACGAGGTCGGTCTGTTGCTCGTGACGGATGTCATCGACTCGCGCGAGAAGGCCGAAGCTGCGGAAGAACAACTTCGGGGCATCGATCTCGGCGAACTCCGCATCGGGGTCCGGCTCGACCGTTGGTCCGAAGACGCATTCCACGGACCGAGTCACACGGGACAGGACCTGACGGATCCCAGCGGGACCCGCGGACACGCGGCCAGCGTGGCCGAGTGGCTGCCGAACCTGGGTGTCGCGCCCCAGTCGGAGCACGCAGACGCGTACTACGCGCTCTTCGATGCCTACGCGGCGGACCCTTCGGACCTCAACTTCTGGCGCTTCTACGCTGCGATCCGGGAGCTCACCGAGAGCGAAGAGCGGCTGGACGGGGAGGCGGAAAGGCGCGCCTACGAGTGGATGCTCACCAAGTACGAGTCGGTTCAGATCATGTCGCACATGCTCCGGAAGCGTACGCGCGATTACCCGGACCGGGTCGTGGACCGGTTCGGTCATGACGAGATCGCCGACGTGGAGATTGCGATCCGCCGGAACCCCTTCTGGCGGGTGGGCGACCTGATCCGCCAGCGCCCGCTCCACTGCAATCACCCCGATGGTTGCACCGTGTTCCCGGATTTCGTGCCGGTGGAAGCCGATCTCTGGAAGCAGGAGGTGCAGTCGCGGGTTCTCCAGCGCGCCTGGTTCTGGGCGGGGTGGGTCACCGACCCGGCGCTCCTCACGTCGGACGACTCCTTCCCGACGATTTCGGGCGACTACTTCTACCCGCTTCACCACGGGCCCTTCCCGGGGCACTACGCGTTCATCCTGGCGAAGCTGTCCACGGAAAAGGCGAACGCGACCGGCTGGGAGGTCTCCGGCGGTGCCGGAACGGCGGGACACGGAAAATGGGCGAGCATTCGGCCCTTCCTTGTCTACAAGCACAGCGAGTTCCAGAGGCCGCAGCTTTCCGAGGCCGACCCGCGGCACGCGCTCTACTACCGCTTGATGGCCAACGTCGCGCGCATGTGGATCTACCTGGTGGATGCCGACCTGGAGGCGACGGGAGAGGCCTTCGATCGTGCCGGCACGGCCAAGGCGGTGAACTTCGCCCGCTTGAACTGGCTCGACAGTGTCGAGCCCGGCGGCCCGAGAGCCGAGATCTACGGCGTGTTCGACGCCATCGTCGAGAAGCTGAGAACGGCGAAAGAACTCCGCCAGCAGCACCACACGTACGACCTCTACGATTATCTTCCCGTGGCCGACGTCGATGTGGACTAGTCGCTGCTAGGGAGAGACGCCATAGGCGCGGAGCACGTTCGCGCCGAGGAAGTCCGCACGGACGGGTTCGGGCAGCTCCTGGACGAGGCGCGCGAGTTCGGGAACGTACTCGGGCGGGTGGTCGGGGTGAGGAAAGTCGGACGCCCAGAAGAAACGGTCCGACCCGACGAGGGGAATGATCGGGGCGAGCGCTGTTTCGTCCGGATCCCCCGAAATCCAGCACTGGCGTCGAAAGTAGAAACTCGGCTTCTCGGGGAGGACCTGCCGGGCCGGGATTCCCTGGGGTGAGGTGTAGACCGTGTCCATGCGGTCGAGCCAGTAACCCACCCAGCCGGCTCCCGATTCGAGTACAGCAACGCGAAGCTGGGGAAACTTTTCGAAGACGCCGTATTGAAAGAGCGACGTGAATGCATGACGCACGGCGTCTGCCGAGGTCACGTTGAGAAAGAACGAATAGCGGCCGCTCGTGTATTCGCCGAAGCGTCCTGGTGCGGTCCATTTCGGCTCGAGAGAAGGGTGGATGCCGAGGGGGAGGCCGCAGTCCTGGGCAGCTGCAAAGACCCGGTCATGGGCCGGGTCTCCCAGGGGCTTTCGGCTCCACTGGAACGGGGGGACGAACACGCCCTTGACCCCGTCGCGGGCGGCTCGTTGCACTTCTCGTTCTGCGGCCTCGGGGTCTCCCAGCGACAACTGCGCCACGGGGAACAAGCGTTCGTCGGAGTCCGAGCAGAAGTCCACGATCCAGCGGTTGTAGGCGCGGAGCACGGCCTGGGTGAGCGGCTCGTCTTCGCACTCGGCGATCCAGAAGAGCGTCAACGTGGGGTAGAGAAACGCCCGCGCAATGTTTTCCATGTCGAGCCGCTGGAGCCGCTCCCGGGGATCCATCGCGCCCAGCGGTGCCTCGTCGACGTATTTCAGGCCTGTCGTGTGCTTGCGCTCGTAGACGTACCCGGCCACGCGGTCCATGGCGCCGAGACCGGCGGGCATGCCGCGGCGCACGATCCGCGAGCTGCGTCCATCGATCTCCAGGTACTCGAGGCCCTCGTCATCGACCCGGATCCCCGGGGCCCGCTTCCGCAGCCCGGTTTCGAGGTAGTGCTCCCAGAGGTCCGGGGGCTCGAGCACGTGGCCGTCGCCGTCCACGGCGCCGGGAAAGGGGAGTTTGGGCAGGGTTTTCATCGGGCCCAGAGTTTCGCCGAGCCGCCCCCGGAGCGCATCGGGCCGACGCGAGAAACTTGCAGTCGCTCGACGCGGGAAACCCTGGCAGAATCTTGCGAGTTCCAAGCTTGGAGGATCTTCCCATGGGTGAACCGTACGCGCTGGCGCCCGAATTCGTTTCGCAGCCCAAGATCACCATGCCGTCGAACCGGTTGCTTTTGCGTGGCATCAATCTGCTGGTCCGCCTGCAGCGCCGCGGCTTTGCCTGGAGCGACGACGTGGCGGTGCACACGCATCGGGTTCCCGGCGCCGACGGAAATACGGTCCCGGTCTTCGAGATCGCGCCGAAGGATCTATCGGGCACCGCGCCGGCGCTCGTGGATTTTCACGGCGGCGGGTTCTTCTTCACCTACGCGGGGCTTCACCTGACTGCTGCGGCGCGGTACGCGGTCGAAGGCCGCTGCCGCGTCTTCTTTCCCGACTACCGGCTGTCGACCCGGAACCCGTTCCCCGCGCCTTTCGACGATTGTTATGCCACGTTGACCTGGATACACGCGAACGCCGATCGCCTGGGTGTGGATCCCCAGCGGGTCGGGTTGATCGGTGACAGCGCCGGGGGGGCCCTCGCTGCCGGTGTGGCCCAGAAGGCGTTGGACCGCAACGAAAATCCCATCTGTGCCCAGATCCTCATCTACCCCGTGACCGATCACGAGACGAAGACCGAATCCGCACGCAAGTTCACGGACACCCCGTTCTGGAAGACGGCATCGAACCGCGTGATGTGGTCCGTCTATCTCCGGGGCAGCGAACACCTGGCGAGCGGCGGGCGCGTACCGGTACCGGCGTACGCGGCGCCGCTGCACCGCGAGGACTTCGCCGGCCTCCCGCCTGCCTGGATCGAGGTGGCGGAATTCGATCCGTTGCGAGACGAAGGTCGGGACTACGCCGCCGCGCTCGAAGCCTCGGGCGTCCCTGTTGCCCTGCACGAGGTGAAGGGCGGCATTCACGGCTATGACCTCGTCGCCGACAGCCCCACGGCCGAAGCCATCTTCGGAGAGCGCTTGGCCGCGATCCGGCGTTTCTTCGCCGGGTCATGAACATGGAACCGGTCTTTTTCCTCGATCGGATCGTGCTCCGACCGGGGAAGCTGCGCGCGTTTCGGGACAAGCTCGCTGGGGAATACGTTCCGGCAGCCCACGCCCGCGGCCTGCGCCTCGTCGATGCGTGGTTGACGCCGCCCCTCGAACTGCACGACGACGGCAACGAACTCGTGCTCCTGTGGTCGCTGGCGGATGTCGGAGCGTTCTGGGAGATGCGCCGTTTGCAGGGCGAGGATCCGGAGGGTGCGCGCTGGTGGGGCGGCCTGGACGAGTGGGTGGTGTCCCGGAGTCGCCAGGTGCTGAAGCGGGACGGGCTCGTGGCGCCCGAAGCCGCCGGGAGCGCGAATCCGGCGTGATCCGACAGGTGGCGTTGTTGACTCTCCGCGCGGGCTGCACGCCGGCCCGGCTCCGGGCGTTCGAGGCCGCCCTGGACGCTGCCGACCGGGAACTCGGCGCCGTTTCGCACAGTCAGCTCGGTCGCCATCTCGCGGGGTCGCTGTGTGGGGACTACACGTGGGATGTTCGGTTCGCAGGCGCGAACCCTCCGACCCTCGAAGCGCTGCTTGCGTCGGCTCCCCTTGCGGGGTGGTTCGATCCCCAGAGCGCGGACTGCGTCGTGGCCGATACCGACGCGGTGCGTTTTGCTCCCCAGGGGAGGGAAATCCAGGCACCCGCCCTGGCGAAGGGAATCAAGCGGACCTTGTTGCTGCGGGTTGCGCCGACCACGCCCCCCGAGATCTGCGAACGCTTCGAGCGCGACATCCAGCGCATGCCGGGCTATGTCGCCGAGATCCGGAACTGGGCCTTCAGCCGCACCGATTCGGCGCTCCACGCCACGGACTGGACCCACGTCTGGGAACAGGAGTACGACGCACTGGACGGTCTGCAGGGTGCCTACATGCTCAGCCCGTTTCACTGGGGCTACATCGACGGCTGGTTCGACCCGGAGTTTCCCCAGCGCGTCGTCGAGGATCGGTTTGCCCATGTCTTCTGCGGCACGCCTTCCAGCGTGCTTGCCTGGGAATGAAGCGTTTTCGCGAGGAGACCCATGACGGACAGCGCTGCGCCGAGACTGGATGGGAAGATCGCCCTGGTGACCGGGGCGAGTCGGGGACTGGGACGCGCGATCGCCCAGCGCCTTGCCGCCGCGGGGGCGACCCCGGTCGTCACGGCCCGGAGCCTCGACCGTACGGTGGCGGAGCCCGGAACGCTCCGGGAAACCGTCGCGCTCATCGAAGCCAGCGGTGGTACCGCGATCCCCCTCGCGGCTGATCTCGAGAACGCGGACGACCGGGCGGCCCTGGTCGGACGTGCCGTCGAAGCGGCGGGGGGGCTCGACATCCTGGTCAACAACGCGGGCTACGCCCAGTACGCCGGGATTGCCGCGATGTCCGACGACGTGTTCGATCAGACGCTCGGCCACTACTTGCGTGCGCCTTTTGCACTGTCCCGGGCCGCCATCCCGCACCTGGAAGCGCGCGGGGCGGGTTGGATCGTGAACGTCGGGTCAGTGACGGCGCTCCCGCCCCTGGAGCCCTACAGCTGGTTCGACGTCCACGGGGGATCGACGCTCTACGCCGCGGTGAAGGCGGCTCTCGACCGCTTTACCCAGGGCCTCGCTGCGGAACTCCTGGAGCGCGGGATCGCCGTCAACATGGTGGCGCCGTCGACCGCCATCAAGACGCCGGGCTCGGCCCGGCACATTCCGGAAGACTATCCAACGGAAGACGTGGCCTATTTTGCCGAGTCTGCGTTGCAACTCTGCCACCTGCCGGCCGCGAAGCGGACGGGAAGGCTCGTCTACAGCATGCACTTCCCCGGCACAGAGGGCTTCCCGGTCTACAGCTTGGATGGCGCGCGGAGAATGCCGCCTCCGGAGATCCCGGAAACGGCGCACCCGGGTCTGCTGGACCGCTGAGTCCCCTGGGCCGGCCTCAGAATCAAGGGCCCCCAAAGGATTGGCGCCGGGTTCTGCGCACGGAAAGCGATTGGCCTGCCGGTTCCGTTCGGTTGGATGCGCCGAAACCGAACTCCAGGAGCGGCGATGCGTTAGTTTCTGGATAGCGTGGCGGACCCGTTCCGTTGGTGGTCGCCGCTGTGAGGAGGCCCATGACGCGAGAGGCTGCCCTGGCGGACCTGAGCAGCGAGGAGCGGATGCTCCTCATGCGGTTCGTCTGTTCCTTCGCTTGGGCCGATTTGAAGATCACGGCGGAGGAGCGCTCCCTGGGTACCCGCCTGATCGCGCGTCTCGACCTCGACGAAGAGGAGCGGCGTCAGGTCCAGGAGTGGTTGAAGTTACCGCCTGCGCCCGATTCCGTGGATCCGGCGGACGTGCCCCACCGCTTCCGCGTGCAGTTTCTGCGGGCGATGGAGACGATGGTTTCCATCGATGGCGAGGTGACCGATGAGGAGCGCGAGGCCGTGATCATCTTTGCGCAGCTCACGCGGTAGAAGCCGCGTGGCGTCCGAAGGACGGGAATTTCGAATGGTGATGCCCAGAAGTAGTCTTACCCACGGAAGCCTCGCAGCGTGTAGCCGGACCGCCGGCGCAGCGTGCAGGGCCGCGATCAGTGCTGTCGTCCTGGTGACCGTGCTGGCGGGGGGGAGCCCCGCCCGCGCCGCCCAGAGTCAGCAGGACGAGCGGTTGGTCGGGTACAACCTGCTTGCGGAGTCCCTGTCCGGCGAGGCGTCCCTCAATTGGCTCTACCTGATGCGGGAAGTCACGCTCAAGGGGCCGCAGAAGGAAGTCGGGCGCCTGATGAAACGCATCAGCAAGATCTCCAAGCAGCGGGCCGAGGAACTCGAAGGACTCCGAAAACTCGCCCCCGATGTCACGGCCAGCCCGCCGCCGAGCCCGCTTGGGGACGCCATTCAGAACGCGGCGAAGGGCCTGGGCACGAAGGAGATGATCTTTTCCGACAAGAGCTTCGACATGCGTTTCCTGCTCCTGCAGGCTCAGGCGACGCGGATGATCGCCGTGATCGCCGAGGAAACCGCGAAGATCGATCCGAACGAGCGGCGGAAGGCCTGGCTCGACGAGCTTTCCAAGGAATATGAGGCACTGCGCGAGGAGATCGTCGTCGCCGTGAAAGCCTGCAGGATCGGCTCTCCCTAGGTCACCATTGCAAGCTGCGTTGCGTCCGCGACGCATGCATCGCGGCCCTTCCCCGGGTCGCCAACCCGAGCAACGGGCTGGTACCATGCCGCCCGATGTGTGAACTCTTCGGCATGTCGAGCAACGCAGCCGTCAGCGTCAAGTACTCCCTCGAGGAGTTTTCGAAGCACGGCGGTCTTACCGCGGAAAACAAGGACGGCTGGGGCATTTCCTTCTACGAAGAGAAGGAGGCGCGCCTCATCAAGGAGCCGGCGCCGGCCGCATCGAGCCCGTGGGTGCGCTTCGTGGCGGACCAGTATCTGCGAAGCGACTGTGTGATCGCACACGTGCGCCTCGCCTCGCGCGGCGAGCCCCGATTCGAGAACACCCACCCGTTCGATCGCGAGCTGGCCGGGCGCCGTCACATCTTCGCCCACAACGGGTCGTTGGACGGTTTCCGCGAGGGCCTGCCGCTTGGGCGGGAGCTGTATCGGCCGATCGGAGACACCGATTCGGAGCATGCGTTCTGTGCTCTGCTCGGGCGACTCCACGATGTGTGGTGACAAAAGGATGTGCCGTCGCTCGACGAGCGGATGGAGATCGTTGCCGGCTTTGCCGCGGATGCGCGGAAGCTGGGCCAGGTGAACTTCCTCTACTACGACGGGGATACGCTCTTCGTGCACGCGCACAAGCGGCGCTGGGAGAAAAACGGCCAGCGGAGCGAACCGCGCTCTCCCGGTCTCCATCTGCGAAAGATCGAGAGCCACCTGGCCGGTGAAGGTGTGAACGTGGGCGGGTTGCAGGTCGACTGTCCGGAGCAGGACGTCCTGCTGTTCGCGAGTGTTCCGCTCGGACGGGACGGCTGGCTGCCGATCGACGCGGGCACGTTGCTGGCCGTCCAGTCGGGCCGGGAAGTCGCGCGCGTCGCGCCCTAGTTCGGCGCTCTAGGGTGGGTCAGGCAGGGCGGTAGAGGAGTCCGTCCGCAGTCCACACGTCCAGCATGCGGGCAAGGCGGGTCGCCGCCTCGTGGGGTGCCACACGTTTCGCAACGAGCCCGGCGATCCGGTCGAGGGTCGTTCCCGGGGCCGACAGGGCTGCGAGGCAGCGCGCCTCGGTGGGGTCCGACGGCCGGTGGAAGACTTCGAAGCCGCGGCGCCAGACGCAGACCGCCACCCGAGGCTCCGGCGAATCGTCGCGAATCGCGGTGCGCGGGTGGTGTTCACTCCAGAGCGAGAGACCGGCCCGGCTGAGATGGAGCAACCGGGCGGCGGGAACCAGCGCGAGGCGAACACTCTGGCGCGCATCTGTCGTCGCGTCGAGCAGTTGCTGTCTCGTGAGAGGCGTGGTGTCTGCCGCGTCGAAGCAGTCCAGGCGCGCCAATTCCAGGGCGGCGAGGTCGGCAATTCCGGGCGTCGTCCGCGCGATCTCGTGA
Source organism: Myxococcota bacterium (assembly GCA_036336695.1). Taxonomy (GTDB): domain Bacteria; phylum Myxococcota_A; class UBA9160; order UBA9160; family SMWR01. The sequence continues at coordinate 22,431 of JAYZFQ010000084.1, forward strand.
GATGCCAGGAAGTCGGGAAGCGGGCGCCCGAAGTCCCGGAACGAGTGCTGTGTCGGGGGGCGTTCGAGCAGGAAGTCGCTGACCAGATCTCGGAAGGCCGTTGCCCCGACACACGAACCCAAGCGGGGGAAATCTGCGGCCAGGGAGTCCCGCAGCTGGTAGAAATACGGATTCGCGTAGATGTCGGCGCGCTCGGGTCGCTCGTCCCGGTCGATCGCCCGCAACAGGCTCCGCAGCTCTGCGGCTTCCGCCGTGTCGTGGGGGAGAAAGGGGTCCATGCCGCCGGCGAGCAGTTCGCGCAGCGCGCGTTGGAGCGTTCCGCTGCCTCGGGGAGGCTGCAGGTCAGCCATCGGTGACGACGCTGAGGGCGGGGATCGGCTCCCCTGCGGCAAGCAGGAATTTCGGTGCGCGCGGTGCCATCCGCATTGCCCCCCCCTTCGGCCTCTACCCCAACGCCGCGCATTGCGAAGGTCCCCGCAGTGCGCCCCCCTTCGATCAGCATACATGGATGGACTAGAGCGTGGGGGTTTTACCTGATGCGAGAAGGCAATGAATTTGGTTCAGAAAGGACCCAGGCGGCCTGAACGACGCGATGGGAGAGAATGTTGTTATTTAACATCGTTCACATACGGTGCTTGATTCCGGCCGCGTGGAGGGGCAATGCCACGTCCGGAGCGCAACTATTCCGGCGTGAGTAATCCCGCTGCGTCTCGGACGCCGGTCGCCTTGTTGGCCCTGGGGGTCGTCTTCGGCGATATCGGGACGAGCCCCCTCTACGCCTTCCGGATGTGCTTCTCGCCGGAGGTCGGTCTTACCCCGGACCGGGCAGCCGTGCTGGGCGTTCTGTGCCTGGTCTTCTGGTCGCTCACCGTCGTGATCTCGCTGAAGTACCTGGCGTATCTCTTGCGGGCGGACCTGTACGGTGAGGGCGGCATCCTGGCCCTGATGACCCTGGCGAACGCATCCTCCCACCCGACCCGCGTCCGGACTGCGGTGGTCTTCGTTCTCGGCATGTTTGGCGCCGCCCTGCTGTATGGCGATGGGATGATTACTCCGGCGATTTCCGTGCTCAGTGCCGTCGAGGGGTTGGGAGTTGCGACCACAGCGCTCCAACCCGTGGTGATCCCGATCACGATCGGCATTCTCGCCGCCCTGTTCGCGATCCAGCGCCGGGGCACACGTCACGTCGGTCGCTTGTTCGGGCCGGTGATGGTGCTGTGGTTTGCGATTCTCGTGGTTCTTGGACTGCGGTGGATCCTCGAGGCGCCGGAAGTCCTGCTCGCGGTCGATCCGCGCCATGGGGCGCGCTTGGTGGCCGACGATCCGGCCCGTGCGTTTCGGATCCTCGGGTTCGTGTTCCTCGTGGTGACGGGCGGAGAAGCGCTGTACGCCGACCTCGGCCACTTCGGGACCCGGGCGACCCGCCAGGCCTGGTTCGCGATCGTGTTTCCAGCAGTCGGAATCAATTATTTCGGACAGGGGGCGCTTCTTCTGGTGCACCCGGATTCCGTGAGCCACAGCTTCTTCGACCTGGCGCCTAGCTGGGCCCTCTTCCCGCTGGTCGGAGTCGCGACCTTCGCGGCTGTCATTGCATCCCAGGCCGTCATCTCGGGGGCCTTCTCCCTGACGTTCCAGTGTTTCCGTCTCGGCTTCGCACCCCGACTCGAGGTGCGGCACTACGCCGAAGACGGCGAGGGCCAGGTCTACGTCCCGTGGGTCAACTGGCTGCTCTTCGCAATGAGCGTGTTGCTCGTGCTTGCATTCGGCTCCTCGGCGGCCTTGGCGAATGCCTACGGGGTTGCCGTTTCGACGACGATGGTGATCACGACGTTGCTGGCGTGCGTCTATTTCGGCCGGCGCTGGGGCCCGGCCCCAGCGCTGTTGGCAACTGTGGGCTTCCTGGCGCTCGACCTGCCGTTCTTTTTCGCCAACATCGTGAAACTCCCCGAGGGCGGTTGGGTACCGATTGCCGTGAGCCTGGTGATTTTTGGCGTCCTCACGACGTGGAAGAAGGGCAGAAGGCTCGAACTGCAGCGGCTGGAAAGTCTGCGTTCCGGGGAGTCGCAGTGGCTCGAGTCCCTGGCAGAGGACCCCCCGGCGCGCGTTCATGGAACCGCTGTGTTCTTCGACGCGGAGACTTCGGGCATTCCCCGGACGTTGATCCGAAACCTGATCCACAACCGGGTTCTTCACGAGCGGGTCATCATCTTTTCCGTCGTGACCGATCCGGTTCCTCGCGTTCCTCCGGACGAGCGGACCGAGGTGATACTCCTTGCCCCGGGAACCATTCGAGTCAACGCGCACTACGGATACATGCAACAACCCAACGTTCCGGTGGTGTTACGGGATCTCGAGGTAGAAGGCTTTCAGTACGACGCGGACACCACGACGTTCTTCGTCGGTTCGAACGATCTCGTAGTGACCCGCGCGCCGGGAATGACGCGGTGGAGGAAGATGCTCTTCACCTTCCTTTCCCGAAACGCGCTCGATGCGACCCAGACCTACCGCACGCCGGTCGGAAGGATGATTTCCCTGGGCGTTCGAGTGAGTCTCTGAGCGCACGGCTGCGTGGGGTCGCGGTTTCGGCTATCCATGCGAGCCATGAAGCACAACCCTCGCCGTTGTGGCGCTGCCCTGGGCAGCGTGCTGGTGATCCTCGCGCTCAGCCTTGTGGTGGTGCCTGGGGCCGCGGCGCGAAAGGCGTGGGACCAGGAGACGGTGACAGGGCTGGCGGCCCAGTTGGCGGAAGCAACCAAGGCCCTGGAAAAGACGCTCCGGCGCGAACCCCACCTGGTGCAGGCGACCCAGGGCGGTAACCGGAATGCCGTGGGCTTGTGGGAAGCGATGAACCGCCTCAAGAAAGCCACCGCCCAGTTGCAGACCCGGACCGCAGCCGGCGCCGGTTACGAGGCCACCCTGCCCATCGCGAAGAAGATCCGGACGCTCGTTCGTGACGCCAAACAGCGCGGTGCCCGGCTGCTGAAAACCGAAACGATGGACGCGAAGATCGCGCCGGTCCAGGCGCTGCTGGACCGCCTCGCCCCGTACTATTTCTGAAGCGCCCGGTGACGGACAGGCTCCCACCGTCCGATCCGGGATGCCGCACGACCTAGCCGAGTGAATCGACGCTCACGACCTCGGTCTCGATCGGCGGCGCGGGTTCTTCGGGAAGCAGGAACCGCCAGAAGAGCATGCCCTCGCGCATTCCGGCGGTGTCGATCCAGTTCTCGACGCCCGGATCCCGGTGGGCCACGGCGATCTCGAAGCTGCCATCTGCGGCACAGCGAACCTGGCGACGGTTCAGGGAAACCTGTCGGAAGCGGTAGGGCGGTGTCTGCAGGCGGCGGTTCCACAGCACGACGTTCGCGAAGCGGCAGCGGGGGAATCGCCCCCGCATCACCAGCGCCTGGTCGGCTTCGAGTTCGTAACGCGTCTGGAGATACGCGTTGTCCTTTGCCGCGTATCCGATCGTGGTGTTGCTCTCTTCGTAGGCGGAGTTGTCGAAGCGATTGACTTCATTGGAAACCCAGGAGGGCATGATCTCGGGGGACAGCTCCGGGAAGTCGACGGTCAGGGCGCGTGCGAAGTTGATCACCCGTTGAACTCCCGCTGCGATGGCAGCATCGTCCATCGGCGGCGCCGGGCCGGGATCTTCGAGGGGCTCAATCCACAACGGGACGTGGAACGTCGGGTCCGCTGCCACGCTTCGCTCCCATTCCCAGTAGTGCCGGGTCGTGATGCTGCCGGCACCCGGTTCGAGCCGGAGCCAGTTCCCGGAGTGACGCTCGGGGCTTGCGATGATCTCGTAGCTGCCGTCGGCGGCGATATCGAACTCCGTGTCGTTCAACGTCGCGATGACACCCTTCGACATGTGACCGTCATCGGCCCCGGCCTCGACGCTGAAGGACGTGTAACAGGCACCGTGGACGTTGCCGCGGATGCGGTACGTGCCGGCGGGGTCTGCAATGGCGCCGTAATAGACCGCGTCGGGGTTGTCTCCGAGGAGCTTCTTCGTCGGACTCAACCAGCGGTGAAAGACCGGCCGCATGGGATCCACGTCGAAGCAGCACTGAAAACCGTGCTGCAGGGCGTTCGCCACGAGATAGCGTCCCGCATTCCGGCCTTCGATGCTGTCCATCTCCGGATGCGTGGCAATGTACTTCGCCTCGATCTCGATGAGCTGGGAAGCGAGGTTCTCGAAGGCAGCCGCAGCAGCGTCGTCGCGCTGCTGGGTTTCGGCCGTGTTGGTAGCGCGTTGGCTCGCCATGGCAGTCTCCCTCGCTCGAAGTATGACACAATGACCCGAACGGGCGTCGGCCCGGGAGACCTGGGCGGCGTCGTTTCGATCGAGGTCGATCCGGGCGGTGCGCGTTCCGCCGGGATCCTCGGCTCGGATCGCGTTCGAGAGCGGAGGAATCCCATGGCGAGTACATCGGAACTGAGGATCGCGGTCATCGGCGCGGGACCTGCCGGGATCGTCACCGGGCGTGAACTCCTCGCCCAGGGATTCGACCGGTTCACCATCTTCGAGAAGGCCGCCGCTGTGGGGGGCACCTGGCATCTCCATTCTTATCCGGGCTTGGCATGCGACGTGAAGGCGGCGGCGTATACGTTTTCCGGGCATACGCGGCCCGATTGGACGCACTCCTTCGCTGAACGCCACGAGATCGAGGTGTACCTCCAGCGCTGCGCGTCGGAGTTCGGGCTCGACCCCCACGTTCGTCTCGATACCTGCATCGTTTCTGCTCGGTACCAGCCGGGCGGCACCTGGGAGCTCTTCAGTGCTGCCGGGGAACGGTTCGAATTCGACGTGGTGATCAATGCCATGGGCAACCAGCACACGCCCCTCTATCCGGACCTGACGGGCATGGATTCTTTCGAAGGCGATTCCTGGCACTCGACACAGTGGAACCACGAGGTTTCCCTCGAGGGGAAGCGCGTAGCGGTTGTCGGGTCTGCGGCGGCTGCCGTTCAGATCGTTCCCGAGGTGGCCAAGGTGGCGGGGCATCTCTATGTGCTCCAGCGAACACCGAACTGGATCTTGCCGCGTGGGCGCAAGCCCTATGCAGCCTCGACCCGGGCCATGTTGCGTCTGGGCTTCCTGCAGACCCTGCACCGCGGTCTGCACCGCAAGATCATGCACCTCGCTGCCGGAGCGTTCCTGCTGGGCCACAAGACCCAGGCGCGCGTCGAGTCCATGGGGCGCAGACACCTCGAGAAGTCGATCCGGGATCCCGAGCTCCGGGAACTGGTGCGGCCGAAGTCCCGTTTCGGCTGCAAGCGCCCCTTGATGTCCGACTGGTTCTACCCCGCGCTCGAGCGCGAAAACGTCACGCTCGTTCCTGCAGCGGCGAAGACCGTGAACGAAACGGGTCTCGTGACCGATGCGGGCGAAGAACTCGCCGTGGACGTGATCGTCTACTGCACCGGGTACAAAGTCATGGATTTCGACCGGATCGATGTTGTCGGCAGGAACGGAGCATCCCTGGGAAAGCGACTCGCAGAAGCACCGGAGGCCTACAAGGGCTTCGCGGTTCCCGGCTTCCCCAACCATTTCTTCGCCCTGGGGCCGAACTCGCTGGTCCCGACGGCTTCGTTCTTCGATTCAGCGGAAGTGAACGTCGCCTGTATCGTCCGCTTGCTGCGGGAAAAGCAGGAGGCGGGGATTCGCGCCATGGAGGTGCGGGAGAGCGCACTCCAGGCCTACAACGCTTGGATCCAGGGCGAGCGAGAGGCTTTTTCCTGGGGTGTCGATGCATGCAGCAGCTATTACCGCACGCCTGCGGGTCACACGCCCTTTCTCTTCCCCGGCGAAATCACCGTGTACAAGCGGCAACGCGACGCATCTGGACTCCACGACTTCGAAGCCGTGTGATTTCGCGTCGGGGCGGGTCGCTGCCAGCTTGCGGGAGGCTTGCCCGGGGCCTTCCCGCGCCCCCTGGGTCAGCGCGGAGCTGGGGCGCTGTACTTCGGCGTTGCAGCTGGTGCGACTCGCGGCTCCGGTGCCTTCCCCTGAGGGGCATCGCTCTGCTGGGCCAGCACGTGGGTCATGTGCCGCGCGAGACCGGCGACTTCGGTCATGTGCGCGGGGCTCGCCAGGCCACCGAAGCGTTCCGCAAGTGCGGTTTCGGCACGCGCCACGGCGAGGCGGCCGCTGTCGGTCGTTTCCAGCGCGATCCCACGACGATCCGAGGGCACCCGCGCCCTCGCCAGCAGCCCCAGGTGCTCCAGTCCGTTGACCAGTGAGGTCAGGGTGGGACGGCTGACTCCGAGGCGTGCCGCCATCGTGCTGGCGCGGCTCGGCCCTGTGGTGAGCTCCGACAGCAGCCGGTACTGAGGCAGGCTAATCCCCGTAGATTGGCAAGCCTGCTCGGCGAGCCGCGCCAGCTTGGCGAGCAGGCGCAGACCGAGCCGCATGTCGTCGGTGATCTCCGGAGTGGCCGGGGATCGATCGTCATCGTGCATGATGCCGTTCCTCCGGTTGGGTTGGATCGCCAGGTTGGTTGCCATTGTGTCTACCTCCGTTCGCGCGACGTGCCTGGTAAACAGGGACCGCCGCTCCGATGAAATATTTAGACGCAATAACCGCGCCGCTGGGAAGCGCTCTGGTGCGGTTGCAAGGCTGTCACGGAGGAGATGCTGTCGCCGTTTAGCCGATTCCGGCCAACGATTCCGGCGAAAAGGAATAAGTCACTAATATTGTAGCGTTTTCAACCCGCTTTAGACCAAGCCCCCGGTACCCTGAGCGGGACACGTTGTCCGGGAACCTCGATTGCTACCGAGGGTCCCAGAACCGGCGCTGCCACTCGAGATAGCGGGCTTCGGTCTTTCGCAGACGGTCGCGCCAGCGCGCCGGATCCAGCGGGTGCTGCGCCCGGCGGAGCGGCGCGAGGCTGCGCCGCAGCCTGTCGGGGGTGCGCGAGGCTTCGAGGTCGGCGAAGTCGAGGTGCTGGATCGCGCGCACCGGTTCGAGGAAGGCGCCCAGGACGGGGATTCCCGCTCCAGCGGTGCGGCCCTGGGGGTCCGCCGCGACGAGTCCAACGCAGGCGACCGACACCAACAGCAAGATTCCGGTCCGCTCCACGCCGCGCCTCTCCTCGAGAGACCATCGGCCACCCCGCCCCGGATCTTGTGCTTGCCCCCGCCGGGGCGTGTCTGGCTGGTTTCTGCCTCAACCCCTCGGCCGCGTCGGGAAGTTCGCCAGGATCTTGCGAACGGCTTCGGAAATCAGTTCCTGGGGATCGTCGCGCCGGGAGAGTCGGGCGGAGGCCCAGCCGACCCAGACGGCCTGCTCGGTTTGCCGGTCGTAGAACTCCAGGGTCAGGGTTCCCTGGGTGTATTGCTGGACGCTCACCGTCGAGCCGCCGTACCAGCTGCCGTACCCGTAGCGCGCCGGGTAGGGATAGACGGCGCCGATCGCCGGTGACTCGTGGACGCGGACCTTGTCCTCGGCGCCCACGCTGTAGGCCACCACGAGGTCCGCCTTGGCGGGCGCGTCGACGAGCCGGTAGCCGCGCGTTTCCAGTACCCGATTGACGGCGCCCCGGATGCGCTGGTCGTCGAGAGCGCTCACGACGCCGGGCTTTCCCGAGCCCTCCTTGGCTCGGGCGAGGGGGCCCGGACCGATCCATGCGAAGGTCTGGAAGGCACTGAAATCCGCCTTGGGGTCCCGGTCGGTCCGGATCTGCATGGGGGTCGCACACGCCAGGAGTGCGAGGGTCGTGAAGAGGAGGACGAGCGGGCGACGCTGCTGGGAAAACGGACTCACGCGAGAATCTCCTCTTCTGCCGGTCGGTCTTCCGGAGTTGGGGTGGCACGGCTCCGGTGTTCCGCACGCGGATGGGAAGCGCACCATGGTCCAGATCTCCCGCGAGTTCAAGAACGGAACATGGGGTGCGGCCGGAGGGGCCGCGGTGGCTCGTCGTTGCCGGGTGGTGTTCGGAGGGGCCTCGACGACTCGCCAGCGCCGGGTTGCGGCCGCTATGCTGTCCGCCGCAGGAGACATCCGCCGAGACGGTTCGCCGCACCGGTCGCAGGGCCGCGTGTTGGGCGACTTCCGGTCGGCAGTACGGGTGCGGAAGACCCGGGCACCCGCCGTTTTTCACCCCAGCATGGAGACGTTCGTGTGCGCGCTGTGATCGAAGCCTCCAGCGACCTGTTCGAGGCCCGGAAGCGGCTCCAGGATCATGCGCTGTACGGTGCGGTTCGCACCATCGGCGACCTGCGCCGCTTTACGGAGTTCCACGTCTTCGCGGTCTGGGACTTCATGACGTTGCTCAAGAGCCTGCAGCGCGAGCTCACGTCGGTTTCGCTGCCGTGGAGTCCGCCCCGCGACCCCGAAGCGGCGCGCTTGGTGAACGAGCTCGTGCTCGCCGAGGAGAGCGATGCAATCGGAGCGGGCGCGAACCTCCGGCACCTTTCTCACTTCGCGTGGTACCTGGAGGCGATGACCGAGATCGGTGCCGACCGAACGGCGATCGATACCTGGGTCGATTCCAGTCGCCGAAGTGACTCGCTGCGTGCTGCCCTCGGAACGACGGAGCTGGTGCCTGCCGTGGGCGCCTTCCTGTCCGCTACTGCCGATACGCTCGACGAACCGTTGCCTGTGCGCGCGGCGACGTTTCACCAGGCCCGCGAGTCGATCATTCCCGAGATGTTTCTGCCGATCGCAGACCAACTGGCGGCGCGGGGCTTCGAATGCGCGACGCTTCTCGCCTACTTGCGCCGGCACGTCGATGTCGATTCCCAGGAACACGCCGTGGCCTCGGAGCAGATGGTGGCACGGCTGCTGGAAGGGTCTCCGGAGCTGGCGTCGAGGGCGGACGCCGTCTCGGTGCACGCGCTCTCCGCACGCGCTGCCTTGTGGGATGCAATCCTCGAAGCGCTCTGATTCGCGCGGGCTTGCCGTCAGCGACGCGGACGCCGGCGCTTTGGCTGCCCTCGACCGGTTCGGCGCGGACCTCGTCTCCGTCCGTTCCGGAATGGAGGCGGTGCTCGATGCCGCGGAGGAGTACCCGCGCTGTCCGCTGCTCCAAGTCTACGCGGCGACCCTTCACCTTTACGCCCAGGACGCCGCCGGCCAGCGTTCCGCCCGAGCGCTGCTCGACCGGGCCGCGGCGCTGAGCGGCGCGATGAACCCACGGGAGCGCCTTTCCCTCGCCGCGGCCGAGGCGTGGTGGTCCGGCGACTTCGAAGCGGCGGCAGAACGGCTCGAGGCGCTTACCGCTCAGTGGCCCGGAGACCTCGTGGCGTTGAAGGCCTGCGAGTTTCTCTACTACGTCATGGGCCAACACTGGAGCGGTGCGCGCTTTCTCGCCCACGTAGAGCGGGTCGCCGAAGCCAACGCGGACTCCGGCCCGTTCTTCGGCATCTGGGGCTTCGCCGCCGAACTCTGCGGCCAGCGTGCCCGGGCGTTCGAGTTGGCGAACCGGGCGCTCGCCCTCTCACCCGACGACGCCTGGACCCACCACACCCTCGCCCACGCGTACCTGATGGAAGGCCGCGCGGCCGAGGGGCGCGGGGCCTTGCAACCCTGCCTCGAAGGCTGGGGCGGGGCCGCCCCGTCGATCCGAGGCCACAATACGTGGCACCTCGCGCTCTTCAGCGTCGTGCTGGCGGACCCGGAGCCCGCTGCCGTCCTCTATCGCGACCGCCTGGCGGTGGGCGAGTCTGCCGGGGTGGGGGAATTGATCGACGCGATTTCGCTGCTCTGGTGGCTCGAGCACGCGGGCGCGCCCCAGGACGAGGCGTGGTCGCGCCTCCTTCCCCCCCTGTTGCCCCACGTGCGCGACCTGGCCTTCCCCTTTGCCGCGGCCCACTTCGCGATGGCGCTCTCCCGGGCGGGGGAGCGGGAGGCACTGGCCGTGCTTCAGGCCGACGTCCGCGAGCAGGCGTCCCGGCACGCCGGTGAGCGCCGGCGCGCCTGGGAGGTTGGCGTCCCCCTCGTCGACGCCTGCGCTGCGTTCGGCACGGGCAACGCGCCGGCGGGTTGCGAAGCCCTGTCTCCGGTGATCGAGGAGGTCGGGCGGGTCGGCGGTAGCGACGCCCAGGATGCCGTGTTTCGCTACGCGCTCGTCCGGGGGCTCGCCGAGGCGGGTCGGGGCCGGGAAGCGCGCGCCCAGGCCGAGGCGCTGTGCGCGGGGCGTCCCGTGCTCCCCTTCGAAGAGCGCTGGCTTTAGCAGTCGGTGCGCTCGGTATACTTCGGCTCTCCGGGAGACAGCGTTGTGAAGATTGCGTCCCGCGCGCGCGGGCTATTTGTCGCCAGTGTCGTGTGGGTCGGGGCTTGCGGTCCGGGCGCGCCGCCGCCCGAGGTCGAGGTTGTTGTCGTGGATTCCGTGCCGCGTCCTCTCGAAGAGCACACGGCGGAATTCGAGCAGCGCGTGTACGAGGTGACCGATGGCGTCCACGTCGCCGTCGGCTTTGGTCTCGCGAACTCGATCCTGGTCGAGGGCGACGATTGCGCCTTCGTCGTCGACGTCCTGGGAAGTATCGAGCGTGCCCGGGAGGTCCGCGCCGAGTTCGAGAAGATTACCGATAAGCCCATCGCGGCGTTGATCTACACCCACAACCATGCCGACCACGTCTTCGGCGGACCGGGCTTCGTCGATCCGGACGCGGAGGTCGCGGTCTACGCCCATGCGGACACCGAGTTCTACATCGACCGCATGGTCAGCCGGATCCGACCGGTCATTGCGAAGCGCGGTGCCCGGATGTTCGGAAGCCATCTCCCCGATGAGGGGCCGGACCGCTTCGTGAACGCTGGCATCGGTCCGGCCCTGGAGATCGGGCCCGAGGGCGGAACCCTGGGCCTGCTGCGGCCCACGCAGACTTTCGAAGACACTCTCGCGGTCGAGATCTGCGGCGTGGAGGTGGAACTCGTTCACGCCCCGGGCGAAACCAACGATCAGCTCTTCGTGTGGCTGCCCGAGAAGCGCGTGCTCATGCCGGGGGACAACGTCTACCGCGCCTTTCCCAACCTGTACACGATCCGGGGCACGCTCTACCGGGACGTCATGGCCTGGGCGGACAGCATCGACGAGATGCGGGCGCGCCGCCCCGCGTTTCTCGTGCCCAGCCACACGCGGCCGGTCTCCGGGGAAGCGCGCATCGACTCGATCCTGCTCGCCTATCGCGACGCCATCCAGTACGTGCACGACCAGACGATTCGCGGCATCAACCGGGGTCTGACGCCCGACGAGCTCGTCGCCGAAATCGAGCTGCCCGAGGCCTTGCGCGATCACCCCTATCTACAGGAGTTCTACGGCACGGTGCCCTGGTCGGTGCGGTCCGTTTTCAACGGCTACCTGGGATGGTTCGATGGGGACACGGCGACCCTCGCCCCGGCCCATCCCCTCGAGCGCGCCGAGGGCTACGCGGCCCTGGCCGGGGGACCCGACGCATTGCTCGCCGGCGCGCGCGACGCGATCGCCGAGGAGCGCTACGCCTGGGCCGCGGAACTCGCGACCCATGCTGCACGTCTGCGTCCCGACGACCCGGAACCGCGGCGGGTGAAGGCGCGGGCCCTCCGGGCCCTCGGGCAGCGCAGCATGAGTCCCAACGCGCGGAACTATTACCTGACCCAGGCACTCGAACTGGAGGGTGCGGTCACCCTGCCCGCGGGTTCGGAGGTGGGCGAGGAACTCATGGAGCTGGTGCAGTCGATTCCAATCGAGAACTTCCTCGCCGCGATGCCGGTGAACCTCGATCCCGAAAAGGCAGGGGACGCCGAGTTGATCGTCGGGTTCGACTTCACGGATCTTGGCGCCGGCTACGGGATTCACGTGCGCAACGGCGTTGCCGACCTGCAGCCGGGCTTTCCCGAAACGCCGGACCTGGCCCTTCGGCTGCCGTCGGGGCTGTGGAAGGAAATCGTGGTAGGCGCCCGGAACCCCGCGCTGGCATTCGTAGGAAGCGATGTCGAGGTGGAGGGCAGCACGCTCCAACTCATCCGGTTCCTCGGCTGGTTCCGCTAGGGCCCCGGGAAATCGCATGGGATTGCGAGACCTCTGAAGCGTCGTCGTGTCGCTCGTTTTCGTGGCGGGGCCCGCGGCTTTGGCGGACGGGCTGGGGGGGGGCCTCGAACGGGGAGACCGCGCCTACGCCGCCCGCGGCGTGGACAACGACGGCCGCGGTCGTGCGGCGCCCGATCGCATCGCGGTCGCGATCGAAGCCTACGAGGAGGCCCTGGCGGAAGACCCTGGAAACCTGGTTGCCCGCTGGAAAGCCATGGCGGCCCTGTACTTCGCTGGGGATTTCGCTGCGCCTGATGTGGAGGCGGCGCACGCCTTTTTCGAGCGGGGCCGGCTCCTGGGCGAGGACGGGATCGCGCGCGTGGCTCGGAGGCTCGACCTGGGCCGACCCCTCGTGGATCTCGACGCGGAAGTCATACGTGCCTCGGTACCGCGGGCGCTCGCGACCCCGGTCGGTCGGCTCTACTTCTGGGCGGCGATCAACTGGGGCGCCTGGACTCGGGAGGAGGGCTTCCTGCAGATCGTCCGCCAGGGCGTTGCCCGGCGGCTTCGCGACTACGCGAAGGTAAGCCTGGCGCTCGATCCGGCGATCTACCGCGGGGGGAGCCAGCGTTTGCTCGCACACATGCATGCGAATCTCCCCCGGGTTCCGTTCATCTCGGGGTGGGTCGACAGGGAGTTGGCCGTCGGGTTTGCCGACCAGGCCCTCATCGTTGCGCCGGACGACGTCGGCAACCGCGCGATCCTGGGGTTGGTTCTGCTGGACACGGTGCCCGCGCGGCGCGCCGAGGCGCTGTCGATCCTGGCCGAAGTCGCGGAAGCGGCGCCTCGCGAACACCTGGTGGTGGAAGACCAGGCGACGCGCGAGATGGCGCGCAGGCGCCTCGCAGAGGAGCGCGCCGATTAGCCCCCGGCACGGGCGGCCCTAGCGCTGGATCGTCAGGGCCTCGGCGGCGACGACCCCCCAGGACCCGTCCGGGTCGAACGCCTGGATCTTGTCGGCCAGTTGCGCGGTGTCGGGGCCGAGGTTCTTCTCGTAGACGATGCCCGTCTGGTTCACCAGGAACGTCATGACACCGGAAGCTCCGTACTGAGCCGGGCGGGCGATCAAGGCGAATCCGTTCGTCATGGCGCCGTCGACGACGTAGTCCATGGATCCGCCGTAAGCCTCGGGTCCTTGGGCGAGCAGGATGCGGTAGACGTAGCCGTGGTAGGGCGTGTCGGGTCCCTGGCTCCCGGAGTAGCCCTCGGCGCGCGCGGCTGCGTAGAGTTCCCCCAGCGGGCTGGGAAGTTCGCCAGGGCCGACCTTCCAGAAAAGCCCGTCCTTTTTTCCAGGGGTACTGGTGAGGGTTCGCGCGTACTGGGGCGTTCCTCCCATCGGGTTTCGGGCGAAGTACTCGCGCTCGGCATCCACGAAGGCAAGGCTCGCCTGGATGGCACTGAATTCGTTGCGGCCGATCCGGCGGTTCAGCATCTCTTCGCGCCCGCTGGCGGTGTCGAAGCGCCAACCGTCGTTGCCCGGAACCAGCGGGATGGGAAAGGCCCAATTGCTCGCTCCGGCTTCGAGGATCTTGCTCCCCTCGTTTCCGGCCACCCACTGGTGCTTCTTTTCGTAGGCCGAGACGAACACCTTGCGCAGGTACGCGTCCGAGGTCGGATCGCCCGAGGACACGAGGGCGGCGGCATCGGTCCCGAAGATGGCGAGGAGCCGTTCCGTGTCGTTCGTTCGGGCCGCCTCGACGAGCGCTGCCCCTGCGCCCGCCGGCGATGCGAAGAGTTCGGGGCCGTGCGCGTCCGCGTGGGAAGCCACCGGTGCGAGCAAGACTGCAGTGGTCGCCAGGAATCGGGCGAGACTCGATCGCGCCTGGATCCGCGTCATCGGGGTTCCCTTCATCGCCGTCGTCCTCCGCCAAAGTGCCGTCCGCCGCCTCGTCCTCCGCCCCAACCGCCGCCGCCGCCGCCGAAGCTGTCCCGGCTGGCGCGGCCGCGATTGGAATTGCGGCGCGCTTCAACGCCGTTGCCGGCGCCGCCGAACGCGCCGTCACCCCAGCGGGATTGCCCCTGCTGGCGCGCGCCCGCGCGGTTTTGCTCGAAGCCCCCTTGCCGGGTGTTGGCGCCTTCGCGCTTTCCCCCGAAACTTCCGCCGCCGGAACCCGCGCCCTTGAAGCGGTCGGCGTTGCCCTGGGCGATCTGCTGCCGCCCCTTCTCCGCGTGTCCGCGGAAGGAGTCTCGGGCCTTCTGTCTCTGGGCCGAATTGTCGCCGTATCTGTTCTGGAGGTTCCGGTCGCCGTACCCGACGCCCCTGCGGTGGGTGTTGTCGTGTTTCCAGGTGTTGTTGGTGATGTTGGTTCTGTTGAAATTGTTGTAACGGTTGACGTTGATGTTGACTTCGGACCGGCCCCAGTTGCAGTTGCCCCAGAGCGCAGCGCCGACGGCCATGCCCATGCCGAACGAGATTGCTGAAGACGCATACCGGTAGCCGGGGGGGTACCAGTAGAAGGGCGCGTAGGCGGGGTAGGGCCACACGCCGTACACGACCGTCGGGTTGTAGGTGGGGACGTAGACGACTTCCGGGTTTGCGGGCTGGATGATGATGGTCTGCGACTGGTTGCCTGTGGGTTTGTCCTCGACTGTCACGGTCTGCTGATCATTGCTCTTGAGGTTCCCGGCGTCCTCGGCGCGCTTTCGCAGCCCTTGGATTGCACTCATGACGTCCGATTGCTGTGCGAGGAACGCGTTGCCCAGTTGGGTGGTCCAGTCGAGCTTGTCGTTCATCATTTCCAGCGTCTGCGGAAACGCGGTGAGCGACTTCACGCTCGCGTCCCAGCTTTCTTTCTGGAGCGCGGCCTCGAGTTGCTTGCCTTCCAGCTTTGGGTTGGCCTTTACCCAGCGCGCGGCCTCGACGATTTCCAGGGGGTAGGTGGAGGCCATCAGCACCTGGGCGATCAGGGAATCCGGGTACAGGGCGATGGGAGCCACGAGTTGATCGAGCTGCTCCGTGGAGAGGGTCTTCGTGTCGCTCTTGGCCCCCTGCGCAGCCGGGATCCAGGCAAGCAGAGCCAGGAGAACCACGAGCGTGGGTTCTCCGAGAGAACGCATCGGGCTTCGGGTGCGGGTCACTGGGGTTCCTCTCCTCGCTTTTGACTCGGAAAGCTCGGCATTCGGTCGCGGCGTTCCGACGACTGCGCCGCCGGCGGCCGTCCATCGTGGAGCCTCCTATGACCGATCGGGAGACATTCTGTCAACTGCGTTCATTCCGTCTCGCGAAATCCCGGTTCGCCGTCGGGTCGGGACTCGGTATTGCGGAGCCGATTTCGTCCACCGGGAACGCGCTGGGCCCGGCCGAGCAATGTGTGCGATTTTACGGGCGCTGCCAACGGGGTGACGCGCCGATGAAGGACGAATGGAAGCGGCTACTGGGTCAACTCGACGGGATCGAGGCGCGCCCGGCTCAGGCGCTGGAGTACGTGCGCGGGTGCGCCGAGCAGGGCGACGCCGCCAGCGTACTGGCCGCCCTGGATGAGTTCGCCGTCACCCAGGGCTTCCTGATGAACGTGGGCCCGGTGAAGGGCGTGCTCCTGGAGGAAGAGGCCGCCCGAGCGGGGACGGAAGCCCGTGTACTCGAACTCGGCGCCCATTGCGGCTATTCGGCAATCCTCCTGGCGCGACGGCTCGAGGGCAACGGGCGGCTGGTCTCCGTGGATTCGAGCCGGGTCTCCGTGGACGCGACCCTCGGAATCGTGGCGTTTGCCGGTCTGGCGGACCGTGTCGAAGTGCTGTGCGGAGACTCCACGCCGACGCTTCCATCGCTCGAGGGTCCCTTCGACTTCGTGTTCCTCGACCATTGGAAGGGTCTCTACCGGACGGACCTGGAGGCCATGGAGTCGGCCGGTCTCTTGCGCCCCGGGAGCGTTGTCTTCGCCGATAACGTCGGACCGATGTTCGGCGCTGACGAATACCTGGCCTATGTGCGCGACTGTGGCCGGTACGAAAGCCGCCACCTGGTTTCGACCGTGGAATACACGGAGATCGAGGACGCCGTCGAAATCTCCACCTACCTCGGGCCCTGAGCCGCGGTGGCGCCACCCGTGTCTCTGCTTCCCGTTGACCCGGCGGAATTTTTGGTTGCGCTCGGGGTGGTGGTGCTCGGTTCTGCTGTCCAGGCGACCGTCGGTTTCGGCCTCGCCCTCATCGCGGCTCCCGTCTTGATGCTGATCCATCCAGCGTTCGTTCCAGGGCCGCTCATGGCGGCGGCGCTCGTCTTGGTCCTTTTGATGGCGTACCGGGATCACGATGCGATCGACTTTGCCGGACTGGGCTACGCCATGGCAGGTCGGGTCGTGGGAACGCTCGCGGCTGGGCTCTTTCTCGCCGTGGCTTCCATCGCGACCTTCAACCTCGTATTCGGGGGGCTGGTGCTGGCTGCGGCGCTCATCAGCGCTTTCGGTTTTCGCGTCACTCCGGGTCCCAGGAATACGACGATTGCGGGGGCGCTTTCCGGGTTGATGGGAACCATCTCCTCGATTGGCGGTCCGCCGATGGCGCTCCTCTACCAGGGCGCGGGCACGACCCGTCTCCGGGGAACCCTCGCAGGCTTCTTCATCGCTGGCGGCGCATTCACACTCGGCGTTCTTGCCGTGGTGGGCCGCTTCGGCTGGGAGGAGTTGCGGCTGGCCGGACTCCTGGCGCCGGCCACGCTGGTGGGGTTCCTGCTCGCGCTACCCCTGCGCCGGCGGGTGTCCGAAGGCGCGGCGCGGCCCGTCATCATCGTGCTCTCTGCCGCTTGCGGTATCGCCGTATTGTGGCGGACGGTTGCCTAGCGGAAGCGTCGGGCCCGGTGGGTGGGCGTTACCGGGCGTTGCGAGAACGGCTGCGCCGAAGACCCGCGAGCGCGGTGATGCCCGCCGCGAGGAGCACGCCGGTTCCCGGTTCTGGAATCGGCACGGCCGCAGAGGCCTCGATGAAGTACGTGCCGAAGATGACCAGGCTCTCGGTTTCGCCGTAGGTTGCGCCATCGATCTGGTTGAGCGTGACCGAGTTGATTGTGACGGTGGAGGGAGTCGAGGAAACGACCCCCGTAAAGGATTGGACCGGAAAGGAGATGCCGTTCCCCGACGTGGCCGGGTTGGTTCCGGTCGAATCGGTTGCCCCCCAGCTCCCGTCGACCGTGAGCGGCCCGGCGACACTGGTGTAGTGACTCGGGAGACCCGAGCCCAGCAGGGTGGAGAAGCTGGCGTCGCCCTCCAAGACGGCGCTTTCTACCGTGATGTTGTCGTAGCCCCCGAAGGGCGTGGTCAGGGCGATCGGAGTCGCAGAGATCGTGACCCGGATTGCCTCGATGCTGAGCGCCGCCGAGTCCAGGGTGATGCTGTCGCCGGTCAGGGAGACGTTCGGCGCGGAGCCAATCTGGGTTCCATCGGTCAGCTTGACGACGATATCGACGTACCCGGAATCGATGTCGTAGACCACCGGAACCGCGTTGGCGGTGCCTGCGAGCAGCAATCCGAAGAAAAGGCCCGCCGCGGACCTCAACTTGTAGGGCAACGCCACGGAACCCCTTCCGTTTCACGCTCTCGACGGAGAACCGTTGAGAAGACAGCGGCACGAGAGTACTCCAGCGGACCCTGGAATGTTGAGGTTCTTGGGTTTTCGATGAGAAAACCCAGGTTGCTTGCCCACCGGATTGCCGCGCTCCGAGCGGTCTCCTCCCGCACTCCATCGCCGACCCTCGCGCTTCGGCCGTGGGGATACGTCGCGTACCGGCTCGAGTCCGGGCGTGGGGCGCGGTGCGGTTGTCTGCTGAAACAGGTTCACCCGTTCCAAAGAAGGGTGTTGGACGGACTCGCGTGCGGGGGCGCTGCCGACCCGGATCGAAGCGGAGTGCAGACGCCCGAATCCGAGCGTGGATCAAGGAATTCCGATTCGGGCCGGAGAATTCGCAGCAGGTCGCTGTAATCGTCGGTCCAGAGCGGGACCCCGATGAGACGCTGTTTGTCAGGCTCCCAAACTTGTGCTGAATCGGCGCAGGCGAGGGCGGCGATGGCCTCCACCGCGTCGGCGTCCTTGCTGACGATGACCCACCGGGAGGCGTACGAGGCGCCGTGGTCGTCGTTCGTGATGGCCACTGCGGGAAGGCCGGCGTGCTGTGCCCACTGCAGCACGAGGGAGACCAGGTCCAGGTGGCGCGTCGAGAGGTGGAACGCGATGACCCCATCCACTGCCACGCGGCGGCGGTAGAGGGCGAAGGCCTCCTGGGTGAGAAGGTGCACCGGTACGGCGTCGCTCGCGAAGGCATCGAGCACGAGCAGATCCAGCGGCGCCTCGTTGCCACGGGCAAGTTCGGCTTCGATCGAGAGGCGCCCATCGCCGGGCACCACGCGGACATCGGACCGGCTATCCCCCAGGTAGGTGAACCGGCCCGTGTCGCGCGCGATTCGGATGACATCCGGGTCGATCTCGTAGAAGCGAATGCGGTCGCCGGGCCGTCCGTAGGCCGCCAGGGTTCCGATGCCAAGCCCGACCACTCCGATGCGTCGGTCCGCCTTCGCCCGGAGTGCGCGCATGACGAAGCCGATCCCGGTCCGGGTGCCGTAGTAGGCCGTCGGTCTGCGCGGGGTGGGGTGGATTAGTTGCGCGCCGTGGAGCGTGGTGCCGCTGCTGAGTTCTCGTTGGATGCGGTCCGGGTTCTCCGCCTTCACCTCGGTCACGGTGAGTACGCCGAAGAAGTTGCGTTCCTGGAGCAGCACGCCCCGTCGGGTTGGAAATGCGGCCCAGCCCGTGCCGAGCGCGAGCAGTGCGGCGCAGACGAGAGCCAGGGAGCGCCACGTGCGTCTGCGAGGACTCGCCTGCAAGGGTCCGGACCGATCCCGCCAGCAGCAGGCCAGAAAGAGCAGCCAGCACGCGACGAGGCCGATCGGAAGTTCGAAGTAGTCCGAGAAGAGCAGGGGAGCGGCGAGCCCGACGAAGAGACCGCCCAGCGCGCCCCCTCCGGCGACGCAGAGATAGAAGGTGGTGAGACGCGCCGGCGCGGGGCGCAGGCGGTAGAGTTCGCCGTGGGCGAGCATGCACCACGAGAACAGTGCGACCGAGTAGAGCGCGATCTTCGCGTCCATCGAACCCGTACTCGACCACCAGCCCTGTTCGTCCGACGCGGCCCACACGCCGAGAATGGCGACTGTCGCAGCGGCTGCCAGCGCCGCGACCGCGCCGCGCCGATACGCTCCGTCCGATGAAAAGCAGACGATGAGCGTCAAGAGATAGAGAGAGAGGGGAAGCACCCAGAGAAACGGGATGCTTGCGATGTCGAGACAGAGTTCGTTGGTAACGCCGAGGAGCAGCACCACGGCGACGGCGGGCAGGAAGATCCATAGCAGGACGTTCGGGAAACCAGGGGCAGCGGTCGGGGAAGTCGGCGTCGCGGTGGTTGCGGTGCTGCGTGTTGCCCGCCACGCGCAGAGCAGGAGCGCCAGCCCGCAGGCCGCGAATGCCCACGACCACAGCCGGGACGCCTGGGCGAGGCCCAGTGTCGGCTCGATGGCGAAGGGAAAGCCGACCAGGGCGACCAGGGACCCGAGGTTGGACGCCGCGTAGAGCGGGTACGGGGAGCGGTTCGGAAAGACTCTCGCGTACCAGGCCTGCACGAGGGGGCCGCTGGCCGCGAGCAAGAAGAATGGCAGGCCGACGCTGGCGACCAGGGTCAGGAGAATGCGCGAGCGCGGGTCTGCCCCGGGATCGGGCTGCCAGGACGCGTCGGGGAGCACGGGGAGTGCCAGCAGCGCGGCGACGAGGAGGCCGCCGTGCACGACCGGCTGGAGCCGCGGGGGGGCGCCCCGGATCAGCAGGTGCGCGTAGGCGTACCCGAGAAAGAGTGTCGATTGGTAGAAGGTGAGACACAGGGTCCACACGCCCGTGCCGCCGCCGAACCACGGCAGGATCTGCTTGCCCACCATGGGCTGCACCAGGAAGAGCAGGAACGCACTCGCGAAAATCGACCCGACGAACCACGGCACGTCGCGGGAGCATAAGCCATGCGGGCGTTGTCCCGTGTCCGGACAGCGGGCCCCGGTACGAACGGGTGACGGGATTGCCCCCCGCGGGTCGCGCCCCCGGCCTGCCTGTTGTCCCGGCCGGAATCGTCCGACTGCGAAGGCGTTTGTGCGGTTCCAGCTGTTGTCCCGCGACTTCCCGAACTCTTCTTGAACGTGTGCACGGAACTTTTCTGCCGTGGCCGCGATCGAAGGGGGGACCTTTCCGCAGTGCCTTCGATCACAGACTCAACGCCGGTGAGTTGCGACGCTTTGACTGAGCCGAGGAGACATCATGAAGAGTTCGGACTCGAGACGGCGCCCTTTCGCATACCGTGCGGGGGGCTTCGCGATTCTTGCGATCGGATTGCTCTCGACGCTTGCGGCGGCGCCGCCGGCCGGTGCGCACGGTTCCCTGGAGCAGCCGCCATCGCGTACGACCGCCTGTCGCTTCCATGACCTCGACAACCCCATGTGTGCCCAGGCCTGGGCGGCCGAGCCCCAGGCCTTGTACGACTGGATGGAGGTCAACATCGGGGACGCCGCAGGGCGCCATCGCGAACTGATTCCCGATGGTCGGTTGTGTGGCGCGGCGCGGGAGAAGTACGCGGCGTTCGACCAACCGGGGGATTGGCCGGCCCGGGCGATGGTTCCCGACGCCGACGGGCTCCACACCGTTGAATTCTTTGCCACCGCGCCCCATGCCGCGGAGTACTTCCGTTTCTACCTGACCCGCGAG
This sequence comes from Myxococcota bacterium, assembly GCA_036336695.1. GTDB lineage: Bacteria > Myxococcota_A > UBA9160 > UBA9160 > SMWR01. Next base: position 43,163 of record JAYZFQ010000084.1, read on the forward strand.
GGTTTCGATCCCCTGGTGGATTCGCCGACCTGGGACGATCTCGAACTGGTGCACGATTCCGGCCCGGTTCCCTACGTCGATCTCGCGGCGTCGCCTCATTACCCGTTCCGTTTCGCGCTGCCCGGACGGGAAGGCCGGTACGTTCTCTATTTCGTCTGGCAGAGGAGCGACAGCCCCGAGGCGTTCTACGGCTGCAGCGATGTGCTGCTTGGCGCGTCGGACGGCGCCCCTGTCGACGAAGCTCCCGTTTCCGCGCCGGAGCCGTCTCCTGAGGCGTCGGAAGGACCCGTTGCTCCTGCGCCGGGGCTGACGGGGGTCGATGTTTCGGTCGGCTTGACGGACGACTGGGGCGGCGGTGCGTGTGGCGAGGGCGTCGTGACGAACCACGGGACCAACGCCGTCGTCTGGGAAGCGCACGTGGAACTCGGGGGCATGGTCACGACCTACTGGGACTCGGAGATCAGCCTCTCGACCCATCCGCATGGAGAACACAGCGCGATCGCGCAGAACTGGCGCGTGGTCGGCGCCCCGTGGAACGCGACGCTCCCGGCCGGGGGCGCCACGTCCTTCGGGTTCTGCATCGATCGGACGGCCGCTGCGCCGGTTACCGAGCCTTCACCCGATCCGGTGTCGCCCGCCGAGCCCGCCGAGCCCGCCGAGCCCGCCGACGAGGCGCCGGCTTCGAACGAGGAACCGGCGGTGCCAGCCGTGCCGGAAGACGGGGACGCGGAACCTGCAACCCCGCCGGCAAGTCCCGCAAGCCCGAGCGAGGCGATCCTCGCCGGTTATTTCCCCGAGTGGGGAATCTACGCGCGGAACTACCGCATCGCCGATGTGCCTGCCGCGGAGTTGACGCACCTGATCTATGCCTTCGCGGACCTGGATCCGAACGGGAACGTGACGCTCTTCGATGCGTTCGCCGCGGTCGAGAAACGCTTCCAGGCCGGCGAGTCGGTTGCGGGCGTGGCCGATGCCACCGATCCCGATGCCGGGATTGCGGGAAACTTCGGGCAGATCGCACTCCTGAAGGCGCGTCATCCGCACCTCCGCGTGAGCATTGCGATCGGGGGCTGGACGCTGTCCCGGAACTTCAGTGCCGTTCTTGCGACACCATCGGGCCGAGACCAGGCCAGCGACTCGGTGGTCCAGTTCGTCGAGCGGTACGAGATGTTCGACGGCGTCGACTTCGACTGGGAATACCCGGGCGGCGGGGGACTGGCGGAAAACGGCACGAGTGCCGATGACGGTCGGAACTACGCGCTCTTCCTCGGGCTGGTCCGCGAGAAATTGGACGCCCTGGGCAGCGCGACGGGCCGCCGTTACGAAATTTCGGTCGCCTCTCCGGCGGGGTACGACAAGATCGCGAACTTCAATCTTGCGGGTCTCGTGGACGTCGTCGATTTCTTCAACGTCATGACGTACGACTTTCACGGCACCTGGGAGAGCGTCACGGGGCACCTGGCTGCCTTCGAAGCCGACCCGGGCGGCTACGACATTTCGACGACGACCCGCCTGTACCTGGAGGCCGGCGTGCCTCCGGAAAAGATCGTGCTCGGCTCGCCGCTCTACACCCGAGCCTGGTCCGGCGTGGCCGCCGGAAACGACAGGGGGTATGCAGCGGCCGCTGCAGGGCCGGCCCCCGGGAGTTTCTGGGATCAGCCCGGCATGTACGACTACAAGGATCTGCTCGGGCGCTTGCGCGCTGCGGACAGCAGCTGGGAACTCTACTGGGACGACGCTTCCCAGGCGGCGTATCTCTACGATGCGAGCCAGGGCATCTTCAGTTCCTTCGAGACGCCGACCACGGTGGCCTTGAAGTCGGAGTGGGCCCGTCGTTCCGGCTTTGGCGGGATGATGTTCTGGGACCTCTCCAGCGATGCCACGGGAGACGCCGAGAGTCTCGTGTCTGCTGCGTACGACTTCTGGAGCGGTGGACGCTCGTTCGAGGCAGTTGCCGCCGGCTCGCAGCTTGCCTTCGATCACGTGCTGGGCGGCAACGGTCTCGTCGACCCCTTCGGAGATGGGGCAGCCCCTTCGGATCCGCCTGCAGTGGAAGAGCCCGCAACCGAGGAGACCCCGCCGGAAGCGCCCGCGTCCGCTGAAGCGGAGGTGCCGGAAGCGCCCGAAGACGACCCCGGTGTCCTCGAACGGCTTTCGATCACCGTCGGAGGCTCCCTGTGGTGGCAGGGCCTGACCGCGCAACTCGCGGTGCGCAACGAGACGGCGGAACCCATCGACGGGTGGAGCTTCGCCTTCCGCAGCTCGCACCGGGTTTCGGGAGCGCCCTGGGGCGCGGAGATCGTGTCGGTCGACCTCGGCAACGGGTTCTATGAGTACCGGGTCACCGGTACCGGCTGGGCGTCCGTCATTCCGGCGGGTGGCTCTGTCGAGGTGGGCTTCAACGCGAGCCAGGGGACGCTCATTGGAAACGCGGGCGTGCTGACGGCAGCGCAGCTGTTCGACGGGGGGCTGGTCGCCGAATGACCCGGCGACGGGTCTTCCCGCCCGCGCTGGCAATCAGGCGGGCGGGAAGGCCCGAGTGGCCTCTTCGACCCGTCGGGGTAGCGGCGCGCGCAGTCCGTCGCCCATCAGGTCGACGAAGTTGTCGAAGTAGAAACGCTGCTTCTGCGGCTCGGAAAGCTCGGCGATGCTGGCCTCGAAGCGCTGGATCGGCCGGCGTCCGCCCTCGACGTGCGGGTAGTCCGAGGAAAACAGGCAGACTTCGTCGAACGAGTTGCGGATGGTCCACCCGACGTTCTCCGCCGGGTAGGGTGTGGCCCGCACCTGCCGCCGTACGTAGTCGCCGGGCCGCAGGGCCAGCTTCTGCAGCCGCTCCTCCCGTTTGCGGAACGCCTCGAACGCCGACTCCATGAACTGGATCCAACTCGGGATCCAGGAGGCCCCCTGTTCGATCACGCCGAAGCGGAGCTTGGGAAAGCGGTCGAATACGCCGTCGAAGATCAGCGTGGCGAGCGTCTGCATCGGGGCGGTAGGAATCGCCATGTAGTCCACGGACCGGAAGTTCTCGTCGCCCCCGTGGAAATCCTTCACGGGCGGTCCCCCGTTCCGGAAGTAGTCGGTGTCGAGGAGCATCCCGTCGGCCAGGCGCTTGCCCCCGCCGACGTGGAAGACGATGGGGATGCCGGCTTCCTGGGCCTGGGCCCAAACTGGATCCAGGTCCTTGTGGCTGGGCGAATGGCCGCGCGGGCAGCCAGACGCGACGAGCAGGGAATTGACGCCCGCCGCGATCAGTTCCCCGGCCATCTCCCGCGCCCGGGCGAAATCGCGCAGCGGGACGTAACCCGAGGAGAGCAGGCGCGGGTCGGCAGAACAGAAATCGAGCATCGAGCGATTGTGGGCGCGCGCGAAGCCGTACGCGAAATCGAGGTCGTCCCCGCGCTCGGCCTGTTGGAGTTCACCGTTGACGAAGGTATTGAAGACGAGTTGGGATTCGAAGCCGAGCAGGTCGATCGCGCGTGGGCGGTCTTCCTTCAGAAAGGAACCCGTTGCGGCCCAGTTCTTGCGCTCGAGGATCTTTGCCTCGTCCTCCGCGCGGTAGGCGGGGTCGGCGTGGCGTGCGCGAAAGCGTTCGATCTGGTCACCCTCGCCCGGCGCGACGCCGCCGATCACGCTTGCCGGGAGTTTTTCCCGGACATCCGGCTCGGCAAATTCATGGAACCACTGGGGGGTCTCCACGAAATGGGCGTCGGCATCGTGGATGGGGCGATGCGCGTAGGGCATTACGGGGGGTCCGGAATGGGTTGCCTGCGTCGCTTACGGGCCGCCCGGCGTTCCACCCGACAGGGCGACGATGATTGCCGCGAGGCCGAACATCGACAGGACGTAGGCGACGAAGCCGAAGATGCAGACCGCGATTGCCCGCCAGGTCGACTCGTAGTCCAGGGCCTGGCGGACGGCGACGACCATGGCCGCGAGCATCCAGAAACTCGCGATCCACAGGACGATCCCCCCCAGCATCGGGATGACTCCGAAGACCTGGAGCAGCCCCGGGGAACTCGAGAAGCCGAGGGTGCGCAAGAGTTGCCCGGTATCGGCCTCGGTGTCCGGTCCGGGGAGAATCCGCGTGCCCACGATGTAGGTCACGAAGGCCCAGACGAACCAGCCGACCAGGGAGCCGAAGGCTCCGCCGATCAATCCGGCGAAGCCGAGTTCGTCCCAGACCGCGATTCCACCGGCGATGCTGGAAAGGATCACCACGGCGGCGGCCTGGCCCGTGGCGCCGGCGTCGTGCTCGACTTCTTCGTAGGTTGCGGCGTCGAGCTTTGCCGCCCCCACCATTCTCGCACCGAAGCTTGCCATGCTGGACCCCCGGAAGGCGGTTTCGGGGACAGGGTGGACTGTTTTGCGCGGGGAGTCCAGCACCGGGTGCCCCGCTGCTCCCGCCGGCCTCAGCGGATCGGGTTGCCCAGGTTGTAGAGCTTCTCTGCAGCGGAGTAGTCGACGCCCGCTTCGCGCTCGCATTCCGGCGGGAATTTCTCGCGTTTGTCCGCGAAATAGTCGGAGCGCCGGTCGCCTTCGGAAGCCCGGTTGTACGTGACGTAGAGGGCACGTCGGGGAGACCGGCTGGTGTTGCTTGCCGAGCGGTGAGGGAGATAGGAATCGAAGAAGACGACGTCCCCTGGCGAAAGCTCCAGGGCGCGCCACGGCAGCGCGTCTTCCAGTCCGGGCTGGAGGGCTCCCCCTGCGTCCTGGGCCAGCGTCTCGTAGAGCGGGACGGGATCCGAAAACTCCAGGCAGCCGTTCTCGGGGGTCTGCGCGTCCACCGCGATGAGCAGGGTCACGTGAAAGCGCTGCCCGAAACTCTTGAAGGCCGGCGCATCCTGGTGCGCCTGGAAGCCGCCGCCCCCCGGCAGTTTGTAGTTGATCTTCTCCTTGAAGAGGCAAGCAGGCTCTCCCATCAGCTGTTCGAGGATGGCCATCACGCCGTCGCCGACGATCAGTTCTCGGAGCCCCGGGTGGTAGGGCACGAAGTTCTCGACGCGGCAGAGCTGGCGGGCGCCGGATTCGCTTCCCTGTTCGAAATATTTCATCCACCGGCCCGGGGTTTCGGGCCAGGCCTGGAGTTCGTCGGTCCATTGGGTCAGGTGGGCTAGCTGCTCCGCGTCGAAGGGGCAGGGCAGGTGGAGCCGGCGGTCGCGCTCCCATGCATTCTGTTCGGCGCCGCTCAGGTCCCGTGTCAGCACGTGCCGTGCCTCGTGCGATTGGCTTCGATATGGGCCTCGAGACTTGCGCGGTAGCTCTCGAGGCCCGGAGGGTTGGCACCGGGGTCCTTGGCCTGCTCGTCCCAGGATCGCAATGCCAGGATCCAGCGGAGGTTCGGCAGGGTCGAGAAGCGGCGCGCCTCGGCTGTGCTCATCGGGCCGCCCTGGAAGGCCAGGGTTCGCTCGGAAGCGGCCGAGAGCCTCGACCGGTAGGCGGCGTCTCGGAAGCACAGGTAGCGCTTCGCGGCTACGTGGCTTTCGACGAGGTGGGCGACCTCGGCCGAGCAGCCCGTTTCCAAGAGCAGGTGCGCCCCGATGACCTCGTGGTCGACCACGCCCAAACCGTCCATGTCGGGGCGCCCCGCGGCCCGGAGGTGGCCCACGTCGTGGAAGAGCGCCGCAAGTACCGCTGCTGTGGGGGCGCGGGCGTGCGTGGCGGCTGCGGCGCACTGCAGCGCGTGCTGGAGCTGGGAGACCGGTTCCCCGATGTAGTCCTGTTCCGCGGAGTCTCGGAGCCAGCCGAGCAGCGATTCGGCTCGTTTTGCCGCTGTACTGGAACGAGTGCCTCCTGTCATCAAAGCGAGGGTAACGCGTCGCGCTCCAGGACACTTTGCCGTGCGCCGGCCCATTCCGACAAACGGGGCGGAGGCATGCAATCTTGCAGGCGGCCGCTTTGATTCCAGGGATCCCAGCTGGAATACTGGAAGTTTCGCAACTCTGGAGAGGGTCCGGTTGTCGGTTTTTCAGCGCGTGTCCGCGAAGCTCCAAAAAGCCGCGTCGGTTTGCCCGGATTCCTGCCCCCCGCGCTGGGGTGCGGTGGCGAGTTCCTGGTGGGCGCTTGCGTTGGCCGTCGCGGTCTTCGGTTGTAGCGACTCGCCCCAGCAGGTTTCTGCGCCCGATGTTTCGCGATTCCGCGGTGTCGTGTTGCTGTGCCTGGACACGCTCCGTGCGGATCACCTTGGTGCCTACGGGTACCCGCGGGAGACGAGCCCGGCGATCGACGCACTTGCGGCGGAGAGCGTCGTGTTCGAACGCGCGATTGCCCAGGCGGCGTCCACGCTTCCCTCGCACCGCGCTCTCTTTCAATCGCGCCATGTGTCCCAGGAGACCGGCGAAGCGCCAGTTCTCGCGGAGGTCTTGCGGGAACATGGTTTCCGTACGGCCGCCTTTACCGGCGGTGGCTATGTCGCCGCGACCTTCGGCTTCGATCGCGGCTTCGAGCGCTACGAAGAAGACGAGCAGGGGCTCGGGGCGGCCCTGCCGCGTCTGGAAGCCTGGCTCGAGGAAATCGGCGACGCGCCGTTCTTCATCTTCCTCCACACCTACGAAGTCCATCTCCCGTACGACCCCCCGGCTCCCTTCGATTCGATGTTCGGTTCCGAATATTCAGGTCGCGTGGAGGGTTCGGAAACGCGTTCCCTCTTGCGCCGTCACAAGGGTCTGGATGGGGCCGCTGAGGACCCGCCGGAACCGCTTGCACCCGCGGACGTCGAACGCATCGTCGCGCTCTACGATGGCGGGATCCGCTACGTGGACGGCTGGGTGGGCGAACTCATGGAGCGGCTCGGTCGTCTCGGACTGTCGGATGAGACCCTCGTGGTGCTCTTCTCCGACCACGGCGAAGAGTTCGGAGACCACGGGTCGTGGCTCCACTCCACCACGGTCTACGAAGAAGTCGTGCGCGTTCCGTTGATCTGGCACGAGCCGGGTGCCACCCCCGGTCGGGTCGAGACCCAGGTTCGTCTGGCCGACGTTTCGCCCACACTCCTGGATGTCTTTGGAATCCCGATCCCGGAGAGCTTCCGCGGTCGGAGTCTGTTGCCGCTCATTGCAGGCGCGGAAGAGCCGCATCGCCCGGCGATGAGCCATGCGCGCCGCGCAAAGTCATTTACGCAATGGCCGTGGAAGCTCATTGTCGATGGCAGCCGGATTCGCCTTTTCGATCTCGGTTCGGACCCCGGGGAACGCCTGGACCTGTCCGCCCGGGAGCCGGGGCGTACCGATGAGATGGCGGCGTCGATGGTCGGCTTCGCGGAATCGGGCGAGGGCACAGGGACTTCGGCGACCGGGGGGGAGGCGATCGACCCGGAGCTTTCCGAGCGCCTGCGCAGCCTCGGTTACCTGGAGTAACGCGCCGCGGCTCAGTCGAGATGCGTCTGCAACGCCGCCAACACCACCTCGGGACCCGAACGGCGTTGGTAGTTCGCGGAGACGTCCATCCACAACACCTTGCCGTCGGCGTCCACGAGCAGCGAGGTCGGGATGGGCAACGCTTCGATCTCATCCCTGGGGTCACCGGAGTGGGCTCCCTGGTTTCGCAACCCGAACGCGTCCGTCACCCCGAGGGCTCGGTCGGAGAGCATGGTTGCTTGCAGTCCGTGAGCGCGGCGGCCCTTGCGGATTTCTTCGGGGTGGTCGGTGCTGACGGTGACTACCTGGATGCCGCGCTTGTCGAACTCGTCTCGAAGCTCTTCCCATCGCCGTAACTCGGCGACACAGTACGGTCACCAGTGGGCGCGAAAGAACTTGATGAGGACCGGGTTTCCGCGCAGGCGCGCGGAGTCGAAGGCCTGGCCGCGATCGTCCAGCGCGCTGAAGCTGGGCATCGTATCGCCGACCCGGATGGCGTTCGGGGGCAGGATCTGTTCGCTGATGCTCACGGTAAAGGGAAGGAACAGCCCGATGACGATCGCCGGTACGGCGGCGATGCGGCCCAACCATCCGGCCTTCTTGACGAACGCGGCAATGGCGAGTGCAGCGGCGCTGAGCCAGACCGCGATGAAGAGCGTACGATTTTCCGGGAGGGCTACGTTCCTCGCCAGGTTGAACCAGACCATGGTGCAGCCAACGGCCAGGGCGAGCGCGATGAGACCGAGCTGGGTTCCCCGGTTCTGCAAGGCCTTCATCGCCAATCTCCTCGCCCGGTCTGGTGCGGTCGCCGGTCTCGGGTCGAAATCGACGCTCCCGAAGGCGTGAGAGTAGTGGCCTTGCAGGCGAAGGCAACTCGTTCCGAAGGCACGAGGCGACTCGTCTTGCGCGGCATCATGCATCCCCCGCTTGGCCGGCGGCGCGCAGCGCTTCCACGGTGGCGCCCAGGGTCAGGAGTTCGGGCAGGAGTTGAGGTGGCTTGGTGGGGTCCGCGGGGTAGACGAGGTACATCGGCACGCCTGCGCGGCCCCATTGGGCAAGCGCCTGGGTAATCCCGTCGTCGCGCAGCGTCCAGTCGGCCTTGAAGGTCGCGAACTCCCAGCGCGCGAGTTCTTCCTGGACCGCTGCGTTGGAAAGCACCACGGCTTCGTTGACCTTGCACGTGATGCACCAGTCGGCGGTGAAGTCGACGAAGACCGGTCGCCCCGCGGCACGCTCGCGATCGATCGCCAACGGGTCGAAGGCGAGCCAGTTGATTCCGCCTGGAGAGGATGCGGCGTCGTCAGACCGTTCACGCGGCGCCGGTGCGAGGGGTAATGCGGTGAGCGACCCGACCGCGAGCGCCACGATGACTGCGGCGATGGCGCGTGCCGCCATGGGGCGCGCGGTGGCCTGGACGGCGCCGAAGACCCAGAGGAGGAATGCGATGGCGATGAGATGCGCGAGCAATAACGCCTGGGCGTCCACACCGATGGCGCGTCCTGCTACCCAGGCCAGCCACACCACCGTGGCCAGCAGCGAGAACCCCAGCACCTGGCGGACGCGCAGCATCCAGGCGCCGGGGCGCGGAACCAGGCGCGCCCAGCCAGGCACGAGCGTCACGAGCACGTAGGGCGCGGCCAGTCCAACGCCAATCGCGGTGAACACGGCGAAGATCACCGTCCCCGAGCTCGCGAAGGCGAAGCCGACGGCTGTGCCGAGGAAGGGCGCGGTGCAGGGCGTTGCGAGGGCGACCGCGAGGCTCCCTTCGAAGAAGCTGCGTGCGGGGGAGGTGGGGCCGGTGTTGGGGCCGAGGTTGGGGCCGGAAGGTTGCAGCGTGATCTCGAAGGCACCGAAGAGGTTCATCGCGAAGACGACGAGGAGCGTGCAGATCACCGCGAGGAACCCTGGGTCCTGAAGCTGAAAGCCCCAGCCCACCGCGGTGCCGGCTGCGCGGAGGGCGACCACGACCGAGGCGAGCGCGGCCATCGATGCCAGCACGCCTGCCAGGTAGGCCACGCCGTGTTGCACGACGTGGCTGCGGTCGGCGCGAGCCAGGTCGGCAATTCCAAAAACCTTGATGGCGAGCACGGGCAGCACGCACGGCATCAGGTTGAGGATCAGGCCGCCGATCAGTCCAAGCACGAGCGCCCAAGCGAGCGAAGGCGGGCCGAGGCCGCCGGGCGTCTCGGCGCCGATGCTGTGCTCGGCGCCCGCGGGCTGCGAGGGCAGGGCGACCACCACTTCGAACGCAGCGGGGTCGGCGGTCTCCGCATGGGTGATCGGAACGTCTACGGCGAGGTGGGTGTTGCCGCTGGGTCCGGAAATCGGCACGACACCGCGCAGGCGTTGGCGGTCCACGTGGGGTTCATTCTCGAAGGCGTGCGCGTTGAGGGCGAGGGAAAAGCCGCGCGTATTCTCGGCCTGTGCGGCGGGTGGGCGCGCGAGGCCGAGTGCCGAGAAGCCCAGGTTTGCTTCTTCCAGGGGGAAGAACGCCCCTTCGGCGTTGCTGGCATCGAGGGTCCACGGACGGCACTCGGCGCCGGAATCGGCCGCGGAATCGACGCACGACAGGACCTCGAGGACGAGTGGGACGTCGTCTCCCATATCCGCCGCCGCCCGTGAGGCCCGTGCGTTGACGGCGACGCCGAGCGATTCGGGTGTCCGTGGCAGGCGCGACGCGGCTCGTTCGAAGCGGGCACGGATCTCGGGGGGCGGCGGTGTCGTCCGAACGCTGAGCGGCACCTCTTTCGCGAGTTGGATTTTCCCAGGAACGCATTCGACCCGGCACGCAACGAAGCCCGTGTCCACTTCGAGGCGCCACGTTCCCTGTGTGTCTTGGGATACGAGGGCGTCGCTTGCGAGCAAGACGTCGTTCTCGTAGCCGAAAGTCGTCAGCAGGCCGTCTGCCTCCTGAAAGACCCTGGGTGCCGGCCACTGGGTCGGTTCGATGGCCGCGTCTGTAGCGCGCCAGACGAACTTGGGGGGGGAGCCTGCATCGCCTGGGTTGCGCCAATAGAGATGCCAGCCCGGGTCGAGGTCGAAGAGCACACCGACCCGCACGCGATCGCCGGGCGCGACGGAAGCCGCATCAACGAGGAGTTCGGCCGCGACCCGGGCGTCGCCCGAGCCGAGGGCGGCCTCTCCGCGGGGGCCGGGGTCGGCGGCCGAGGCACTCGCAGCGAGCCAGGGCAGGAGCGCGACGCCGATCAGCGCCAACTGCGCGAGGCTGCCGCGAATCGCCGGTTTCGCCGACCGTTTGAGCGCTCGATCGTTCATGGCCCGAGACCTCTCGTGACTCGCGCGGGAAACCGGCCCTGCATCCGCGGGAGCCTTGACATTACCGACTGAGAGTGGAACTCTCAAGATTGATTGAGAGTACTGCTCTCACACGGGAGCTTCAAGATGTCCGGAGCGGCAGACCGCGTCCCCGCTGGGCTTCCCGGCACGCCTGCGGCCCACCGGCGGCGCATCCGCGCGCTCGACGCCTTCATCGACCTGGTGCTCGAGGGAAACCTTCCGCCGACCCCGAAGCAGGTGGCGGACCGCGCGGACATCTCCGTGGCCACGTTCTTTCGCTACTTCGAGAACCTCAACGCCCTGCGACACGATGCGGCTTCCCGCATGCTCGAGCGTTTTCCACTCCTGGAGGTCGAAGCGATCGGCGAAGGTCCTTTGCTTGCGCGCATCGAGCGTTTCGTTGCGCTCCGCGTGGCGCTCTGGGAGAAGGTGCATCTCCTGGCGCGGCTTCAGCGCACCGTCATGCTTCAGGATCCGGATGCAGCCCAGATGGTCGACTACGTCCGGGGTGTCATGGCCAACCAGGTGCGGGTGCACTTCGCACCCGAACTGACGGAGTTCACCCCGGCCCAGCAGGATGACACGGTCGCGGTGATCGCGTCGCTGACCTCGGTCGAGTCGTGGGAACAATTCCGCCACGCCTCCCGCCGCAGTCCCCTGCAGATACGCCGCGCGTGGTCCGATGCGATCGGCGCCGTGCTGCGTCGAGGCAACGACTGATGGGGAAAGGCCCGCGGCGGGTGAGGGCGTGATGTCCGGAGCGCTTCGGGATGCCGCTTTGCAAACCCGGAAGCGTGGAGAGTGTGCATGATCAAGATTCGAGTCGAGTATCTGATCGACAAGGGCCCCGAGGAGGTCTTCGACGCCATCACAGACCACGAGCACTACGACCGCTACCCCGGCTTCGACACCTCGGTCCTCCTCGAGCCGGGCAAGACGGAAAAGAATGGCGAAGGCGCACTCCGGCTCCTCGCCAACGGAAGAGTTCGGTTCAAAGAGCGCATCACCTGCTACGAACGCCCGCGGAAGCTGAGTTACCACTGTGAAGAGGTGAAGCCCATCTCCATGCACCACGAGCGCGGCGACATCATCCTGGAGCCGGTCGGCGGCAAGACCAAGGTGACCTGGATCTCCGAGGGGCGACTGGGGGTTCCCGTCGTCGGCTTTCTCTTCGGGAAGTTGATCGCACGTCGCGCCTCGCGGGTATTCCTGGCTGTTCTCAAGCACATCGACGCAAATCCGGCGCGGGCGTAGCGTCAAGCGAAGAGGAGCAAGCTGGACTTCGTCGACGCCCCCGAAACTACGAGCGGAAAGGTCTTTCATGAGTGACGAAACACGTACGCCGGGCGCCGGTGCAAACCCGGACCCCGCCCTTGATTTCGATCCGGAGGCGCTGCGGCGCAAATACCGGGAAGAGCGCGAGAAGCGTCTTCGCCAGGATGGGAACGAGCAGTATGTCGAGGCAACCGGAGAGTTCCATCATTTTCTGGACGATCCGTACGTGGAGTCCGGCCCTGCGCGAGAGCCTCTCTTGGACCGGGTCGAGGTGCTCGTGATCGGGGGCGGTCTCGGCGGGCTCCTCGCAGCGGCTCGACTCCAGGAGGCGGGCATCGAGGACTTTCGACTCGTCGAAAAGGGCGGAGACTTCGGCGGGACCTGGTATTGGAATCGCTACCCCGGTGCCATGTGCGATATCGAGTCCTATATCTATCTCCCGCTCCTGGAAGAAACCGGTTACGTCCCGAAGGAAAAGTACGCGCGGGCGCCGGAGATTCTCGAGCATTGCCGGGCCATCGGAAGGAAATACGATCTCTATCCGCGGACGTGTTTCCAGACCGAGGTGACGGAAATGCGCTGGGACGAAGAGAGTGCCCACTGGGTGGTCGCCACGAACCGTGGTGACCGGATTCGCGCCCATTTCGTGTGCATGGCGAACGGGCCGCTGCACCGTCCGAAGCTCCCGGGGATCCCGGGAATCGAGACCTTCGAGGGGCACGCCTTCCACACCAGTCGCTGGGACTATGGCTACACCGGGGGAGATCCGGAAGGAAACCTCACGGGGTTGGCCGATAAGCGGGTCGGAATCATCGGTACCGGGGCCACGGCGATCCAGTGCGTGCCTCACCTCGGAGAGGCGGCCAGGGAACTCTACGTCTTCCAGCGCACGCCTTCGTCCGTCGATGCACGGAAGAACCGGAAGACCGATCCGGAATGGGCAAACCGCCTCGAGCCCGGATGGCACCAGCGTCGCATGGACAACTTCAACATTCTCGTATCCGGCGGCTTCCAGGCCGAGGATCTCGTCAACGACGGCTGGACGGACATCATTCGGAACCTGCTCTTCCTCGTGCAGCAGGACGAAAAAATCGACCTGTCCGAGGAGGCGCTGATGAAAAAGATGGAACTTGCCGACTTCCAGAAGATGGAGGAGATCCGTGCGCGGGTGGAGAGCAGCGTCGCCGATCCTCAGACGGCGGAAGCGCTCAAGCCCTACTACCGCCAGTTCTGCAAGCGGCCTTGTTTTCACGACGAATACCTGCAGACCTACAACCGCCCCAGCGTCAACCTGGTCGATACGCGGGGGAAGGGGGTGGAACGCATCACGCCGAAGGGCGTCGTGGCGAATGGGGTCGAATACCCGCTGGATTGCCTCATCTACAGCACGGGTTTCGAGGTCGGGACGGATTACTCGCGACGCTGCGGCTACGAGATCGTAGGAAGGGACGGGCTGCGTCTCAGCGACAAGTGGGCCGACGGCGTTTCCACGCTCCACGGCATCCATTCCCGGGGGATGCCCAACTGTTTCATCATGGGCACGGCGCAGACCGGGTTCGCGGCCAACTTTCCGCACCTGCTCAGCGAGTTGAGCACGCATATCGCGTACGTCATCCGACAGGGGATCGACCGGGGGGTGCAAGAGGTCGAAGCGTCGGCGGAAGCCGAGGCGGCATGGGTGGAGACCATCATCCAGCTTGCCGGACGCGGTGCCCAGTTTCTCGAAGAATGCACGCCGGGCTACTACAACAACGAGGGCAAGCCGGGCGAGAGGCGCGGGCAGGACGGTTTCTACGGCGGCGGATCGCCCGAGTACTTCAAGCTCCTCCACGACTGGCGCGAGACCGGCGAACTCCCGGGGCTCGAGCTTCGCTGACCCGTGCCGCGGGACACGGCTGCTGTCGGGGCCCTCGTCGTGGATCAGCCGAAGGAGCGCCAGAGCATGTCGGCACTGATGCCGAGGAGGAAGATGCCGAAGATGATCCGGAGTCGCGTTTCGCTGAGGCGGTTTGCCAGCTTCACACCGCGGGGCGCTGAAATGAGGATCGCCGGGAGCATCACGAGGAAGGCGAGGCCGTCGACGTAGCCCAGGGACCAGGCAGGTCTTCCCGCGGCCCCGATGCCGTTGATGATCGCCCCGATCGTTCCCACCGTGGCGATCGCGCACGACCCGGCGGCTGCTACGGCCACGGCGCGATGAATCGAGACGCCACACAAGGTGAGGGCGGGTGTCGTGAAGGTCCCGCCCGTGATCCCGATCATGGTGGAAATGCACCCGATGGCGGCCGAGATCAGGTCGCGAATGGGGTGTCCGGGCACCTTCTGGGCGATTTTCACGTGCTTGGGAAGGGCGAGCATCTCGATCGCGATGGCCAGGGATGCAAAGGCGAAGACTGTGGCGAGGGTCGTGCCCGGTACAACGCGCGCGATGAAGATGCCGCCGATCACACCGACCACCAGCGCGGGAATCCACGAGCGCAGGAAGGCCACATCCAGGTTTCCCGCACGGTGTTGCATCATCGCGCTGCGCAGGCCGGTGGGAATTGCGAGCGCAAGCGAGGTGCCGGCGGCAACGTGCATGACCTGAGTGGGGTCGACGCCGAAGATGGGAAACATGAAGAGAAAGATCGGAACGCGGAGGATTCCGCCGCCTACGCCGAACAGGCCCCCGACGAATCCCGAGCCGAGCCCGGCCAACAAGAGTGAAAGCACATAGAGAACGGTCGGGTTGATGTCCGGCATGGTATGCAGATTCCCCCGGGCGAGTTCCTGGAGTGCGTTTCGGAACTCGTAGCGGGCGTCAGCTGGCGGCTTCGCTCCGGTAGCGTGCGAGCCTTTCGAGGGTTGCTTCGAAACCGCGCACGGTATCGGCGATGATCTCTGCCACCGGGCGGACCTGGTCGATGCGGCCTGCGACCTGTCCCGTGAGGGCCAGCCCCGCCTCCAGGTCGCCACCGAAGTAGAGGTCCCGGATGCCCCCGGCGAGTGCCTGCATCGGGTCGCCGTCACCGTTTTCGAGTCGTTCACTGCGTTGGCTGCGGAGCACGCGGAGCGCAGGCCCCTTTTCGGGCTTGAGCAGGACTGTTCCCGTTTCGGGGGCCTCGGTGATTGCGTGTTTCCAGTTTTCGTGAACCGGGGACTCGGCGGCCGATACCATGCGCGTGCCCATCACGATTCCCTCGGCGCCCAGGGCGAAGGCCGCCGCCATGCTGGCACCGTCGCAGATGCCGCCGGCCGCGATGATCGGCACGTCCACGTGCGCCCGGACCAGGGGCAGCAGGACGAATGTCGCCACTTCGCGATGGTTCTTGAATCCGCCGCCTTCTCCGCCTTCGACGATCAGGCCGTCCACCCCCGCATCGACCGCCTTGAGGGCGCCGGCCAGGTTGGGAACGACGTGAAAGACGGTGAGGCCCGCGTCCTTGATCTGGCGCGTGTAGCGCGTAGGGCTTCCGGCCGACGTCGTGACGAACTCGACCCCCTGGTCGATGACGAACTGCACGATGTCCGGGTCGCGGACGAAGGCCTGGGCGATGTTGACGCCGAACGGCCGGTTCGTGAGTTCTCGCATCTTCCGGATCTCGTCCCGTACCGCATCCAACTCCCCGGACGAGGTCTCGATGATGCCCATGGCGCCCGTTTGTGAAACGGCGGACGCGAGCTGGGCCCGCGCGATCCATCCCATGGGGGCCTGGACGATCGGAATGTCGATCCCCAGCATCCGAGTGACGCGGTTTTCGAATTGCATGGAGGTGGAGCGTCCCTTCGCGATCGGAGGGCCATCCTAGGGGATGCAGATCCGCTCGTCGAAGGCGGGCGGCGCCGGTGGCGCGGGCCGTACAGGGATGGTTGCCCCGGATCGGGGGGAGAACTATGAATCGGGCATGGACTACCAATGTTTCGCCGTCGAGGTCTCGGACGGGATCGCCGAGGTACGCCTCAACCGTCCGGAAGCTTTCAACTCCATGATTCCCGCTTTCTGGGAAGAACTCCCCGCACTGGTCCGGGAACTCGATGCAGAGGGGGGTCCCCGTGTGATCGTCCTCACGTCGACGGGGAAGCATTTTTGCGCGGGCATGGACCTCGCTGTCTTCACGAGCGGGTCCGAGAACGTGACAGGCGGGGAGGGGCACGAGGTCGGGCGCCAGCGGGCGAACATGCGTCGGAACGTGCTCGCGCTCCAGGAAACCTTTACGGCCCTTGAGCGTGCGCGCATCCCGGTGATCGCCGCTGTGCAGGGCGGCGCCGTGGGCGGCGCGGTGGACATGATCACCGCGTGTGACATGCGATACATGACGGAGGACGCCTTCCTCTGCGTTCAGGAAATCAACATCGGAATGACAGCGGACGTCGGGACGCTGCAGCGCCTGCCGAAGCTCATTCCGGAGGGGATTGCGCGCGAACTCGCCTATACCGGCCGCCGAATGCCGGCTGCCGAGGCCAAGGCTTGCGGGTTGGTGAACGAGGTCTTCCCGGACCACGACGCGCTGCGGGAGGGAGTCTTCGAAGTCGCCCGCCAGATCGCGACCAAGTCGCCGCTCGCCATCTGGGGCACGAAGGAGATGATCAATTACACGCGCGACCACTCGGTCGAAGATTCCTTGAACTTCATTGCCACCTGGCAGACGGGCATGTTCCATCCCAAGGACATGGCGGAAGCGTTCGAGGCGAAGCGGGAGCAGCGCGCTCCCGAGTTCGACGACCTGCTTCCGATGAAGAAACCCATCTAGGTTGCGAGATGGAGGCACCGGCCACGTGGTTTGAGGCTGGGGCTCGCCTTGCCTGGCTGGCCGGACTCTTCCTGGGCCTTTCGGGAACTTCCGGTGCCGAGTCGGGGACGCAGGGCCTGGGCCTGGCGTGTCCCCTGGAACCGGGGCGCTCGACCCGGGAGATCAAGGTCGACGGGCGCAATCGGAGCGTGGTGGTGGAGGTCGGCGCCCTGGCGGGGAAGTCGGGTCCGGCGCCCGTGGTGTTCTTCTGGCACGGCTGGGGCGGCGCGGCGGGCGCGCTCCTCGACGGGATCGGGGCTTCGCGGTCCTGGCCCGAGGCGGTGTTCATCGCACCGGAGGGCCTTCGCCGCCGCTTCCCGGGGCTAAGCTCCCGGTCCCAGCCGGGCTGGCAGGTTGCGCCCGGAGAACACTCGGACCGCGACATGGCTTTCTTCGACGCTCTCGTTGCGGACCTGTCCCGGCTTCCATGTCTCGATACGAGGCGTTTCCTGAGCACGGGTTTCTCGAACGGCGGGTACTTTTCGAACCTGCTCGGCTGTGAGCGCGCCGGGGTTCTCGCAGGCATCGCGCCCGTAGGTGGTGGGGGACCCACCGAGGCCTGCGAGACGCCGGTGCCGGTCTGGATCGCCCACGGCAGGGGCGATCGCGTCATCCCTCTGCGCGAGGGGCGCGGCAGCTTCTCCCGTTGGCAGGAAACCAACGGCTGCAAGGACATCGAAGTCGACCGCGACGGCTGCCAGGTGGCCCGAGGCTGCAAACGCGAGACGGTGCTCTGCACCTTCCCCGGTCGGCACACCTGGCCCATGGCCTTGACGCGCCGCTGGCAGCAATTTCTGGCCGCACAACGTCGCGCCGCCGCACCACAGCCCTGACACGCAGGTTGTCGCGTGTGGGAGGGCGCCGGTCAGCGTCGCCTGCCGTGACGCCGCCTTTCACGCCGGTCCTCGCGTTCGGGCATCAGCAGGTGAAAGGTATGTTGCCAGGTGTCGTTGGTGAAATGTCTCGACTCCGCCCACCCGGTCGTGCCCGCGAATCTCCCGGCGCCTCCGGTAACCGGGCGAATCGTCGTCGTGTCGAAAGCGAGGGTCGGACCGGCGGGGGGATAGACTGCGGTTCCATTGACGACGATCTGGTCGATGCCTGCGGCGCCGAAAGCGAAGATCAGGGTGCTGATCCGGGTTTCGTCGTCGGGCTCGGTAACGTCGATTCCGGTGGTAATCAGGGTTGCGTCGAGGCGGCCGGCGGTCTTTCCGGAAGCGAACTCGGTCGGGAGCGAGACGACCCGAAGGTCCCCGAGTTGGTGCCCGGTCGAATCCGGGTTGGCGAGCACCGTGCGCGCGGGGCCGTGGAAGACGGAGAACACGAACTCATCGTCGTCGTCGAAGTCCCTGTCCGCGGCGGCGGGCCCGACCCAGGCCCCAAGGCAGAACAGGACGAGAAGCGTAGTAGCGAACCGGAAACGAATGGAGGGGTTGTCAGCGATACAACGGAGCTTCAGCACAGGGAGAACCTCACGATAGAGCAGCAGGGCGGAGCAGGGCGCGGTGTCTCTCACCGCGCAGCGCAGATCTGGGATACAGCGCGCACACTTTAGCATCCACCAACGGGCCAGCACGTTCGAATCGATCCCGACTCTGCTCGCCGAGGTCGCAAGGGCGCTTCGGAAACCCCTTTCCGGACGGGTCGCCCGGGTTTCGGAAATGCTTTTCTTTTTCGGCGTGGCGTCATAGCCTCTAGGTCATGAAGCCTGAAGCAAACTCGAAAGTGGTGATCGTGGGGGCGGGGTTTGGCGGCCTGTTGTGCGCCCGAGACCTCGATGGATTCGAGACGCGGGATCGGCGCTCTGTCCACGTCACGCTGATCGATCGCCATGACTACCACACGTTTCAGCCGCTTCTCTACCAGGTGGCGACGTCGCTGCTGGAACCGCTGGACGTGGCCTATCCAATTCGCAAGATCTTTCGCGGCTCGAAAAACATCCACGTCCGCCAGGCGATGGTCGAACGGGTGGACTTCGAGCGGAAGGTGGTCTGCAGCTCCGATGGCGCGGAGCACTCCTACGACATGCTCGTGCTTGCCACCGGTAGCACGACCAATTTCTTTGGAAACGAAGCGATCGAGGCCAGTTCCTTCGGTGTGAAGGATCTCTCCGAGGCCCTCCAACTGCGCAACCACGTCCTGGCCTGCCTGGAGCGGTCGGTCGAGTTCGCGGACCCCGAAGAGCGCCGCCGCCTGTTGACCTTTGTCGTCTGTGGCGGCGGCCCGACGGGCGTCGAATTCGCGGGCGCTCTCGCCGAACTCCTGGACCTGGTCGTGCCTGCGGAATACCCGGAGCTCCAGCGCGAGGAGTGCCAGATCCACCTGATCGAAGGCCAGGAGCGGGTGTTGGGTCCGTTCCATCCGAGTCTCTCGGCCTATGCCGGGCGCGTTCTCGAGGGGAAGGGGGTCAAGCTCCACCTGGGCGTCCTCGTGAAGGAGGCCACTGAGAGCCGGGTGGTGACCGGGGACGGAGAGGTGATCGAGTGCGGGACGATCATGTGGTCTGCCGGCGTGAAACCCGCGGACCTTGGGGACGGGTGCGCGGCGCAGAAGAACAAGGGAAAGCGCATCCAGGTGGATCGGTGGTTGCGTCTGGTGGAGCACCCGGAGGTCTTTGCCATCGGAGACGTGGCCTGCGTTCCGGAAGATCCCCGGGGCATTCCGATGTTGGCCCAGCCGGCGATCCAGCAGGGCGGGTACGCAGCGGCGCGGATTCGCGAAATCGTCGAGGGCAAGGACCCGGCGGGCGCCGCTCCCTTCGAGTACAAGGACAAGGGAACCATGGCGACGGTCGGAAAGAACGCCGCCGTGGTCCAGCTGGGGAAGCTGCGGATTCGCGGCTTCGCGGGTTGGGTGGCATGGATGGCGCTCCACATCTTCTACCTGATCGGCTTCCGGAACCGGCTCTCGGTGATGCTTTCCTGGGCGGGTTATTTCTTCGGGCGTGATCGCCCAAGCCGTATCATGACCAGCCCTGCCGGAGACTCCCTTTCTGCGTCGGTGGACGAGGAGTTGAAGCCGTAGTCTCCGGTGTCCCAACGGGTTTCTAAAGAAGGCAACACGTGGCGCGGACGCTTCTGATCTTCCTCGCGGGTCTCCTCGCGGGCGCGGTGGGATTCCTCTTGTGGGATCTACGCCCGGAAAGGGTGGAGAAGGTGGCAGCGAACCAGGATCTCGAAGCCAGCCTGGACGCGTTGGCCGATTCGTTGCGGGATGCAGGGGGGTTCGTTCGCGGTCACGAGTGGTTCGGCAGCGAGGAGGAGCAGGCCGAGGCCTACCGGCACATCGTGCGGATCTTGATCAACAAGCTGGAAGCGCACGCTCTGGCCGAGCCGGACTTCCCGGTGTTTCTTTCGCTGAACCATTTCAACAAGGCCGGTATGGACAACTCGGACCAGCGGTACCGCATCGCCTTGTTCGACGGCGATGGCGTCTACCGGGTCTGGGGAAACCGCGGCACGAGTCGGCGGCTCGACTTCGCGGTGTATGGCCTGCACTCGCTATCGGACACGGTGGATACGCTTTCGACCGATGAACTCGAGGTCGCACCCGATGGCACCTTCGAATTGATCCTTGGCGGTGAGGAACGCGCGGGGAACTGGTTGCGAACGGATTCGGGGCCGCAGCGGATTCTCGTGCGCCAGATCCATTCGGACTGGGCGAACGAATCGCCGGGAGAAATGCATATCGACCGGATAGACGCGGGAAGGCCCGTGTATCCCGAGTTCTCCCAGCTCGTCATGGCCGAGCGCCTCGCGGCTGCGACCAACGCGTTTGCCGAAGAGGTCCGCCTGTGGCCGGAATTCAGTCGGACCCGACTCGCGGCGCTCGCACCGGCGAACGCCCTGTCGCCGCCCCGGGATACGGGAGGGCAGGGGGGATTGGCGGGGCGCCTCATGGTCGGAGGGCACTACGCCCTCGAAGACGACGAAGCGCTGATCATCACCAGCTGGCCGGCCGACGCCGCCTACCAGGGGATTCAGCTCGGCCATCACTGGTGGGAATCCCTGGACTACGCCAATCGCCAGACCAGTCTCTCCGCGGATCAGGCACGCGTGAGTTCCGATGGGGCCTACCACTACGTAATCTCCGAGCGGGATCCCGGCGTCCCCAACTGGCTGGACACGGAAGGTTTTTCACGCGGCGTGATCATGATGCGTTTCGACGGCCTGTCGGAACCGGCGTTGCCGCCGGACAAGCACCCAACCGCAACCGTGGTGAAGTTCTCCGAGATCCGCAGGCATCTTCCCGACGACGAACCGGTGGTCACCGAAGAGGAGCGGTCCACGACCATTGCGGGTCGGCGCGCGCATGTCCAGAGGCGTGAAGACTTCTAGTCGCGGCGGCGTGTTTCCATGTTCGCCGATGCGTCCTAGTCGTTGCATTGTCGGGTCTTGAAGGCCCTGGGATTACGCGTCCATACCTTGTTCTGCGGCGCAATTCGGGCAGACGCCGTGGCTGAAACTCGCCTCGGAGCGTTCCTGGATGAAGCGCTCCACGGCAACCCAGGAGCCGTCGTCTTTCCGGATCTGTTTGCAACCGGCGCAGATGGGGACGATGCCGCGCAGCGTGTGGACTTCCTCGAGTGCCGATCGCAACTGCTGCTCGGTGCGTTCCCGTTGGTGGATCTCGCTTTCCACCTTGCGGCGTGATTCGCCGAAAAATCCGGCCTGCAGGCCGATGCCCACCAGGGCCAGCGAGGCGAACGCAAAGGGAACTCCGGGCTCCGTCGGTCCGGGCCATCTTCCGGCGTTGTCGAGCAACTGGTAGTTGACGAAGGCCAGGCTTAGCCCGGCGAGCACGCCTCCCCAGCGGCCATACAAGTGCCCACTGACAATAATCGGAAAAGCGGACAGAGCGATCATCCCATCGCCCACGTAGTCATAGAGGACGGCAAAGGCGGCCCAGTAGAAGAGGAAGGTTGCCACGGTAGTCGCAAACCGACGCGCGGCCGCATTTTCCATGGGGCCAGCGTAGGGCGCTTTCATGGCGTGTCCAAATTTGGTCGAATCTGGAAAGAACGGCGCCTGCGAATCGTTGGTAGAATGCACGTGTTCCCCTCCCTAGGAGTCCCGTTCCTTGCTGGAGCGATCGATTCATGGGGCACGCGCGGGAAGAGGAAAAGAGGACCGCATGAGCCCCCACGGACGCTTCGATGGCTTCTTCGCGATGCGGCCCCTCCAGGCTGCGCGAACCCCGCTTCGGGCGCTGTCTCGACGGGCGAATGGAGGTCCGGGGTTTTGCGTCGCGGCCCAGTGCGCCGCGGCCGGGCAATCGCGCATATGCGCGGTAGGAGTTGTCCTTGTCTGAGACGCCGACGCGACGTCCCGCGCCCCTCGCCGCCCGGGTGGCACTGCTTTTGGGGACCACCGCGTTGTTGGGTCTCATCTTCGAGGTGGGGGTCCGTGTCGCCAAGAACGAGATCGCTTTTCAGCCCGATCCCGATGTAATTCGTTCATTGGTTCCCAACAAGGAAAGAGCGGTCTACACCTACGAAACAGATGACAATCTCAACGGGAGATCCAGCGAACTCGCGAATCCGCCGGCGCTCCTAGGACATTGCCATACCAACAACCTGGGGCTCCGGATGCAGGCCGACATCGGCCCGAAAGCTCCGGACGAAAAGCGCATTCTCGTCTTCGGCGATTCGTATACCGAAGCGCTCGAGACACTCGAGGAGGACCGGTTCGTTCAGGTCGCGGCGCGGCACATTGAGGCAGCGGCGGGCGCCGCTGCCAGTGCAGGGGAGAACTGGCGCTGGACTGTCGTCAACGCGGGCATTCAGAACGGAACGCCTTCTCAGTACATTCTTTTATTGCGCCGCTTCTTGCCCCTGATCGAACCAGACATCGTTGTGGTGGTGACGGGTGCCAACGATCTTACCGACGACAGCAATCTCGAGCGGAAGCACGGCTTTGCTTTGGACGCTGACGGGATTCCCCTTGCTCCAGAGAATCGCTGGCGTCTCTGGTGGATCCAGAACTCGTATTTCTTGCGTTATGTCGAAGTGGGTGCGCGGCGGCTAATTCCTGACCTCTACGAGGCGGCGTTTCCACCGGCCAACCCCGATCTGGTAGTGCCGTTCTGGATGGACATTCTCTGCGACGAAGACCCCGCGTCCCGCGACCAGTATCCGGAGCGGACTGGCCGGTACCTGCTCGCCATGAAGCAACTGACCGAAAGCGCCGGAGTCGAGTTCGCAGTGCTCGTGATGCACTACCTCTACACCTTCGAAAACGAGCCCTACTACGAGCCGAGATTTCCCTGGCTGCGGGAAAAGCTCGAAGAGTTGGGCTGCTACGAAAATTACGGGGCTCCCTTCAACCAGTACATCGAAGCCTTTCTCGAAGAGAACGGGGTCCGCTACCGCAATTCGCAAGACGCCATGGCAGCGGCGAAGCGGGAGGTTCCCAGCCGGAAACTGTGGAACTTTTACGACTACCACTTCTCGCGTGCTGGACACCAGGTCATGGGCGATGAGTTGTACGAGTTGATTGCGCCCATCATGAGCGAACAGGCGGCGCAGGGACCGGGTGCCCCACGGGCATCCGCAGCGCCTCCGACCGACTCGTAGCCGTCTCATGCCGGGCCGGACTCGTTTCTAGTGAACGAGCGTCTCGACGATCCAGTACACCCACACGGGGATGACGGCTGCCCAGTAGCTCACCATCCAGGTGAGTCCGACCCATCCGCCCCACGACTCGGCATCCCGCGCCGGCGTCCGCGCGTAAATGGACGCGTGGAGCCCCTCTACCAGTACATCGCGTGTGGGGCGCGAGTCGGGGGTCGAGAGGTCGCCTTCCGAACGCGCATCCGACCACAGGGTGATCAAGTGGACGGCCTGCCAGGGCAGGTAGAAGAGCCCGAAGAGCAGGTTCAGCTGAAGGAGAATCTCCCGGCCGCCCAGGGAGTCGAGCGTTGCGTAGAGGTAGACGCTGGCCAGGGTATTGGCGGCGAAGATCGCGGCCCAGCCGAGTTCTTCGTAGTAGTAGAACACCCGGCGCTTGGTGAGAATCGCCCACCAGACGAAGCCCTGGGAGACCGCGGCCTGGAACACCATCGCCCAGGAAAACCAGTCGACCCATGCCACGTGATGGACGTTGAGCAGGCGAAGCACGTGGGAGAACAGGTAGATGTACGCCACCTCCGTCACGGTGGCGAGCATGCGGGTCAGGAACGCCGAGGAAAGCAGGGAATCGTGAAAGACGACGTTGTCCTGGTAACGCATCGGGAACAGGCACCGGTAGGCCGAAACGGCGAACAGGATCTGGGCCGGAATCAAGATGTGGGGATCGGCGGAACCGCAGGGAAGTGAGAACGTCGTGGCCAGAAAGTAGAGGTTAAGCGGCGCACCGAGCTTCAAGAGCCAGAGGGCGGCTGTGAAATTCTTCACCATTCTCTTCACCCCCGACTTCGACGGACGTTAGCCTACAGAAAGCTGTGTGTACTTGGTGATTAGCGCGCTCTAAACCCTGAACAACTTCGCTTGCTGGCCTCGTGACCTTTCGCACCCCCCGAAAAACCAAATGAAGCTTCTTGTTCTGGGGGTTGGTGACTCCATCGGGAGTCATCTCGAGCGGCGGCTCAAGTCTGAAGGTGCTTGGATTCGGGGTGCAGACCTGAAGAGGCCGGAATTCTCTAGAGCAGACGCGGATGACTTCGTGACTGGAGATCTCCGAGCGCCTGCGCGAGCGCTCTAGATTTTCCATTTGATGAGGTCGATCAGCTAGCCGCCGAACTGGGACACGTCGGCTGAATCTTCACGGTTGATAACGATGCCGTCCTCACGAACAACACACCGGTGATTAACGCAACATCTTGAACCGCTGTAGGGGATTGGCCATCAAACCGGACCTGGAGTAGATCCACCGGAAGCCGCTTTGGCAGGAGTGCGAGATCTCGCTCGCACCGCTCTCGGTCCCGCTTCCCCGCATGCTCCACGAGAGCTGAGGCACGCCGTTACGGCGCCGGTCGCTGCGTGAGGTAGCGCGCCCGACTTAGATTCGGAAAGCTCGCCCGGTGCATCTTGCCCTCGACATGACGCCGGCAGCTCGCTCGGACGCAACGGGCGTCGGTCGGTACGCGCGAGACCTTGCCCATGCGCTGATCGGGGAGCTTTCCGCGGGAGACGAGCTGTCCGTCTGCACGCGCCTTTCCCGTTGGCGCGAGCACCGGCAGCGTTTCCGCCACCCGCAAGCGCGCAACCGCTGGTTTCACGCTTTCGGCGGCCCCGGGGGGCGCCCGGATGTCTTTCACGGCACCGACGCGCGACTCCCCGAGCGCTGTCGCGCCGCGCTCGTAGCGACGGTGCACGATGTGTTCAGCCTGGACAGCGAGCACTGGGCGAGTCCCCGTTTCCGCGCGCGCAAGCGGGGACACTACGCAGCGATCGCTCGCGACGCTGAGCGGATCGTCTTCGACTCGAATGCAACGCAGGAGCGCTTCCTGGAGCATTATCCCGAGACGGCGGCACGAGGGCGGGTGGTCTACCTCGGCGTGACGCCGCACTTTCAACCCGCGGAAGCGTCGCGGATCGCGGCTCTGCGCGCGCGGTACGACTTACCGTCGGAGTATGCGCTCTACGTGGGGGAGATCTCGGCTCGCAAGAACCTCGTGAACCAGGCGCGCGGTTTGGCGGCGTCGCGGACTGCGCTGCCCTGGGTGTGGGTGGGGCGGGACTCGTTCGGCGCACCGGAGATCCATGAACAGGTACGGCAGGTTCCCGGCGTCGAACCGCGGTGTCTCGGTTACGTGTCCGATGAGTGGCTGCCGGCCATCTATTCCGGGGCCTCGCTCCTGACTTTCGCCAGTCACGACGAAGGCTTCGGGTTCCCGGCCCTCGAGGCCATGGCCTGTGGCACCCCCGCGGTGGTGGCGAGTGGAGGCGCCGTGGCCGAAGTCACCGGAGACGCCGCCATGGGAGCCGATCCCCAGGATCCGGAGTCCATCGCAGGGGCGATCCGCGACGTGGTGGAAAACCCGAACCTGCGCGAACAACTCGCGGTGCGAGGCCTCCAGCGTGCGGCACGCTTTTCGTGGCAGAACACGGCCCGGGAGATGTTCGCGGTGTATCGCGAACTCGTGCCCCGCGCATCCTGACGCTACAGGTCAGCGCACGGCATGATGCGTGTGTACATGCACTTCGCCTTCATCGGCCAGTTGTTGTAGGCGTTGCGATTTGCGTCCTGGATCTGACCGTTTTCGCAGGCGATGCTGATGCTGCCCTGCTGGCGAGCCCCGTCGCTCCCCGAGTTGTAACAGGCCCCGGGAAAGGTCCCCCCGTCGCACAGATTCTGGACACGTGTGAACGTCTGGCGATATCCCGCCGCGTTCCAGTCGACGCTGTCGCAGTTGGTCGTGTCATCTTCCCAGAAGCGAATCGCGACACAGTAATCCTTGTAGTACGTGTCGGCGCAGACTTGGTAGGGTTGACCGGCCCCGTTGACGGAATTTCCCGTGCAATAGGCTCCTGAGCCGTCCCCATTCCATGTGCTTCCGTAGAGGTTGTAGAAGATGCTTCCGAGAGGGTAGGCCCCGAAACTGTAGGCAATCGTGCCTGGGCCACCTTCCCCTGCAAAATCGAGATTGCCGGGCGGCGGCCCGATCAACCAGTTCTTGGCGCTCGTCGTTTCACTCCCCTGTGTCCCGTACCGAGTAGTGAAATTCTTATCGGTTGGCGAGAGGCAGAAGATCCGATCGTCCGCCGAGGCGCACTGGTTGGGCCAGTTTCCCTTCTGCGCGTTGTTCGGGTCCTTCAGGCCGAGATTCGGCTGTGGGTTTTCGCGGCAGGTGATTTCGTCGTACCAATCCAGGTTTTCGCCGGGGAAAAAGACGACCTTGAGGCCAACGCCCGGGAGCCCCGGTTCAGAGTTCTGCTGGATGCGTGGACGCATCGACTTGATGGCGGCACCACCGAGACTCTTTCCATCCCACGATCCCGGCTGGAACAAAAAGTTTCCTGCTCTGTTTCCGGTGCAGTAGTCACTGGTGAAAAATTCCAGCCTGGCGGCCGCGTTCGTGGAAGCGAATACAAAAGTGCCGTTGATCTCCAGGGGCCAGCTGGAGCCCAGGTTGGCGAGTGTGTCGCAGGTATTGCCCTCTTTCGAAGGGTCGAGATCCCAGGTGCGCTTGATGTTTCCAAACGTGAACGAGACTTCCACGGAGTTGGGGACAGCTTCGGGAACGGAGCAGGCGCCGTCCTCGTTGCACTGATTGTCTTCGATGTCCTGGGTGTTCCCTTGGCATGCATTCGATCCGTTGCACGAGTTCTTCCCGATCGCGCCGATATTGTCCTGGCATGCCCCCTCGGCATTGCACGAATTTCTTGCGATCGAACCGCCTTGCTCCACGCAGGAAAATTCCCGATTGCACGAATTTTTCCCGATTCTTCCGCTCTGGTTGTCGCACGCGTTCCCAGCATTGCAGGAGCCCTTGCTCACCTTGCCGGACTGAAAGAAGCAGGCTGCTTCGCCGTTGCAGGATCGGGTCGAGATCCGGCCTTCCTGGAACTGGCAAGCCGCTCCGCGGTTGCACGCGGACTTTCGAATGCGCCCACTCTGGGCAATACAGGCATCCTCGTCATTGCAGGAGGCGCGCTCGATCCGGCCTTCCTGGGACCGGCAGGCGCCCGACTCGTTGCACGCCTGGTTCTTGATCCTTCCGGTCTGGGCGGTGCATCCCGCGGCTGCGTTGCAGGCCTGGTTGCCGATCCGTCCGGCGTTGGCTTCGCAGGCGCCTTCTGCGTTGCACGAACGCTTGCCGATTCGCCCCTCGTTCGAAAGGCAGGCGTCGAGAGCATCGCAGGAGCGCTCCCCTACCTGGTCCTTCGCGATTGCCGGTTGGGTCGAACCTGCGAACACCGCGAGTGCGGTAAGTGCAAGAAACAAGGCAACACCGTGGGAACACTTCATCATCTGCCTCCGGTTGGGTGCATCAGGAGCGGCAAAAAGGGTCTCGTTGGCTGTGTGGGAGGTCCTCGATCGAAATTTTCAGGCTGTGACCCGAGGTCGATTGCCCGCCGCCGGGCGACGCTTGAGGTTAGCGACAGCCCCAGGGACCGTCACCGGTGGACTCGGAAGTCCGTCGCGGTTACCCGCTAGGAGAATCTCAACGGCAACTCCGAGAGCCCGCGCAGAAAGAGGTTGCTGCGGTAGGCGCCACGCGCGCCGGAAAACTTCAGTTTCGGAAAGCGCGCAAGCAGGGTACGCAGTGCGGTCTGGATCTCGAGCCTCGCCAGGGAAGCGCCGAGGCAGGTGTGGTAGCCCATTCCGAAGGTGAGGTGCGGGTTCGGCGTGCGCGCGACATCGAGCTGGTCGGGGGATGCGAAGACTTCGGGGTCGCGATTGGCGGCGCCGTTGAAGAGCACGCACACCTCGCCGGGGGGGATCACCTGGCCGCCGATCGTCATGGCTTCGTCGGCGACGCGTTGGCTGATCTGCACCGAAGTGTCGAAGCGCAGAAACTCTTCGACCGCCACGGGGATGCCTTCGGGAGCGTCCCGCAGCCGGGCTTCCTGTTCCGGGTTTTCGAGCAGGGCGTTCACGGACATGGCGATCAGGTCGGCGGTGGTGCCGTGCCCCGCCTGGAGGAGGATGTAGCAGCTACCGACCAGGTCTTCGTCGGAGAGGCGTTCCCCGCCGTCTTCGGCGGCGAGGAGTGCCGACATGAGGTCGTCGCGCGGGTGCTTGCGATGGTCTTCGATCAGGCCCCGGAAATACTCCTGGAAGCCCCGGGTCGCTTCCTCGCCGCGAGCGATCACTGCGTCGGAAATCAGACCCAGTTCGCCCCGACGATGGGAGTCGTGGGCCCAGCGCTGGAATCGGGGCAGGTCTTCCGCGGGCACACCCAGCATCTCGCAGATCACCACCATGGGCAGCGGGTAGGCAAAGTCGGCGACGAGGTCCATTTCGCCGCGATCCTCGACGGCATCGAGGAGGGTGTCCACGACCTGCTGGATGCGCGGCAACCGCTGCTCCACCGAGCGCGGCGTGAAGGCCTTGGAGATCAGGGAGCGAACACGGTCGTGGCGATCCGGGGGCAGGAACAAGAGCGTGTTCAACTGCATCTCGTAGAACACCCGACCTTCGGGGCCCTGGTCGAAGATCTCGACCCCGCGGTGGTCGCTCCGTGCGGCGCGATGCCGTAACACCGTCTGTACATCGGCGTGGCGGGTGAGCAGCCAGGCCGGGCTTCCCGTCAATGCATCCGTGTGGAAGCGCGGTTCCACCTCGCGCAGCCGGTGCAGGTCGGGGTAGAGGGTGCCGCGCCGCGCCGGGTCCGAAATGATGGCGAGGATCTCGCCGGGATCTTCGAGCTCCGCGGCGTCCGGCGGTTTGATGGCCTGCAATTCGAATTCACCCCTCGCCCACTATAAAGCGTCTGGACGGTGCACTGGGAAGCCAGTGGGCTGAGGCCCCCGGGGGCCATTGGAAGAATTTTCCCTGCCGAGTGAAGTGCTTCACAGGCACTGCAGCGCGGGGCGCCCTAGATTGGGGGCCGTCCAGCTGCCTGGGCGCAGGAGAGGAGTATCCGATGAGCCAAGCCAAGCGAACCTCCCGATGGGTGGGGTTCTTCCTCGTAGTGTCGGTTTGCGGTCCCCCGGGGCTGGCGGCGGCGGCGGGCCGTCTGACCGCGGCACTGGGAACCACCTCGGGCGATCAGGTGCTCCATGAAAGCTCCGCGGTCGAAGACGGCGCCGGGCTCGACACCGACGACGACGGGGGCTGCTCGGTGCTCGTCGACGAGGATGTGCTGATGGAAGTCTGCGAGAACACTTCGCTCCAGCTCGAGCGAAAGGACGGCGCCCGGGATGGCGCACGCATCGTGAAACTCGACCGGGGCGAGATCCGCCTGGTGGTGGAGCCGCGTCTGGGCGAGGAGAAGATCGAAATCCACACGCCGGCTGCGATTGCCACGGTGCTGGGGACGATCCTCCGGGTCGCCGTCGATGCCAACGGGGTCACGACGATCACGTCGGAGGAAAGCCGGGTGCTGGTCGAGAGCGCCGACGCGTCCTTGAGCGGTGCGACGACGATCCAGGGGGGGCAGCAGGTGGTGGTCGAGCCGGGCCAGGCGCCGCCGCCCCGGCCCGAGCAGTTGTCGCCGCGCGCGATCGCGGGCCTCGGGGGCTGCCGGCTCGATTTCGGTGAAGCCGCACTCCGGGCAGCCCGCCTCTCCGGGGCCCAGGACCAGATCGATGAGACGGTGGCCGAGGACATCGCCGCTGCCGGGCTGCCCGAGGAGTTCTCGGCGCGGTTGAAGAGCCTGCGTGTTGGTGGTGCGGTTGCGGGCCTCGATGATTCGTCCACGGACCCGCCGTTCCCGACAGCGGAACCTCCGCCCGATCCCCGGTCCGACACCTACATACCGCCGCCGCCGCAAAATCCCCCCGGCAGTCCCGGGGGTACGATCTCTAACCAGGGTCCCTAGCCCGGTCGCGCCCTCACGCACCTCTCCCGCAAACCAAGCGAGACAAGAAGCCTTGACTCGACTGTGGGGAGGCTGAGCGCCTCAGCGCCTTCGGGTTTCGGCCGGCAAGCGGCTCTTGGCTCCGGATCTAGTAGTGCTCGAGAGCCTGTCGCAGCATATCCGCAGCCAGCACGACCAGGAGACAACCAAATACCAGTTCGAGGTGCCGGGCTGGCAATCGATTGGCCAAGCGAACCCCCAGCGGCGCGAAGAGGAGAACCGCAGGTGCCATCAATCCAAGCGCCGGAAGATCCACGTAGCCGAGCGCATAGGCGGTTGTTCCACCGGCGCCGATCCCATTAATGACCATCCCAGCCGTGGCCACGATAGAAATCAAAAGGCCTCCAGCACTGGCCGTCGCCAGAGCGCGATGGATGGATTGGCCAAAAGCCACCAGAGTCGGGGTGGTAAAGAGCCCCCCAGACAGGCCCAGCATGACCGATAGCGTACCGATGACCGATGAAATTGCAGCGATGCCAAGCCCCGAAGGAAGGTGGTCTGAAATTTTCGGAGAGTTGGGCATCAAGAAATACACAGCCTGGATGACCAGGACGGCGACGAAGAAAAACCGCAAGACGACTCCCGAACTG
>JAYZFQ010000085.1:0-20314 GCA_036336695.1 Myxococcota bacterium
TGGGCCGCGAAGATCCCGGCGCGTGGGAAATCACCGCCGACTTCGCGGATTGCGGGACCGCGTTTTCCCTCGAGTTGCTCGCGATCCCGTTTGGCGGTCCTTGCGCGGGATACGGCCTGCTTCTGACCACGCCCGTCGACGACGCCCACGGAAAGCGGGCGCGCGTCTACTTCGAGGCCCTGATGGGGCGGCGCGGAAAACCCGGGGAAGCCGAACGAAAGGGCTCGGAACGCGGCCAACGTCGCGAGTAATTGGTAGGCCGTGGGGGACTCGAACCCCCGACCCTCGGGTTAAAAGCCCGGTGCTCTGCCAACTGAGCTAACGGCCCGGACGAAGGATATCGGGCGCGGATCGAACGGGCGACCCGGGAATGCCGGGGGCGCGGCGGCAACCGCCCCGCCCTGCCTCAGGGGCCGCCGTCGAGGTACCCGAGAGCGCGGAGTTGCGCTTCCTCCTCCGGGGATACCGGGGGCACGGCTTCGGCACGGCGCAGGTGGCCCGCGCGCGCCTCGTTGGCGCGGAGCCAACCCACCAGGCGCTTCCCGAGACGACGCGCCAGGTCCGGGCGCTCGGTCGCCAGGTCGTGCTGTTCCTCCGGGTCTGCGGCCAGGTCGTACAGTTCGCCGGGACCCGCGAGCACGAAATCGCGGCCTCCCGGACCCGGCCGGGGCGTCACCTCGGCCACGTAACTCCAGCGCTTGCCCTCTACATCCGCGACCACGCTGCTCCCCCAGGTGCGCCCGTCTTCGTAGATGCCGTCGACGAAGACGGCCTGGCGCACGGGAGGCCCGCCTCGAAGCAGCGACGTCAGGTCCCGGCCCTGGGCGTTCACGGGAATGGGAAAGTCGAGAAGCGACAGGAGCGTCGGCGCCAGGTCGACGAGGCCGGCGAGATGGGGAATGCGTGTCCCGGCGGGCAGGCCGGGGCCGCGCAGCACCAGCGGAACCCGCGCGGTTTCATCGTAGGGTTGTCCGTGCAGGACGTAGCCGTGTTCGAAGATCTCCTCGCCGTGGTCCGAAGTGACGACCAGCAGGGTTTCTTCGGCCAGCCCGAGTTCGTCGAGGGCACGGAGAATCGGGCCCAGGCCTTCTTCGTCCACGTAGCGCACACCGGCGTCGTAGTACGCCGTCAGGAACTCGCGGTCTCGGGGTGTGGCGCTCCCGCTGCGCCGCAACTGGAGCAACAGGCTCGTCGGCCCTTCGCGCCCCCAGGTTTCCCCGTCCGGGACGTAGCGGTCCCGGTACGGCGGCGGCACGTAATACGGAAGCGGCGCCTTGGCGTCGGAGTGCGCGTCGTAGTAGTGGACGAAGAGAAAGAAGCGATGCATCGGGTCTTCGGCGCGCGCCGCCGCCTGACCAGCGAGCCATTCGAGCACCAGCGCGACGTTCTCCTGGGCGTCGGTCGCCTCGAACGCATAGCGATCGAAGCCCCGGGCGTGTCCGAAACGCGGGTGCAGGAGCACCGGCTGGGAGACGAACGCCGCGGTCTCGAAACCGCGCTCGCCGAGCCGCTCCGCCAGGGGTTCCGCCGCGGGGGAGGCGGGCCGCCGCTTCGAGGCGCCGTGCACCCGCGGGTTGAGCCCGTTCATCATCGTGAGGTGGGAGGTCAGGGTCCAGGGCTGCTGGGTATAGGCCGCCTCGAAGACCACACCGTCCGCCGCCACCGCATCGAGGTTCGGCGTCGTATCCCGCTCGTAACCGTAGGCGCCCACGTGCCGCGCGCCGACGGCATCGAGACTCACCAGCACGACGTTTCGAATGCCCCCGGGCGCCTCGGGTTCGGCGCCGCAACCCGCCACCAGGAGCACCGCGATCCACCAGTTGCGGAAGCGCCCATCAATCGCCACGACCGACCTCCCCCAGCAACTCCCGGATGCGGGGCACGAGCCGCTCCGCCGCAATCCGGTGACCTTCCGCGTTCGGGTGCTGATCGTTGCTCGCGACCCAGAGATCCGGGGCGTTGCGGCCCAGGAAAGCCGGCGTGAGTGAGAAGACAGGGATGTCCAGGCCGACGGCCACGTGGGCGATCTCGTCCTCGACGGCCTCGAACCGGTAGGCGTCCAGGTCGAGGAGCAGCGGGAAGATCACCAGGAGCAGGGGAATGCCGGCGGCACGGCAGCGGTCGCGAATGGCACGCAGCGCCTGCTGCTGGCGCCGCCACATGGCCTGCTCCCCGGGCGACCCGAGGTAGGAGCGGTGCATGCGGGCCGCGAAGTGTTCGGTGTACTCCGCCCAGGCCTGCCGGTCCCAGAAGAACGTCAGCAGGGCCGAGCGTCCGTACAGGGGGCGCGACTCGGCGCGCTCGCGGATCGGCGCAAGCTCCCTGCGCTTCGGCGCGAGAGACGTACCGAGCAGGGTTCCGCTGCGCAGGAAGAAGAC
This sequence comes from Myxococcota bacterium, assembly GCA_036336695.1. Lineage (GTDB taxonomy): Bacteria > Myxococcota_A > UBA9160 > UBA9160 > SMWR01. The sequence continues at coordinate 2,379 of JAYZFQ010000085.1, forward strand.
CGCAACCACGGCATCCGGACGGTACACGGGAAGCAGCTTGTCCAGGTACCCGAGCCAGCGATCGGGATTGCTGCCGCCCCGGCCCGCATTGAAGACGTGGAGTCCCGGGGCAAGAGCCGCCTCGATCCGGTCGCTGAACCGGTCGCTCCGATCCCGGAGTCCCGAACCCACGGTGAAGGAGTCGCCGAGAAAGAGCACCCGTCGCGCCCCCGGAGCAAAGGCCGCATCCGAGAGCGCTTCTTCGCGGAAATGCTCGCCCTGCAACACCACGCCCGAGCGGTCGATGACTTCCGGAGCACCGGTCCGCTGGGCGCGCCAGATTTCGTCGACATCGAGCGGACCGCGGCCGAGGGGCACGACGCGGAACAACAGCTCGGCGGCCCCCAGCGTCAACGCCAGGGCACCCCCCGCCAGGAGCCAGCGGCCCGCGGCGCGCCTCACCTCACCTCCCCCGGCCTCTTGCGCCAACGCCCGCCCGCATGCCCCGAAACCGGCGAACCGGACGCCCCCGCCTAGCGGGCCCGGAAGGGCTCGGCGCGGGTAATGGTTTCGTCTCGGCCGGGACCGATCGAAAGAATTTCCACCGGAACGCCGGCCAGGGCTTCGACACGCTCGACGTAGCGGCGCGCGTCGCCGGGCAGGTCCTCATAGCAACGCGCACCAGTCACGTCTTCGCTCCAGCCCGGGAGTGTTTCGTACACGGGCTCGGCCTGTTCGATCTCCGGAAGCGTCATGGGGAAGTCTTCCGTGAGCTTTCCGTTGATCTTGTAGGCCGTAGCGATGCGCAGTTCGGGCATCCCCGAAAGCACGTCGAGCTTGTTGATGGCGAGTTGCGTGAAACCGTTGACCGTGGCGGCTTCGCGCAGCATCACGGCGTCGAGCCAGCCGCAGCGCCGGGCGCGTCCGGTCGTAGCACCGAATTCCGCTCCGAGTTCGCGAAGCTTCTCGCCAAGCGCTCCGGTCTCCTCCGTCGGGAAAGGCCCGGCACCGACACGCGTGGTGTAGGCCTTGGTGATCCCGAGCACGCGATCGATACGCGTCGGCCCGATGCCGGCGCCCGCAGACACGGCCCCGGCCACGCAATTCGAAGACGTTACGTACGGGTAGGTCCCGTGGTCGATGTCGAGGAAGGTGCCCTGGGCGCCCTCGAAGAGCACGTGCTTTCCATCGCGCAGAGCCCCCTCGAGGGTCCGCTCCGTGTGGTCCACGTAGGGCTCGAGTTCACGCCCCCAGGCGATGCACTGGCGGTACAGCGCTTCGGGGTCGACCGGCGGCGCCTGGTAGTACCCCTCCAGTTCGAAGTTCTTCTGCCGGGCGATGCGCGCGAGTGCTTCCTCGAGGGCCTCCGGACGCAGGAGATCGGCGACGCGAATGCCGCGCCGAGCGACCTTGTCTTCGTAGGCCGGGCCGATGCCCCGGCCCGTGGTACCGATGGCGCGGCCGCGCGCCGCTTCCTCTCGGGCTTTGTCCAGGGCCGTGTGCCACGGAAGAATGAGGTGGGCGCGCCCCGAAACCCGAACCCGCGAGGGATCCCGCAGGGCGCCCTTCTGCTTCAACTCGTCGAGTTCCCCGAGGAGCACGGCCGGGTCGACGACCACCCCGGGGCCGATCACGTTCACCGTCCCGGGGTTCAGGACCCCGGCCGGCACCACGTGCAGGATGGTCTGCTCGCCCTCGACGACCAGGGTGTGGCCCGCGTTGTTCCCGCCCTGGAAACGCACCACGAGCTGGGCCTGGGGCGCCAACCAGTCGACGAGCTTGCCCTTGCCCTCGTCGCCCCACTGGGCACCGACTGCGACGAGTGTCGTCACGAGCCCAGATCCACGAGTTGTGCCGAGATCATGTTGTCGAGCCCGGCGAGTTCGGCGAGCACGCGGTCCGGCGGCGGCGTATCGATGTTGACCAGCATGCACGCCTCGCTCCGTTCGCGGGAAAGCGCCAGCTGCATGCGCGCAATGTTGACACCGGCTTCTCCGAGCACACTTCCTACCTTCCCCACCACGCCGGGTCGGTCGTGGTTGTGCAACAGCAACGTCGGGCCCTCGGGAATCGCCTCGAGCATGAAGTCGTCCAGGCGAACGAGTCGCGGCTGTCCGCCGTGGAAGATCGCGCCCACGATCAAGCGCTCGGCATCGCCCTTGACCCGCGTCGAAATGGCGCTCGCGAAATCGGAAAGCCGGTTCGACTTCGATTCCACCACCTTGATCCCGCGTTGTTGAGCGAGCACGGGCGCATTCACCATGTTGACCTGGTCGGTTGCCGATTCGAGCAGCCCCTTGAGCACCGCAACCGTCATCGGCGCCACGTTGAGATCGGCCGCCGCACCCGAGTACTCGACCTCGATCTCTTCGATCGAACCCCGGCAGAGCTGGCCCTGGAAACGCCCGAGCTTTACGGCCAGTTCGAGATACGGGGCCATCTCCCCCAGCATCTCGCGCGAAATGGAGGGTACGTTGACGGCGTTCCCGATGACGTCGTGACACAGGAAGTCCCGCACCTGCTCGGCGACGGCGATCGCGACGTTGACCTGGGCCTGCTCCGTCGACGCGCCGAGGTGCGGCGTGCAGATGACCCGCTCATGGGCCACCAGCGGGTGATCCGCCGGCGGCGGCTCCTCTTCGAAGACGTCGAGGGCGGCCCCGGCGACCCTGCCGGAATCCAGCGCCTCCAAGAGCGCCGCTTCGTCCAGGATGCCGCCGCGCGCCGCGTTCACCACGAGGGCACCCGGCTTGATCTGGGCGAACGCCTCGCGCCCCAACATGCCCTGGGTTTCCTTGGTTCGCGGCACGTGGAGGGTCACGATGTCCGCTCGCGCGAGCAACTCGCCGAAGTTCACCCGCTCGATGTCGAGTTTCAGGGCCGCCTGCTCGGTGAGGAAGGGGTCGTGCCCCACCACCTTCATGCCGAGTCCCCGCGCGCGATCCGCGACGATACGCCCGATGTTGCCGAGACCCACGACACCGAGGGTGCGGTTGTAGAGTTCGACACCCACGAACTGCTTCTTCTCCCACTGACCCGACTTCATCGACGCCGTGGCCTGGGGGATGTGGCGGGCCAGCGCGACGATCAACGCGACCGCATGCTCCGCCGTGGTGATGTTGTTGCCGCCCGGGGTGTTCATCACGACGATGCCCCGGGCCGTCGCCGCCGCGACGTCGACGTTGTCCACGCCGATCCCGGCCCGGCCGATCACCTGGAGTTCCGCCGCGGCATCGATCACGTCGCGGGTAACCTTGGTACCGCTCCGGATCACCAGGCCGTGGGCATCCGCCACCGCGGCGAGGAGTTCCCCGGCGTCGATGCCCGGCCGGTAGTCCACCTCCAGGCCGGGCGACTGCTCGAGAATCTCGAGACCGCGCGGCGCGAGCGAATCACTGACGAGAACCTTGGGCACAGCGTGCTCCCATGGGGGCCGGCTCACCCCGGCACACCCGGTCGGCACGATCCCGGGCGAAACGGCCCTAAACCCCTGTTCGAAAAACAGAAAATCGCGCGCAGGAGCGAGTGTGCCCAACCCCTGGAAGGGTGTCAACGGGAGCCGGCCCTTCGCTAGCCTCCGCGCGTCCCCACCGGGACGGGGAGCCCGAGGTGGCCACCAGCCCGCCGGATCGAAGCGATTGGTTCGCCGTGCGCACGCGCGGCGCCCTCGACGCCGCGGTGCGGCCACCGGGTTCGAAGAGCCTCACCAACCGGGCCCTGGCGATTGCCGCCCTCGCGCGCGGCGAGAGCACCCTCGTCGGTGCGCTCGCGAGCGAGGACACCGAAGCCATGTGCGGCTGCCTCGAAGCCCTGGGGTGTCCCGTCGTGGGCGACGGCGACACCTGGCACGTTCCGGGCCGGGACGGTCGGTTCAGCGCCCCCACCGGCCCCCTCTTCGCCAAGAACTCGGGCACGACGATCCGTTTCCTCGCCGCCGCCGCGACCCTCGCCGACGGCCCGGTGACCCTGGACGGCGACGCCCGCATGCGAGAACGCCCGATCGGAGACTTGGTGGATGCCCTCACGGCCCTCGGCGCACCCGCCGAGGTGCGCGGCGCGGCCGGGTGCCCCCCGGTGCATGTCGCCGGAAAGGGTCTCCCGGGGGGCGCAACGGAGATCGACGGCACGCGTAGTAGCCAGGTCGTCTCCGCCGTCCTGATGGCCGCGCCGTACGCCCAGCGGGATGTCACCCTCTCGCTCCGCCGCCACGGGCTGGTGTCTCGACCCTACGTGGACCTCACCCTCGACACCATGCGGGCCTTCGGCGCCGAAGCGGCGTGGACCTCCGACGACGGCCTCCGCGTCCGGGCGGGGCGTCGCTACGCCGGCCGCACCTTCGCGATCGAGCCCGACGCCTCGGCCGCAGCCTACCCGTTCTGCGCGGCAGCCATCGCCGGCGGCCGGGTCCGCGTGACCGGAATCCCGGCAGCCTCGATCCAGGCGGATCTCGCGTTGCTGCCGATCCTGGAACGCATGGGCTGCCAGGTCGCCCGAGGCGCAGACTACGCCGAGGTCCGCCGAGACGGTCGTCCCCTCCAGGGTGTCGATGTCGACATGAACGCGCTGCCCGATGCAGCCCTGGCCCTCGCCGTCGTGGCGATCTTCGCCGAGGGTCCCACGCGCATCCGCAACGTGGCGAACCTGCGCCTCAAGGAAACGGACCGGCTGGCAGCGCTGGAAACGGAACTGCGCCGCCTCGGCGCCGATGCAACGGCAGGGCCCGACAGCCTCGAGATCGTGCCGGGACCGCTGCGGGGCGCCCCGATCGAGACCTACGACGACCACCGCATGGCCATGTCCTTCGCCCTGGCCGGGCTCCGGGTGCCCGGGGTGACCATTCGCGACCCGGCCTGCGTGGCAAAAACCTGGCCGGACTATTTTTCCACCTTGGAGCACCTGTAAAATGGGGACCAGGGAGATGCTGGACGCAAACTCAGGATCCCGGCTCGGTGCTGCGCAGTTCCTTCGGCTGCCGCTTGCGGAAGAAGCGGCGGGGGCGCGCCTCGAGCCAGGGCTGCGGCACCCGCGGCGACGGCGGATCCGCGGAAACGCCGCCCCGGGCGCAGTCGCTGCTGCAATACCAGGCACCGCCCACCTTCTGGGACGCGAGCCCGAGTGCCGCACGGCACCGGCTGCAGGAGCCTCCTCCACTGGACGGGCGATGGTCGATCACGAAGCGGGAATGTAATGGCAACCGGCGCATCGGGAAATACCGCGATTCGCGCGCGCGGCCTCACTCGCCGCTTCGGCGACCACGTGGCGCTCGATCGGCTCGACCTCGCGGTCCCCGAGCGCACGACCTTCGGCCTCCTGGGGGAAAACGGCGCCGGGAAGACCACCTTCATCCGGCTGCTCACCGGGTTCCTGCTCCCGAGCGCCGGAGACGTGGCTGTCTTCGGCGTTTCCGCCGCGACCCAACCGGACGTGGTGCACCGGAACATCGGCTTCGTGATGGAGACCTCGCGGCTCTACCCGGAACTCCGCGTCCATGCGTTCCTGCGCTTCTGCGGCGGGATCCGGAACCTGGGGGGCGACGCACTCGAGACAGCCGTCGCCTCGGCGATGGAACGCTTCCAGCTCGGTGCCGTGCGCCAGCGCCTCATCGGCAACCTCTCCAAGGGCTACCAGCAGCGGGTATCCCTGGCCCAGGCCTTTCTCCACGACCCGGCCCTGGTAATCGTCGACGAGCCCACGAGCGGCCTCGACCCGGTCCAGCAGCGCGACGTGCAGGACGTCCTCGCGAGCCTCGGGGGCGAGCACACCGTGCTGCTCTGCACCCACGACCTGCGCGAAGCGGAAACCCTCACAGACCAGGTCGCCGTGCTTCGCTCGGGCCGGCTCATCGCCGAGGGCCCGACGGGAGAAATCCTCGGCACGGGCGATGCCCTCGCGCTGTTCCGCCCCGGGGAGGACCCCGCGTGAGGCCGCTGCTCGCCCTCGTCCGCAAGGAGTTCGCCTCCCTCTTCGGGGCGCCGACGGCTTACCTGACGCTCACCATGGTCGCGCTGGTGACGGCGATCATCTTCTTCGAGCGCCTCAAGGTCTACAACCAGATCCTGATCGTGTACGCGACCAACACCATGGGCGGTTTCGACACGGACACGATCCCCGACCACATCAACCTCTGGGACACGGTGTTCTTTCCGGTCATGGAGGCGCTCGGGGTGACGCTCCTCGCCGCCATTCCCATCGTCACCATGCGCGTGTTCGCGGAAGAACGCGCCCGCGGCACCGACGAACTCCTCCTCACGACGCACCTGTCTCCCTGGCAGATCGTCCTGGCGAAATTTGCCGTGACCTACGCCTTCGTCGTGCTCATCCTGGCGGCGAGCTTCGTCTACCCGGCCACCGCCATCGAGCAGGGCGGGCTCGGTCTCGAGCACCTGGCCGCCGTCTTCACCGGGCTCGCCCTCCTGGGACTCGGCATCGCTTCTATCGGGCTCGTTTGCTCCGCGTTCACCAGCAGCCAACTCGTCGCTGCGGTGTCCGGCTGGGCGGCCGCCTTCGTCTTCTGGGACTTCGGCTGGGCGTACTCGTTCCTGAACGAATCCACCGCGAACGTGCTCGAACGCATCGCGCTCCACCCACGGTTCGGGGCCTTTTCTGAAGGCATCGTGGCGGTCGAAAACGTCGCCTACTTCGCCGCCATTTCCCTGGTCGCGATGGCCCTGGCGCGCTTCTCCTTCGACCTGCGGCGGGTGGGCCACTGATGCGCGAACTCGGCTTCGCGGGTCTCGTGGCGGTCCTCACCGGGCTGGGTTCCTACTACGCCCTCGGCGAATTCGCCCTCTTCAGCAGCGCCAACCTCGTCCTGGGCTCCCTCGCGCTCCTCGTTGCCCTCGCCGCCGCCGCACGGCGCCTTCGTTCGGTCGGCGGTCCCCATTCGCGGCGCGTCGTCCTGCGGGGCCTCGCGTGGATCGTCGCGGCCCTGGTCGCCGGCATTGCCATCGAGCAGGGCGCGGCCTGGACCGGTGCGCGCTTCGACTGGACGCTCGAGGAGAGTTTCGAAATCTCCCCCGCGGTCCGGGAAAAACTCCAGGCGATCCATGCCGGGGGCGACGTCGTGACAGCCACCCTCTACTTCGATCCCCAGGACCCGCGGGTCCGGCGCACCCGGCTGCTCCTGGAAGAAATCGAGCGCGTGTCCGGCGGCAGCCTCGTCGCACGCGAGCGCAACCTCAACGAGCACCCGGACGACGTCGACCTGTTCGCCATCGGCTCCTCGAACACCGTCGTGCTGACGGCCGGCGACTTCTTCGAAACGGTCCCCCGGCCGACCGAGGGCGCGATCTACGAGGCGCTCTACCTGCTCCACGGCAAGGGAAGCGGCACCTTGCTGGTGCTGCGCGGCGAAGGCGAGGGAGACATCGCGCGCAGCGACGCCCTGGGCTTCTCGGGGCTTGCCACGGCCCTCCAGACCGAGGGGTACCGGCTCGAGAGCCACGTGTCCGCAGGACTCAAGGAGATTCCCGAAGGCACGGCGGCTGTCCTCGCCCTGGCGCCGCAACGCGCGCTGCTGCCGGGCGCACTCGAAGCGCTGGAGGCGTACCTGGAACGCGGGGGTCGGCTGATCGCCCTGCTCGAGCCCGGCAGCGACTCGGGCCTCGAGGCGATCCTCTCCGAGTGGGGCATTACGCCGATCGACGGCATCGTCGTCGATCCCCGTTCGGCACCCGTCAGCGACGAAGGCGTCGCCGCAGTGAACGTCGTCGCCTTCAACTACGAGGTCGAACCGGTAACCCTCGGACTCGAGACGAACCGCATGACCTTCTTTCCCGGCGTGCGCCCCTTCAAGCTCCGGCGCCCGACCGTCGATGACGAAGTCCGGCGCGCGGTGCTCTCCAGCTACGAAGCCTGGGTCTCCGACGACCTCTCCTGGCTCCGCCGCACACAAGGCGAACCCGAGTGGGACGGCCAGCGCGCCGACTACCAGACCCTCGTCGCGACGGGCCGCTACCCGCGGCCGGACGGCGAAACCCGGATCGTGGCCTTCGGCAACACCACGTTCGCGTCGAACCGGTGGCTGCGCACCCTGTACAACCTCGACCTGGTGCTCAACGCGGTGCACTGGGCGACGGCCCAGGAGCCGGCCGTGACCTTGCGCCCCAAGGTGCGCAGCACGGTGCAGTTCCCGCTTCCGCTCAACAACTCGGTCCAGGCCCTCTACGGGGTCGGGCTGCTCCTGCCCGAGTTGATGCTCATCGTCGGCGGAATCGTCTGGCTGCGACGACGCGCGGCCTAGGACACCGAAGCGCTAGCTGGGCTTCTTCGGCGGCGGCCGGGTCGCGAGGGCGATCCCCTCGGCACCCGCCTGCTGGGCGAGGTCGAGAATGTTGACCGCCTGGCCGAGCAGCACCTTCTTGTCGCCGCGCAGGATGACGAGTTTCTCACGCGTTTCGGCGAGGGCCGCTTCGAGCTTCTGGTACAGGTCGCTCTCGGTGGCGGGCTCGTCGTTCACCAGGATCGAACCGTCTTTTTCGACCGTGACCGTCACGCCCTGGGGCGTTGCGTCGCTCACCTCGGCGCCTGGGAGGTCGATGTTCTTGCTCTGGTTGGCCACGACCGAACTGGTCACCATGAAAATGATCAGCAGGACGAGAAACACGTCCGTGAGCGGCGTGACGTTGATCTCGGCGACGATGCCGTCTTCGGCGGAATCGTCGTTACTGGGCCGGGACGACGTCGCCACTGCCAACCTCCCCACCGCCCGGAGAAGACTCGAGGTAGAGGAGCGACTGGACGAACCGCTCGCACGACCGCGCGTAGGTCGACGCGATCGCGCCGACCCGCACCTGGAGGTAGTTGAAGAACATGAGCGCCACGATGGCGACGAACAGACCCGCCGCCGTCGCGACCAGCGCCTCGGAAATTCCCGCAGCCACCACCTCGAAGCCGCCGGCACCGTGCTCCGCCATGGCCTGGAAGGCGCGGATGATGCCGATCACCGTTCCGAGCAGGCCCACGTAGGGCGCGAGGGAGCCGATGGTTCCAACCACCCAGAGGCCGCGCTTCAGGTTCTGGGCGAGTTCCTGGCGGGAGGTCGCGAGGATGCCTTCCAGATCTTCCAGCGCGATGTTCTGCCAGCGCATGGCCTCGAGGTAGACATCCGCAATGGGGGTCTTGGCCTTCTCGCAGAGGGAACGCGCCGTGTCCACATCCCGGCGCACCAGGGCCTCGATCGACTCCCGGGTGAGGTCCCGGGTGCCCTTTTCGATGCCGCGGAAGCGCCAGACCCGCTCGAAGACGATGGCGAGCACCACGAGCGACCCGACGCCGAGCGGGTACACCGTGAGCCGTCCCATGTGGAGCAGTTCGAGCAGTTGCTGGGCGTCCAAGATTCCCTCCCTCTACGGCTCCCTCAGGAGCCCTGAAAACCGCTTTCCCTCTTGCGGGCTGCAAGGTTAGCGGAGCGTCTGCGCCGGACCAGAAGCCCAGAGCCGCGTTGACACCCCCGGGGTCGCCTCGTTACGCTGGATGGGCCTTGGCGGGGTGAAGGAAGGTGGCTCTCGGCGCGTCCAACCCCCGATTTCGGCGCTCCGGCCGGCCTACCCACCCAGTCGGAGGATGGGTTCGGGTCGGATGTGACGCCCGTCACCCCGTCGATGAACCAGCCCCTCCGAAGAGGGGTCCAGCACCAGGGGGCCAAAGCCCGTCGATGAGCCAGCCGTTTTCGTTCCAGCGCCGCAAGGCTCGGCACAATCCCAAGGCCGTGCGCCGGGTCGGCCTGGCGTTCCAGCCCGCGCCGGCCGGTGCGGGTGCTGGCGCCGGCGAGTACCCCGGCGTGCTGGAGCACGACCCCGAGGGAGGCCGCAAGTCCTGGCTTGCCGCGAGCCTCTCGTTCCTGGTGCACGGCGGAGTGATCGCCCTGCTGCTCCTGCTCGCGGCCCTCGCCCCGGAAGTGGCCGACGAGCTCCTCGAGGTGCAGCTGATCCGGGACGAACCGGAAACCGCCCGACCCGCTCCGATGGCCCTGGCCGAGCGCGCCCTGCCGAACTTCGCGCCCCAGGTCCAGGCCGTGGCACCCCAGATCGTGAACCCCCACGTCATCTCCGACGCTTCCCCCGTCGTCCGCGCCGAGGCGCTCCAGATGGATGCGGTCGCCTCGGTGCGCGCCCCCACCGAAATCAGCCGCAGTTCGGCCCCGGTCGTCGAACGGGTCTCGGCCGTGCACTCCCCCATCCAGGCCCGTGCCGCCAACATCGACGTGAAGGGCGTTGCAGGCCCCGCGGTGCGCGGACCGATCCAGGTCAACGCCCCGGCGGGCCCCTCGGTGGGTCCCCGCCAGGTGCAGACGACCACGGCCGGTCGCAGCTTCGGCACCGGCAAGCTCGAAGTCGGGGGCGCAGGCTCCTCGGTGCGCGAAGGGCGCATCACGGGCCGCGACGTGGTCGGAACGCCAACGGGCGCGCCGGTCGTCACCATCAACACAACGGTCGGGGACGGCCTCCTGGGCGGCGCCGGGGGCGACGGCACCGGTCGCGGCCCCTCCGCGATAACGGCCCGCGAGTGCTACGGCAAGCCCGAAGTGATGCGCTACCTCACCGCCGTCCAACAGAAGACCCTCGACCGCTGGAACCTGCCGCCGGGGGTCGACTCCGACCAGACCGTCACCCTGCGCTTCCGGCTCGACACCACCGGGTCCGCCACCGACGTGTCGCTGGTGGACGCCAGCAGCAACGCCCTCGGGGCCAGCGCCGTCGACGCCCTCCGCACTGCTGCACCCTTCCCCCCCCTCCCGGACGACGCGCGCTGCCTCGCCCGCGTGCCGATCACCGCGACGTTCACGAATCCTGTTGCGGGCTAGTGCACTCCTCGCCATCGCAGCCGGCCTCTTCGCCGCCACCGGCGCCGAGGCGCAGCAGCAGTGCCCCCCCGTCGTACTCCTGTACGACGAGCGGGAAAACGTCGCCGAAAAGCGGGTGGATTCCAACAAGGACTGCACCCACGATCAGTTCGTCTACTACATCGAGGGCAAGCCCGAGAGCGCCGAAATCGACAGCAACTTCGACGGCGTCCTCGACACCTGGACCTTCTACGAGACCGACGGCAAGACGATCGGACGCCAGGAGTTCGACATCGACGGCGATGGGAACAAGGACCGGTGGGTCCAGCACCGCGAGGGACAGCCCGCCTCCCAGCTCGACGACAAAAATGCGGATGGCAAGCCCGACGCGAAGCTCTACTACGAGGCGGGAGTTCCCAAGAACCTCGAAGAGGACACCGACCTGAACGGAAAGGACGACCGGTGGGTCACCTACCGCGAAGGCGAGGTTGCCGTCGTGGAAGACGACACAGATGGCGACGGAAAGGCCGACACCCGGGCGGAGTTCGACGCCGGCGGTGCCAAGATCGTCGAGAAACAGGACACGAAGCAGGACGGCAAGTACGACGTCGCGATCTACTACGCCAACGGCACCAAGGTGCGTGTGGAAGAGGACACGACAGGCTCCGAGCGCGCCGACGTCGTCACCTACTACCGGGACGGGACGATCGAGCGCAAGGAAGCGGACACCACCGACGACGGGCGCTTCGATTCCGTCGCGTACTACGAAAACGGCGTCGAGCGCCGACAGACCCAGGATTCCAACGCCGACGGCGCGGTCGACCTCGTGATCTTCCTCGATGCCGAGGGCGCCAAGCAGCGCGAGGAGCTCGACACCACGAAGGACGGCAAGACCGATCTCACCCGCTTCTTCTCCGGCGGACGCCGTGTCCGGGAAGAAGAGGACCAGAACGCCGACGGGAACCCCGACGTCATCACGGGCTACGACGGAGAAGACCCGATCGTCCGGGAAGCCGACACGAACTTCGACGGCCGCAAGGACACCACGATCCAGTACCAGGGCGGCACGAAGGTGAGCCAGGAGGAAGACCGCAACGCCGACGGCAAGACGGACGCGCGCTACCGCTTCGACGCCGCGGGAGAACTCAGCTTCGAAGAACTCGACGAGGACTACGACGGCCACTTCGAAATCGCCAATACCCACGGCGACGGCGCGCTCACCCGCCGCACTACGATTTCCGCCGGCTCCGGCAAGGCCAAACGCATCGAGTACTTCGAGAAGGGCCAGCTCGCCCGGGCGGAAATCGACGAGAGCGGCGATGGCGCAATCGACCTCTGGAACCGCTACACCGCCGCCGGAATCCTGGCGAGCCAGGAACAGGATGCCGACCTCGACGGCCGGGTCGACACCTGGGTGACCCTCGATCCGGAAAGCGGCAAGGAGCGGGCGGTACGCCGCGACACCAACGCAGACGGGAAGGCCGACGAGTGGCGCACGAACGACGCCGAAGGCACCACCCAGAAGCTGGAGACGGACCGCACTGGGGACGACACGCCCGAGCGAACCGTGTACTTCGAGGCCGGCCAGGCTGTCCGGTTCGAAGAAGACGGCGACGCCGATGGCCGCATCGACCTGCGCGGGACACTCGGCGCAGCGGGAGAAACCGTGGGCGAGGAACGGGACACCACCGGAGACGGAAAGTTCGACGTCCGGGTCGCCTACGCGGGCGGGAAGAAGACGAAGGAAGAGCGCGACACGCGCGCCGACGGGGCTTTCGATGTCGTCACGACATTCTCCGACGAAGTCCGGGTCGAACAGCAACAGGATACGACGGGGGACGGCCGCTACGACTCGGTGATCCGGTTCGAAGGGGGTCGCCAGGCGGTGCAGACCCGCGACACCACCGGGGATGGCAAGCCCGACGTGCTCGTGCGCTTCGACGCCGAAGAACGGCCCGCCCGAGAAGAGATCGACCAGAATGCCGACGAGCGCGCAGACCTCGTAAAGCAGTACACGGCCGGCGTCCTGGTTCGCGAGGAGGCGGACGAGGACTTCGACGGGCGCTTCGAACTGGCGACCCGCTTCGAAAACGGGCAGCCGACGAGTTCCGAGGCCGACCTGAACGGCGACGGCAAGCCGGACCAGCGCATCCGCTACGCGGCGGGCAAGAAAGCCCGCCAGGAAGAGGACCTCGACTTCGACGAGCGTATCGATGTCGTGACCGTGTTCGACGCCGAGGAGCGCGCCACCCGCATCGAGGAGGACAGCGACCGGGACGGCACCCGCGAAACCGTGACGTTCCTCGAAGCCGGCGAAAAGGTCCGCACGGAAAAGGACCGGAACGCCGACGGGAAACCCGACCTCACTGTGTGGTACGCCGGCGAGACGGTCGTCCGCCAGGAAGAGGATTCGGACTTCGATGGCACCATCGACCTCCGACGCCAGAGCGACGCGGACGGCAAGACGACCCAGGAAGCCGACACGAACGGGGATGGCGCCACCGATCTCTGGATCGTCCTCGATGCCGCCGGCAACGTGCTCCAGCGAAGTGAGGACCGCTCGGGCAACGGGAAACCCGACTTCGAGGTCTGGTTCGAAAAGCAGAAGCTGGTCCGGTTGGAACAGGACACGAACGGGTCGGGGTGCGTCGACCTGAAGGAATGGTACGACGCCAACGAAAAGGTCCGGGCGCGCTACCAGGACACGAGCGGCAACTGCAAGACCGATCTCTGGACCTACCTCTCCGACGGCGTGATCCTGCGCCAGGGCCAGGATACGAGCGGCAACGGCCGACCGGACGTACTCGTGCACTACGACGCCACCGGGACCGCGACGAGCCAGGAGGTCGCCAGCGGCGGCAGGCAACCGGACAAGAAACTGCTCCTCGGCCCGGGCGGGGTCGTGATCGCCCAGTGCACGCTTTCGGAAGATGGGAAGCGGCTCAACACCCGGGCCAACGTGGACACGAACGGAACGGTCGTCGCCGTGCTGACGGACACCTCCGGGAACAAGATCGCCGACCAGCGGGTCGTCTACAGCGGCGGGGCGGTGTCCCGGATCGAAGTCGACACGAACGGCAACCGCAAACCGAATGCGGCGATCTACTACGACGCGAGCGGCCAGCCGACCCACCAGGACGAGGACGCCGACCACGACGGCATCGCGGATCACCGCTTCCAGGGCCAGGAGCCCGTCGCCCTGCCCGAGGGCACCCGGATTCCCGGGGAGCGCTTCGGCCCCCTCGGCTGCGGCGGCTTCCACCGCTTCTGGTGGAAACGCTAGCGGGGCGCCGCCCGCGGCTCCACGAAACTCCGGTGTAGAATGGCCCGATGCCTCGGGCAAGCCGTCTGGGCGCCAAACTGCTGCTGCTGGGTTTCGGCTGCGCCCTCTCCTTCCTGCTGATCGAAGCGGCCCTGCGGATGTGGCCGCCCTTCGATCTCCGGGTGAAGGGCGACGCCATCGCACTCCCGGTCAACACCGAGCACGTGGTGCTGAACGACGGGCATTCCCCGAAGCTGGATGAACGCATCGTGCTCCGCCGGAATTCCCTGGGCTTCCGGGGCGCCGAACCGCCCGAGGATTTCGAGGCATCCGTCACGCTGGTGACTGTCGGCGGGAGCACCACCGAGTGCTCCTTCCTCACCGAGGGCAAGACCTGGCCGGACCGACTGCAGCAGGAACTCGACGCCAATTTTTCGGATCTCTGGCTCAACAACGCGGGACTGGACGGCCATTCCACCTTCGGGCACCTGGCCCTGCTCGACAGCTACCTGGTCGACCTGCGCCCCGACGTGGCGATCTTCCTGGTCGGCAACAACGATCGCGGCCGCGGCTCTCCGAACCACAAGGACCGGGGACTCCACCGGGACGGTCTCGATGGGTCGTCGTTGGGGGCATTCGTGAAGAGCCTGGCCCAGTACAGCGACACGGTGGCCTTGACCGTCTCGCTCCTGCGCTACAAGCGGGCCGTGGATCTGGGGCTCGTCTACCGGGGGCAGGTCGACCTCGAAGCACTGGCAACGATCGAACCACCGAGTTCCGAAGAGCGCGCCGCCCTCGAGACCGAGCACCGCACGGCGCACCTCCCGCCCTACCGCGAGCGCCTGCTCGAGATCATCCGACTCTCCCGGGAAAACGGCATCGAACCGGTCTTCGTGACCCAGCCCGGGCTCTACGGCCCCGGGGTCGACGACGTCACCGGCGTGGACCTCGCCACCATCGAGCGCAATGGGATCGACGGGAACAGCGCCTGGGAAATCCTGGAGCTCTACAACGACGTGACCCGGGAGATCGGTGCCGAGCACGGGGTGCTCGTGATCGACCTCGCCCGACGCCTGCCGAAGAGTTCGCGGTTCTTCTACGATCTCGTTCACTACACGAACGAGGGCGCCACGGAAATCGGAACGATCCTCCACGAGGATCTCTGCCCCTTCCTCGCGACGCGCTTCCCGGACCATGCAACGGGTCCATGCGCGGTTCCCATGCAGACGCCCAACCTCTGAGCAGCCTTGCCTGCACCGCGTGCAACCCGGCGTTCCTGGGGGCCACGAGGTCCGCGTGGATGCCGGGCCGCGGGCCCTGTAAACCGGCGTCAACCCCCCGGGACCGCACGACCGTTCACGCGGTCGAGCCGGTGGGTGGCCAGATCCGGCCACCGGGGCACGCCGGCGCGCCCGGGCCGGTCAACAGGACGGCACGCGGCTTGCTTTTCCGCGTCTTGCACCGGGGGAGCGGGAGATGCGCTGTGGGTTCCATTCGTTCCGTGCTGTGGATCGGAGCTGCCGACGACCTGATGACGACACTGGCCAGCCGATCGCCAACCCTCGACATCGTCTGGGAACGCGAGGTCCGCCCCGGCCTCTGCCTGGGACGTGAGGCATTCGATGCCGTTGTGGTCGACACCAAGGCCGCCCCGGCCCTCGAAGTCGTGCGCACCCTGTCTCGGGATTCGAACGCGCCCGTCCTGGTGCGGGTCTCCCCGCAGGAGGCCGACCGGGCCGACGCCCTGCGTCGCGCGGGCGCCACCCGCGTCGTTCGCCGCGGCGACGCAGACCAAGAGCAGAGCCTCCTGGGACAGATCGAACGGCTCATCGCCGCACGGCGTTCCGGACCGGCAACTCGCCACGGGGAGATCATCGGGTCGGGGCCGGCCATGACGCGCGCGCTGAGCCTGGTCCGCGTCGCGGCACGATCGCGGGCCACCGTGCTCCTGTCGGGCGAAACCGGAACGGGAAAGGAGGTCGTGGCGAAAGCCGTCCACCGATTGAGCGCTCGGCGCAAGGCGAGCTTCGTCGCCGTCAACTGTGCGGCCTTCCCCGATGCCCTGCTCGAGAGCGAATTGTTCGGCCACGTCCGCGGCGCGTTCACGGGCGCCGATCGAGACAAGGCCGGTGTCTTCGAAAGCGCCCAGGGCGGCACCCTTTTCCTGGACGAGGTGAGCGAGACCTCCCGCCCCTTCCAGGCGAAGATGCTCCGCGCGCTCCAGGAGCGGGAAGTGCGGCGCATCGGGGGCACGCGGACCCAGGCAATCGACGTCCGCGTGGTCGCCGCGAGCAACCGGGATCTCCTACGAGAAGTAGAGGAGGGACGCTTTCGCGAAGATCTCTACTACCGCCTGGCGGTCTTTCCGATCCACCTGCCTCCCCTCCGGGAACGCCCCGAAGACGTGGTTCCCCTCGCCCACCACTTTCTCGCCCAGCACGGCGCCTCCGAGGAGAAACCGGGGGTCGCGCTCTCGGACGAAGCCCAGCGCCTCCTCCTCGCCCATCCCTGGCCCGGGAACGTGCGTGAACTCGAAAACCAGATGCAGCGGGCGCTCGCACTGGTAGAGCCCGGAGAACTCCTGACCCGGGAACACCTGTCCGAGCGCCTCGGTGCGTTCCTCGAACCCATCGAGACACGCATCCAGGCCGGAGACAACCTCCACGAAACCCTCGCACGCGTCGAGGCCTACCTCATCCGCTGCGCACTCGACGACCACCAGGGTCTGCGCTCGGCCACTGCACGGGCACTCGGCGTGACTCGAGAAGGCCTCTACAAGAAGATGAAACGGCTCGGCATCGCCTGAGCCGTCCGGCCCGGCAACGCAACCCCTCCCCACGGAACCCGCACACAGCCCGCATGCGTCAGGGAGTCGGCGGCCCGCCTGCCGTGACTTCGCCCAACGCGAAAGCGAGTTCCGCCGAGGTTGCCAGCAACCCGGCCCGAGAGCCGATCAAGGTGTAACGGGCCGAAGCGAGGTCTCGCTCGGCGCGAAGCAACTCATCGATCGTGCTGAGACCCGCACCGTAGGACTCCCGGGTTGCCTCGTAGGCCTCTTCCGAAGCCGCAAGCAACGCGATTCCGTAGTCGTACTTTCGGTAAGCGGTCTCGTAATCGTAGTAGACGCTCCAGACCTGGTTGGTGGTCTCCAGTGCGAGTTCTCGCAAGCGAGCGGCATTCTCGCGCTGCTCCGCCCGTGCGTTCCGCAGCCGGTTGAACCGCTTGAACCCCTCGAAGAGCGGCCACTCGATTACCACGAGCGCCTGGTACACGGAATAGGCATCTTGCTGACGGTCGGTCGTATTGACCGTTTTTCCGCGCAGAGAGTAGTCCCACCAGATGCCCCCGTAGCCGCCTTCCAGGCCAATGGTGGGCAGAAAATCTGCCTGGGCTTTCGCCACTCTTGCTTCGCTGGCGCGGAGCTGCGCCACTTGTGCCTTCAAGTCCGGCCGGGTCGCGAGCGCGGCGTCGATCAACTCGTCGACTTCTTCGTCGAGTTGCGGCGGAAGAGGCTGGTCGAAGAGGCGTTCCACGTGCAGCGGCGCATTCGCAGGCAGCCCCATGGCGAGGGCCAGCTGCGCGCGCGCGTTGAAGACCCCTGTCCGGGCACTCTCGAGATCGTAGACCGCCTGGGCCTCGACCTGTCGCGCGAGGAGGAAATCCGGGCGCGTCGCGAGCCCAAGCTGGCGGCGCTCGTCGACGTCGTCCCGGACCGAGCGCGCCAGTTCCAGGTTGCGCTGTGCGGCCTGCTCGAGCGCCCGGGCTGAGTCAAAGTGGTAGAACCCTGCCTGCACTTCGTAGATGACCCGCTGAAGTTCCCGGTTGAACGAATAGTTCGCCGCCTCGAGCACACGACGAGCTGCTTCCGCCTTAGCCGTCCGGCGGCCGAAATCCAACAAGACGTAGGTGAGC
>JAYZFQ010000086.1:0-8402 GCA_036336695.1 Myxococcota bacterium
CTCTACTGCGCCTGCCCCATGGACCACTGCATCCGCGTCCTCGACCCGTCGGGCAAGGCCATCGACGTGATCGAACTCGGCGACGACGCCTACCCCACCAACTGCTGCTTCGGCGGTGAAGACCGCCGGACGCTCTTCACCACGGAACTGGCCCCGGGCCGGGTCTGCGCCATCGAGGGCCTGCCCACCCCCGGGCTCCCCCTGACTCCCTGGCCGATTCCGTAGGTCGTACGGGGACCTAGCAAACAGCCCGTGTTCCCGGAGCCCCGACCGGGGTATCCTCTCGTCGAGAAATCGCCGTAGGGCCCCGGCCCGGATCCGGACGCCTTCCCATGCCCCACCGCTGGCTGCTCCTAACCGGAATCACCGCGGCGACCCTCTGGGCCGCCGGCGCAGCCCAGGCCCTCGACCCGAGCCTCCGCATCGCGCTCGATCTCGACAACGACGCGGCCACGGGCTGCTCCGTCGACCTCGCTGATCCCGCGAGCCCGAGCGGCACGACGAACTTCGCCGGCGTGGAGGTCACCGTCGAAGTCGGCGTCGACGCCCTGTCCAACCCGCCGACGACCCAGTCGCCGCAACTCGTCTCGTGTCCGCCAATTTCCGGAACCCCGACGACAACCGCCCTGTTCTCCGCACCCGACATAGCGACCGGCCAGGGGTACAAGGGCAGCGACGCGGTCGCCGTACAGATTCCCGTGGAACTCCTCGGCCATCCGGGCTTCGTGCGTGCCGCCGTGGAAGCAACGTCGACCGCCGGCTCGAGCGACGTGCTCCTCGCGTCGGGCGGACAAGCGATTACGTTCAACGCCGCGACCAGCGCCGTGCCGGGGCTCGGCAGCCTCGGTGGCCTGGCCCTTGTGATGCTCCTGGGCTGCGTGGGCCTTCGACGCGCCCGCGCACCCGCCGCGCGGTTGGCCTGCCTGGGCGCCGCCATCCTGCTCGGCGCTGCGGGCCTCCGCGTGGACCTGGCCCAGGCCAACACGGGCTGGATCAGCCTGTTCGCCGGGCTCGACCCGGTGGCCACCGACGCCGAAGGCGACAGCAAGAACGGGGACGAAACGACGGACCTGATGGCGCTCTTCGCGACCCGCAGCGGCGAAGACCTGGTCTTGCGGGTCGATATCGCCAACGTGGAACCGCCGTACTGCCGGGCCACCGATGCACCCGGAGATCCCGGTTGCGACGGAATCTGCCAGCCGAACGACGAGGCCCTGAGCCCGGACTGCTCGCCCATCGGCCTGGTGGACGCGCTGCCCTCCTTGGCGGGAACACCCGTCGCGGGCCTCGAGATCCAGACCTGGCCAACCTACGATTTCTCCGCCAACCCCCCGGACGTAATCGGGAACAGCATCGACGACACGGGCGCTCCCCAGGGTACGGCCACTACCGTGGCCTTCGAAAACGGCGGCAGCCGGGGGGCGGCCACCCTCGATACCAGCCAGCACTTCATCCAGGCCGAACTCGACCAGGCCTTCGGGTTCAGCATCGCCCTGGTGAACGCCTTGCACCTGCCGACGTCTGCGACGCTCCAGGCCAGCGGGACTGCCCCCACGTCCGCGAGCATCATCATCGAGGTGCTCACCGATTCGGCCGTCGGGTTTCCGAACGACCCGGCCGATCTCGAAGACTACCGGATTGGAGATATCCGCTGGACGCGGTTTCACGACAACTCCCAGGAAGTCGTCGTCCGCAACCGCCTGCTGAACGAGCAGACCCAGGGCTTAACGTTGCCTGCCGGCTACTCGGTGATCTCGACCTGCAGTTGCTCTCTCGATTTCAACCTGCTGGCGCAATACGTCAGCGACATTCGCGCGGAATTCAACAATGCCCACGAAGTCGCTTTCTACCGCACCTTGGTCCTTGCCGGGAAGGGCACCGGGGGAGACCCAGACGCCTCGACCGTGTCCACGCTCGCCCGCGCCGACTTCGGCACGCCGTAACGCGTCGCCCTCGCCTAGCGACCCCGGCAGATCGCTTCGCAGGGCACCCCGTCGCCGTCCCCGTCGAGGCGCGAGAGGCCACACGTGCGCAAGTGGAAGTAGGCCTCGTCGCAGTTCGCCATCTCGCGGCACACGCGCTTGCTTCCGCACACCCGGTTCTCTGCGACGGGTTCGGCCTTTCGGGGCGCGGCGCCCCGACGGCGCCACTCCCACGGCGGCATCCGCTCGCTTTCCGGCAGGCTCCACAGGCCCCGGCGCGCCTCCCGGGCCTCGGCCTCCAGTTCGAGCAGCACCGGGTCGTCGCTGAACTGGCGGTACACCCAGGCATGCCCGTCGCGCACGAGTTCGCAGCCCACGCAGACGTCGTCGGCGTAGACCTCGCCCACGGTCCGGCCGTAGCGGTCCACCGCGACCTCGTTCACCCGCACCCACTTGCGGTAGACCCGCCCGGAAAGCGCCTGCTTGGCGCGGGTGGCCCAGGGCTGGCCGCGCTCGGGCGTGTCGATGCCGGCGAGGCGCACGCGCACGCGCTCCTGGCCGACGAGAACCTCGACCGTATCCCCGTCGAAGACGGCCACCACGCGCCCCTCGAGAATGCGCTCGGCCGCCGCGGTCGCTGCCCCGAGGCAGGCAACCGCGGCAACCCACAACCCGAGCCGCCAGATCCCGTCGAACCTTCGCGCTGCTTCACACAACCACGGCAGTATCGCATTGCTTCAGCAAGCTCGCGGAACGGCGTTTGAACGTAGGGGCAAAGCGACACCGCGGTGAGTTCCAGGGTTTTGCCACGAGGCTGGACACGGCCCGCCGTGGAAAGGCATGCTCGGGGGGAGCGCGGGGGGAGCCATGTACCTGTTCTTCGACACCGAGACGTCCGGACTGCCCAAAGACTGGAAGGCACCGCCGTCGGACGTCGACAACTGGCCCCACGCGGTGCAGGTCGGCTGGATTTTGTGCAAGCCCGATGGCAGCGTCGAAGAAGAACGCGACTACATCGTGAAGCCCGACGGTTGGACGATCCCCGACGCCGCCGCGAAGGTGCACGGCATCACCACGGAACGGGCCCTGGCCGAAGGCGTCCCCGTGGCCCACGTTCTCGGGGAATTCGCGGCGGCCCTCCAGCGGGCCGAGACCGTGGTGGCCCACAACCTCGACTTCGATCGCAGCGTGATGCAGGCCGAGCTGATCCGCGCCGAGATCAGCACCGGCGGCGTGCGCCCCAACCTGGTGTGCACGATGAAGCAGTCGACGGATTTCTGCGCCATTCCCGGAAACTACGGGAACAAGTGGCCCACCCTCGAAGAGTTGCACCAGCACCTCTTCGAAGAACCCGTCGCCGGTGCCCACAGTGCCCTCGCCGACACCCAGGCCTGCATGCGCTGCTTCTTCCGCCTGCGCGAACTGGGCGTGCTTGCCTAGTTCCCGGCAGTCTATGCCCGGTCGGTGCCCCCGTGGCGCAGCAGCCGGCCCGAGTAGACGTCGGTCTGGGCGTCGTCTTCGATGGTGACTTCGCCGTTCACCAACACGTAGCGGTAGCCGGTGCCCGCCGAGGCCACGCGGTACTCGTCGCCGGGCAGGTCGTGGCGGAACGTCGGAAACTCGTAGTCGAGCTTTTCGTAGTCGTAGACGATGATGTCCGCCGCCGCGCCTTCCCGGAGCACACCGCGGTCCGGAAAACCCGCGCAGTAGGCCGGCAGCGCGCTGAGCCGCCAGTGGGCATCTTCGAGGGTGCTGAAGGCATGCTCGCGCACGTACTTCGAGATGTACTCGGTCGCGTAGCTGCCCGCGGCCAGGTACTTGAGGTGCGCCCCACCGTCGGAAAGGCCCGGAATGACGAAGGGGTTGTCGATCAGCTGCTTCAGCCCGGCGAGGTTGATGTCGAACTGGGCCGCCGCGAACACCGTCTTCATTTCGTCGGCCACGACGATGTCGCACACGGCGTCGACGGGGTGCTTGCCGAGCGCTTCGGCGATTTCGCCGATCGACTTCCCGACGTACGCTTCGTTTTCGGCCGAGAAGGTCTCGACGATCGTGACCTGGTCGACGCCGGCGATGAAGGGCACCTTCAGCGGTTCGGCGCGCAGCTTTTCCCGCACGGCGGGGTCCGCCATGTTCCGGAGCCGAGTTGCGGTGTCGACGTTGGGGCCGGTGAACGCCTCCCACACCGGGCCCCAGAGGTCCCAGTAGTCGAAGGTGAACACGAGCGGCGGGTTCTGGGTGATGCCCTGGCCGTAGATGCGCAGGCCGCGCTCTCGGCACTGGTCGAACCACGCCATGAGCTGCTCGTGCATTTCGATCATCATTCCCGAAGCCGGCATGGCCTGGTAGATGACCGGCGCACCCGAGAGTTCGGCCACCGTTTCCCAGTGCTCGTGGGGCAAACCCGCTGCCGAGAGTTCGATGAACCCTTCGCCCCGTTCGCCGAGCACCCGGGCGAGCACTTCGTGCGTCTCGGGCCACATCACGTCGGAGGGCATGGGCGTGCCGTCGAAGTCGGACTGGGCGGCGCCGCCCAGGGTGGGCTGGGACGGATCACCGGCGGTGCCGAGGGTCTGGGCCGACCAACCGCAGGCGCCGGCGTCCATGGCCTCGTGCAACAGGCGCGCCATTTCGGCGTGCTCCGCGCCCGTCGGTTTGCGCCCGGCCTTCGCGTCGTCCAGACCCAGGACCCAGATCAAGAGCGGGTTCACCCCGAGATAGGGCAGCAGGTTCAGCGCCTTGGGCATGCGGTCGATGCTGTCGAGGAACTCGGGGTAGGTCTCCCAGTCCCAGGGCAGCGCCGCCTGCATCGTCGCGAGGGGGATCGCCTCGACCTTCGTCATCGATTCCATCGAGCGCTGGCGAAGTTCCTTCTTGCAGGGGGCGAAGCCAAAACCGCAGTTGCCCACCACCACGGACGTCACGCCGTTCCAGCCCGATGTCGTGAGGTAGGGGTCCCAGAAGATCTGGGCGTCGTAGTGGGTGTGGAGATCGATGAACCCCGGCGCCACGACGAGCCCCGTCGCGTCGATCTCGCGTTCGGCTTCGCCGGGCCGGACACGACCCATGCGTGCGATCACGCCGTCCTTGATGGCGATGTCGCCCCGGTAGCGCGGGTTGCGCGCACCGTCGACGATGATTCCGTTGCGAATGGCGATGTCATAGCGGGCCATTGGGGCCACCTCCTGGGGTCATGCGGCGCGTACGGGCATGGTGTGGATTGCCGACACGTGCAGGTTGGGGACGCGCTCGGGCGGGCCGGCCGCCTCGAAGCGGGGCAGAACGGGAATCAGGGCGCGCAGCGCAGCGCGCAGTTCCCACCGGGCGAGGTTCGCGCCAAGGCAGAAATGGGCGCCGAAGCCACCGAAGGCCAGGTGGTGGTTCGGGTGGCGCGCGATGTCGAAGCGGTAGGGGTCGTCGAAGACGGCCTCGTCCCGGTTGGCCGAGGGATACCACAGGCCCACGTCCTGGCCGGCGGCGATCTTCGTGCCCGAAAGCTCGAAGTCTTCGACCGCCGTCCGGGCGAACTGCACGACGGGTGAAGTCCAGCGCAGGATCTCCTCGGCTGCGGAATTCACCAGGCTCGGGTCGGCGCAGAGCCGCTCGCGCTGATCGGGGTGCTCGAGCAGCGCGTTCACGCCGCCGCTGATCGCGTTCTGCGTCGTCTCGTTGCCGGCGGCCAGGATCACGAACAAGTAGCCCTGGAGCTGCTGTTCGGTGAGCGGCTTGCCGTCGACCTCGGCGTGGACGATCAGACTGGAAAGGTCCGCGCCCCCCGGTCCGCGGGCCTTCCGGTCGTGGACCAGGCGGATCATGTACTCCGTCATTTCCTCCACCGCGCGCAACACACCGATGTAGCGGTCTTCGCCCTCGTGGAAGAAATCCGGCTCCGGCGCCCCGATCATCACGTTGGTGAGTTGCTTGAGGCGCAGCCAATCGTCGGCGGGAAGGCCCAGCATTTCGCCGATCGCCGCCAGGGGCAGCTTCTGGGCGAAGCCCCGCACGAAGTCCGTGGTCTCGCCGCGCTCGCCGGCACGGGCGAGTTCCCGGGCGAACTCGTCGGCGAACTTCCGCGACAGGTCTTCGAAGTGCGCCTCGACCTTGCGGAGTGCGGCCGGGGTGAAGCGCCGCGCCGTCACGAGCCGGAAGTTCCGGTGGCGTGGGTCGTCCATGAAGATGAAGTCCGGCACCTCGTCCGGGTCCCAGCCCCGGGCCTCGGCGCGGGCCCGCGACCACCCGAACTGTCGCTCGTCCTCTTCGATGAGTTGCAACCGCAGGCGCTGGCTGTTCACGAACACGTCGGCGCGCTTCGAGATTTCGAGCACGTCGGCGTGGCGCGTGATGGCCCAGAACGGCGCAATGCCCTCGCGCTCGTACCAGAAGACCGGGGCCTCCCGCCGCAACAGGTCCCATTCGCGCCACGGGTAGCCCCGGCGCACGTAGCGGTCCGTGCTGTGGATGTCGAGCGTTTCGAGCGTGGGCTCCGGCACGGCGCGGGCTCAGTCGAAGACGATCACTTGCCGCGCGGCCGACCCCTTGCGCATGGCATCGAAGGCGCCGTTGATCTCGTCGAGCGGAATCCGCGCCGAGATCATTTCGTCGAGGCGCAGGCGCCCGTCGAGGTAGAAATCGATGTAGCGCGGCATGTCCACGCGGAACTCGTTCGAACCCATGAAGGAACCGGTGATGTTCTTCTCCTGCAGGGTGAGGTCCGCGGCGGAAATCGGCACCATCTCGGTCACCGGCACCACGCCGACGATCACGGCCGTCCCGCCCCGGCCCGTCATGGCCACCGCCTGCTGGACCGTCGTTACCATGCCGATGCACTCGAACACGAAGTCTGCACCGCCCCCGGTGAGCGCCTGCACCGCGGCCACCGGGTCGCCCTCCGAGGCGTCGACGCAGTCGGTGGCGCCGAGGTTCCGCGCCAGGTCGAACTTCCAGGCCTGGGCATCCACTGCAATGATCTTGCCGGCACCGACGATGCGCGCGCCCTGCAGGGCCGCGAGCCCGACACCGCCGCAACCGATGATCACCACCGTGCTGCCGGCGGGAATGTGCACCGTCTTCAGCGCGGCGCCGAGGCCCGTCGTCACGCCGCAACCGATCAGGCAAGCGCGGTCGAGGGGCATGTCGTCACGGATCTTCACGAGCGAGCGCTCGGGGCAGAGCATGTTCTCGGCGAATGAAGAGAGATCGCCAAGCTGCCCGACCGCTTCGCCGCTATCGGTCGTGATGCGCGCCTTGGCTTCGGGGGGCCGGGTCGGCACGTAGGGCGACGTACAGAGATAGGGACGTCCGCCGGTGCAGAAGTGACAGGTGCCGCACCAGCGGTTGAGGCAGCCGATCACGTGGTCGCCGGGCGCGACTTCGGTGACGCCCTCGCCCACCGCCTCGACGATCCCCGAGGGTTCGTGGCCGAGAATCGCGGGCGGCGGCAGCGGAATGCCCCCCTCGATCATGTGGAGATCGCTGTGGCAGATGCCCGAGGCGGCGGTCTTGACCAGCACTTCTCCCGGCATCGGGTCGTCGATGTGGAGTTCCTCGAGCGACAGCGGTTCGTTGTTGACTCGCATTACGGCGGCCTTCATGGCGTTCTCCCTCGTCTCGGTTCGTCTCGAAAATGAATGGCGGGAGTACTCTACCCCGCCGGGAATCTTCGATCACTCTTCGTGGTGCTCGAGAATTTCGACCTGGTACCCGTCCGGGTCCTTGATGAAGGCCGCGGTGACGGGCCACCGGTCCAGGCGCTCGGGCGGCGAGATCGACTCGGTGCCCGCATCGATCGCCCGCTGGTAGAGCCCCGCGCAGTCGTCGGTGTTGATGTAGAGCTTCCAGAAGGCATTGCCGTGATCGATCGGCCCCTCGTGGTCGTGGTGCCAGGCGAGCTGGATCCGGTTGCCATCAGCGCCAGCCAGCACCACTTCGCTCACGTTCGGAATCTCGATCCTGTGAGTCACTTCGAGCCCGAGCACCTTTTCGTAGAAGGCGACCGATCGCTCGAGGTCGCTCACGTTGATGCAGTACTGGTCGAGACTCGTCTTCATGGGGTCCTCCCGCTGGGGTCAGGGTTCGATCCGCCGCAGGCGGAAAACGCGGATGTTCCGGTCGGTCCGCTTTTCGTACACCTGGATCTGGGGAATCGTTTCCCGGAAGCGTTCCCAGACCTGCTCCTTTTCGGCGTCGGTCAGCACGCTTGCACGGGCGCGGAAACGCTCCCCGGTAACCTGGACTTCCACCTCGGGATTGGCTTCGAGGTTGTACCGCCAGCCCGGGTGTCTTGCCTGGCCCATGGCGCTGGCGACGATCAGGTAGTCGCGGCCGTCCTCGAGACAGGCAAGGTGCACGGAGCGCGGCTTGCCCGAGCGCCGCCCCTTCGCCGTGAGGGTGAGCATGGGCATGCTCGCCACGCCCATGGAAAAGAACTTCCCGTTGCTGGCGCGGAAGAGCAGCGGGTCGAGCCGGGACGCGACGTTCCGG
>JAYZFQ010000087.1:0-29198 GCA_036336695.1 Myxococcota bacterium
CTTCTCCATCCATGCCAAGATGGAGAGCCAGGGCGTCAGCCTGGACGAAATCTACGATGTGATCGCGTTCCGACTCGTCCTCGACGGCGGGAGGGACCAGGTCTATGCCGCGCTTGGCACCGTGCACGCGTTGTGGCGGCCCGTGCCGGGGCGCTTCAAGGACTATGTCGCCCTGCCCAAGCCCAATGGTTACCAGTCGTTGCATACCACGGTGATCGGGCCCTACGGAGAGCGCATGGAAATGCAGATCCGGACCCGCGAGATGCACCGGAATGCGGAGTTCGGGATTGCCGCCCACTGGAAGTACAAGGAGGGTGTTTCCGGGGCCGGGGAAGACGACGAGACATTCGCATGGCTTCGGCAGCTGGTGGAGTTCAACCGGGAGCTCAAGGATCCCCACGAGTTCATTGACTCCGTCAAGGTCGATCTCTTCCCCGACGAGGTCTTCGTGTTCACGCCGCGCGGCGATGTGATCAATCTTCCGAAGGGCGCGACGCCGATCGATTTCGCCTACGCGATTCACAGCGAGGTCGGCGCCGCGTGCTCCGGCGCGCGGGTCAACGGGAAAATGGTCCCGTTGCGTCACCATCTCTCGAATGGCGACACGGTCGAGGTGCTCACATCGCAGAACCAGTACCCGCGCAAGGACTGGTTGGAATTCGTCGTGTCCTCCCGGGCCCGCAGCCGAATCCGTCACTCGATCCGCACCGCAGAAACCGAACGGAGCTATACGCTGGGGCGGGACATGCTCGAGCGCGCGTTGCGGAAGGCCGGGTTCTCGCTCCCCAGGCTCCTCGAGCAGGGCGGACTGGACGAGGTGGCCCGCGCCGAGGGCAGGGGTTCGGTGGAGCAACTGGTGTCCGCGGTGGGTTACGGGCGCGTCGCGCCCCAGGACGTCGTGCGCCGGCTCCGTGGCGAAGCCTCGCCCGAACGGGAAACCCGGCCTCGCCGGAGCCTGTTCCGGCGGCGACGTCCGACGAAGAGCGGCATTCGCGTGAGCGGACAGCCCGACGTGCTCGTTCGATTCGGTCGCTGTTGCGGGCCGCTTCCCGGAGACGACGTGGTGGGTTTCGTGACACGTGGTCGTGGTGTGACGGTCCATGTGAAGACCTGCCCGAAGGTGTTCGAACTCGATCCCGACCGAAGGATCGAAGTCGATTGGGAACCCGATGCCTCGGCCCCGTGGCGCATCAAGATGCGTGTGCATTCCCTCGATCGGCCGGGCCTGCTCGCCAAAGTGACGAAGACGATCTCGGCGGCCGGTATCAACATCGGGGCCGCCCGTGTCACGACGAGTTCGGACCGGAAGGCGGTTCACACCTTCGATCTCTGGGTCAGCGATGTGGCCACCCTCAACGCGGTGATGCGCGACATCGGTCGCATCCGCGGGGTGGTCAACGTCGAGCGCCTGCGGACTTGAATCGCGTCGCGTTTCGGTGGCGCGAGGGGGCGCCTCCGCCCCGAGTGTGGCGGCTGGAGGCGGTTCAGCGCGCGTCGATGGAAGTGCCGGTCTGGAGCGCCACGAGTTCCCGGTAGAGGCCTCCTGCCGCCATCAACTCCTCGTGCGTGCCCTGCTGGGTAATGCTCCCGTTTTCGAGGACCAGGATGCGGTCGGCGCGCCGCACGGTCGACAAGCGGTGGGCGATGACGAAGACGGTTCGATCTCCGCAGAGCAGCGCATCGATCGCTTCCTGTACGTACTTTTCGCTCTTGGAATCGAGCGAGCTCGTGGCTTCATCCAGGATCAGGATGGAGGGGTCCTTCAGGATGGCCCGGCCGATGGTGATGCGTTGTCGTTGGCCTCCGGAGAGCCGGGCGCCCGCGGGCCCCACGAGGGTGTCGTACCCATTCGCGAGTTCGTCGACGAATTCGTCGAGATGGGCCGCGTGGGCCGACGCGGTCAATTCCTTTTCCGTCGCGTCGGGTCGGCCGTAGAGGAGGTTCTCGCGAATGGTTCCATCGAATAGGAACGGCTCCTGGGTGACGACGGCGACCTGCGCCAGGAGGGATTCGCGGCGCAACTCCCGCAGGTCTGTTCCGTCGATCTCGATGCACCCCTCCTGGGGGTCGTAGAGCCGGATCAGCAGGTCGGAGAGGGTCGTCTTTCCGGCTCCCGTGGGGCCAACGACCGCCACGACTTCTCCGGCTTTGGCCTCGAAGTTCACGTCCTGGAGAACCCGGGCGGCTCCGTAGCCGAAGCTCAATCCCCGGACGGCGATGCTCTTGCGGACAGGGGCGAGATCGACGGCGCCCGGCAGATCCTGGACCTCGAGCGGTGTGTCGAGAACCTCGAAATAGCGTTCGGCTCCTGCCATGGCATCCTGGAGACTGACCCAGCTCTGCGTCAGCCGCTTCAGCGGTCGGTAGACGAGGCTCGTGATGAACATGAAGGCCGCGAGATCTCCGAGCGTGAGGCCCCACATCCCGCTCAGGAGCATGTAGACCCCGAGGCAGAGGCCGGCGACTGTCATCACCTGGTTTACGAACTCGACCGATGCCCGCGACAGCGCCTGGTTGCGGGTCACGCGAAGCGACCGCTTGAAAAGCCGGTGGGCTTCCCGGGAGTAAGAGTTGTATTCCGAACTCTCAGCGTTGAAGGCCTTGATGACCTTGATTCCCTGCAGGATTTCGAGCAGCCGCTGCGTGACTTCTGCGACTTGTCGTTGTCGCCGTCCGGCTCCTCTTCGGATGATCCGTCCAAAGAACGAGATCGTGTCGAACAGCAACGGAGCGCCGGCTGCCATGAACAGGGAGAGCTGCCACGAGACCGCGATCATGAACGCAACACCGACGGTGACCGTGATGATTGCGGCAAGGACTCCGTTGAAGAACAGGGAGAGGGCGCGATGCGCCACACCGAGGTCCGATGCGACTCGCGCGTACACCTCGCCCCGTTGACGTCCGTGGTGGAAGGAAAGCGGGAGCGCCAGGAGTTTCGCGCAGGCTTCCCGAGACATGTCGACTTTGATCCGGCCGAGCACGTAAGCGGCCATGTATTCCCGCAGGACGGTGAGGCCCGGCATCGCGATGGCGATCAGCGCCGCAAGCGCGAGGATCAAGAGGAGATTCTCCTCGATGCTGGCGCGCAGTTCGGCCCTCTGTTCGGGGGCGAGGGGGGGGGCGTCGGGGGTGTCTTGCTGTTCGGTGCTGGCCGACTCTCGATCGAAGAGCGGCAGGTTCGGCAGCCAGTGCTCAAGTTGGCCACTCGACGTGAGCGTGGCTTGCGGGATGGCGACGTCGTCGATGAGGACCTTGAGCAGGTAGGCCCGCGCGTATTCCGATCCGGAGGCCAGGAGTGTGACGAGGAGTGCAGCTGCCAGGAGGCCCAGGTAGCCCCGGTAATACCCCGCGAGGCGCCGCGCATTTCCGCGGTCGCGCTTCTCCGCCCTCGCTTGCTCGAAGTCCTTCGGATGCGCCACGGCTCTTAGCGCCTGAGGCTAGGCCAGATCCGCGGCGATCGCGTCTCCGGCCCGCCAGCCGAGGAGGAGGTCCCCTTCTGTGCCGAGGGCTGCGACACTGGCACGGTCGAGGGCGTAGAGGGGCTGCTTCGTCGATACACGGATCTCGACGGGCCGCGGCCAGCCGGTGTCCGGTGCGGGGTCATCGCGGACATCGTCGTCGTCCCATCTGGGTTCCGGTGCCGCGACGCGCTCCAGGTGGCCGTCGGTAAAGGGAAGAATTTCCGCAACGCGTTGCTCGATCCCTCGCTCGACGCTGGCGATGTCTTCTTCGATGCCAACGGTCGCAGCAGCGACGAGATCGGTCCACCCATCGTTGTTCGGAAAACTCCGCAGCGTTACCAGATCGGTCGAGGCGAGTGGACTGGTCTCATCGCCGATCAGGACCACCCGGCGCGCCATGGCCCCCGGCAGCAGGTCGCTGGCGATTCGCCAGTGGATCGAACGGCGCCGGTGCTTGGCGGGTGCCCGTTCGAGCGGTGCGGGGACCGGGTCCTGGTCGACGGCGCTGGCGAGTCCGGCGGCCGGGGCATTGAGCAGGAAGGCCCGTCCCACCCAGACCTCCCCGGACTCGCCCCGGGCATCGGGCGCCAGGCCCGGCTGGCCGTTGGCCGATACCAGCCGGAAGGGGCCGCTCAGGGTGCGGAACTCGCCGTAGAGCGACTCGATGCGTCTGCGTAGGATCGACCGGAGGGCGTCCGGCTCGCGACCGTCGGCGCTGCCTTCGAACGGTGCGCCGAGGAGGCGGGCGCGGGCTGCTTCTCCCGGTTCCGCAGCCCCGAGGTTGGAAAGCGCGCGTGTCCATGCGGACAGGACCCGCGCCAGCCGGGGCGGTGCCGTGTCGAGTTCGGGGGGGAGGCCGCGCGAAAGCGGAGGGCCGGCTGCGCGCTCCACGGATGGCTCGACGGCCGATCGCCGCCCTGCGAGCGGACCCCGCCGTGCCGGTTTTACCAACGGCTCGGTCAGCAGGGCCTCGCGCTCCGCCGCACCGGCATGCTCGAGGGCCGTTGCGAGGCGCCGCGCTTCGTCGGGCTTCGCGAGTCCCCAGGCGACCCACTCGTCCACGGTGAGCGCTGGGTGGCCGAGGTCCGGGCGCGCGTTGGGCAGGGCGACCTGGAAGGCAAGCGGGTCCGAAATGATCCTCCGCTGGTCGATCAACGGGACCCGTAGAGAACGCAGGCAGGCGCCCAGGACGCCAGCCTTTTCTACGCCGCCCAGGAAGAAGGGTTCCCGAAGGCAGGGCGCTCTGCGCGCGGCGGTGTCCTCGTCGACGACCAGGACTCGCGAACCCTGGAGGCCCAGTCGGGCTGCGGCGACGAGCCCCGGCAATGCGCTGCCGAGGATGACGGCGTCCCAGCGGCGAACGCGCGTTTCGTGCCCGACGTCGATCGGCGGAAGGCCGCGCATCAATCGGCCGGAGCGACGGGCCCGATCAGGATCGGTTCGTCGTCCGGTTGCTTGGCTTCGACGGTGCCGATGGCATAGGCGCGCTCGCCCAGCGCTTCCAGGCGATCGATGACTTCACGGGTCTGCTCGGGCGGCACCACCAGGATCATGCCGATGCCGCAGTTGAAGACCCGGAGCATCTCCTCGTCCGGAAGCTCCGCCTGGCGCTGGATGAAATCGAAGACGGGCGGCGTCGGCCACGTCGTCGGGTCGATTCGGGCACGAACGCCCTTGGGCAGCACTCGGGGGACGTTGCCGGGGAAGCCTCCGCCGGTTACGTGGACCACGCCCTTGAGTTCGAAGTCGCGCATCACGTGGAGCACGGGCTTCACGTAGAGGCGCGTCGGCGTCAGGAGGGCGCCGGCGACCGAGGTGTCCAACTCGTCGATCTGCTCGCGGAAGCCGAAGCGACCGGCCCGCTCACCCTCTTCCACGATGCGGCGAACCAGGGAGTACCCGTTGCTGTGGAACCCGCTCGATGCCAGACCGACCAGCGCGTCGCCGTGGCTGATGCCGGAACCGTCGATGAGTTCGTCGCGCTCGACGACGCCGACGCCGAACCCGACGAGCTCGAGTTCGCCCTTGCCGTAGAAGCCCGGCATGGTTGCGGTCTCGCCCCCCAGGAGGGCGCAGCCGGAACGCCGGCAACCTTCGGCGACCCCTCGGAGCGCTTCCTGCGCGATTTCCGGATCGAGATCTTCCATGGCCAGGTAGTCGAGGAACACGAGGGGTTCTGCGCCCTGGACCACCAGGTCGTTCACGACCATGGCGACACAGTCGATCCCGATCGTGTCGTACCGGCCGAGGCGCGCCGCGAGTTTCAGCTTCGTCCCGACGCCATCCGCTCCTGCCACGAACACCGGGTCTCGGTAGCGCTCGGGCGCTTTGAACAGTCCCGCGAAGCCTCCGATTGTGGACAGGATCTCCGGCCGGAGGGTCGAGCGGGTGATTTCCTTGATCGTATCGATGAAGCCCTCGTCCCGGTCGAGGTCGACGCCGGCAGCCGCGTAGGCCGGTGCGGACCGGGACGTCCCATCGGACTCGGCGCCGGGCGATTCTTCCGGGACCGGAGGGGACTTGCGAGGGTCGGGGGGGCTCACGACCGATGGATAGGGGAGGCGGCGGACCCGGTCAATGAGCGTCTTCGCCGCGTGCTATCCCTCTGTCGGTGAAGCTCTCGGTTGTGATCCCTGCTCTCGACGAGGCCTCCCAGATTGCGGCCGCCGTCGGGAGCGTTGCTGGCGATGCCGACGAGGTCATCGTCGTGGACGGCGGCAGTCGGGATGGCACTCCGGCCCGTGCGACGGCCGTGGGGGCAAACGTCGTCTCGTCTTTTCCCGGACGTGCGATCCAACTCGGCGTGGGCGCCAACACCGCGAAGGGAGACGTGATCCTCTTCCTGCATGCGGACACGGTACTCGGGGAAGGCTGGGAGCGGGATCTGCGTTGCGCCCTCGCGGATCCGGCGGTCGTGGGCGGGGCGTTCCGGTTTCGTCTCGCCGAGCGTTCTTGGCGTTTCCGCTGGCTCGAGTGGGGAACGCGTTTCCGCGTGGCCGTGTTCGGACTTCCCTACGGAGACCAGGCGATCTTCGTGCGACGACAAGTCCTCGATGCGATCGGCGGCGTCCCCCAGGTTCCGATTCTGGAGGACCTCGACCTGGTGAAGCGAATGCGTCGGCAGGGGCGGCTCGCGCAGTTGCCCGTGCCGGCGATTACCTCGGCGCGCCGCTACCGGGACGCGGGCGTCTTTCGAACGGTGTTTCGACATCTCCTGGCGGCGGCTGCGTGGGCCCTCGGGGTCGACCGGCAGAACATCGCGACCTGGGCGCGCCGATGACCGGCCCCGTCACGTCCGGAACGGCCGCGCACGGTCGCCGCGCGGCGGCCGCCCGGCTGCTTGCGTACATCGGACGCAACAAGCGCTACTACGCGGTCTGGTTGGCCAGCACGCTGGCGTACAGTGGTGGCTTCGTCGCGATCCCCTGGTTGGTGGGCTGGGCGATCGAGGCGTATGAGTCGGGTCTGGCCGCAGACGAGATCGTCTGGCGCGCCGAGATGCTCGCGGTAGCCGCCGCAGCGACCGCCGCGGTGCGTTTCTTCTCGCGAACGCTGGTGTTCAACGCGGCACGAGAGATCGAGTACGAGATCCGCAACGACCTTTTCGCGCACCTCGAGCGCTTGCCACGGTCGTTCTACTCGGATTGGCGCACGGGCGACATCATGAGCCGCTGCGTGAACGACGTGAATGCCGTTCGCTTGCTGCTCGGCGTCGGTCTGCTGAACGTCGTGCAGACCCCCATCCTCTATCTCGGGTCCATCGCCGTGATGCTAGGCCTGAACCCGTTGCTGACGTTCTTCGTAGTGGCTCCCTACCCGTTGTTCGTCCTGATTGCGCGGATCTTCGGGCGCGGAATCCACCATTGGAGCCTTCTGACCCAGGAGGGGCTGGGCGACCTGTCGAATCGTCTCCAGGAGTCGATTGCGGGTGTCGCCGTCGTCAAGGCCTATGCCATGGAAGGTGTGACGGCACGTCGTTTCGACGAGACCAACGAAGAACTCTATCGGCGCCAGCTCGGCGTTGCGCGGGCAACCGCATCGATGCCGGCGGTCGTTTCCCTGCTGCCCGCTGCCGCGATGTTCGTGGTTTTCCTGGTTGGCGGTCAGATGATCATCGAAGGTCGGATGCAGGGTGCGGACTTCTTCCGCTTCGCGATGTACGTCTACATGCTGACCTTCCCCACATTCATCATGGGATGGGTGGTGGCGCTGGTCCAACGCGGTGCCGCATCGATGCAGCGCATCGATGAGCTGCTCTCGATCGAGCCCACGATCGCGGACCCGCCCGATCCGGAACCGATCGAATCGCTGCGCGGGGAGATCGAGTTTCGGAATCTTGAGTTTTCCTACCCCGAGAGCGCCTCCCCGGCCTTGCGCGATGTGAGCCTCCGGGTGGCTGCCGGGAGCACACTTGGTGTGGTGGGCACCGTCGGGGCAGGCAAGAGCACACTCGCCTCTCTGGTACCACGCCTCTGGGAGGTCGAAGACGGTTCGGTGTTCATCGATGGCGTCGATGTGAACCGGATTCCGCTGTCGGTGCTGCGTTCAAACATCGCGATGGTGCCCCAGGAATCCTTCCTGTTTTCGATGACGCTGGCCGACAACGTGGCCTTCGGTCTCGATCGGACCGACGCAGAGGCGGTGCGCCGGGCTTCTGCTCGGGCGCAGCTGGCCAAGGATGTCGGGGATTTGCCTCACGGTTACGAAACCGTCGTGGGCGAACGCGGCGTGATGCTTTCCGGCGGACAGCGCCAGCGCACTGCCCTGGCGCGTGCACTCGCCCTAGACCCGCGGATTCTCATCCTGGACGACACGTTGTCGGCGGTCGACGCCGAGACGGAGGCCGCAATCCAGCGAGAACTCGAAAGCGTGTTCCGGGGCCGCACCGTCGTCGTCGTTTCCTCTCGGGTGAGCGCCGTGCGCTCCGCCGACCAGATCGTCGTTCTCGACCAGGGGCGGGTTGTCGAGTTGGGAACTCACGACGAGTTGCGCACCCGAGAGGGGCTCTACGCGCGCCTCGCCCGCGAACAGGAAGACGCGGACGGATGAGGCGTGTTCCGAGCATGACCGGGGCGGACGGATGAGCGACGCGCGGAGTTCGGCCGCCGAGGCGATGCACGAAGAGGAGGCGTTGGGGAAGGCGTACGACGTCCGCCAACTCCTGCGTCTCTGGCCCTACGTTCGCCCCTATGCGGCGCAGGTCGGATTGACACTCGCCCTCATCGTTCCGATCTTCATCGCTGACGTTGCGCCCGCCTGGATCATCAAGACTGGGCTCAACGGGGTCATCCTCGGGGACGGGGAGAGCGTGGGTCGGGTGACCGCACTGGACCGCCTGCTGGCCCCGGTCTCCGGGTTGCTGGTCCCGCCCGAGGGCATCCCCGCGCTCTGGTGGCTCTCCGGGCTCTTTCTCGGTTTCATGTTGCTCTCCGCCGCGCTGCAGTGGATCAACATGTACGTGATGATCCGCACCGGGCAGGCCGCGATGCGGGACCTGCGACGGGACGTTTTCCAGCACATCCAACGCCTCCATCTCGGGTTTTTCGACCGCTACCCGGTGGGGCGCCTGGTCACCCGCTGCACGAACGACGTCGAGAACGTTGCGGAAATGTTTTCGGCGGGTCTCGTCGCGCTCGTCGGGGACGTTGTCCGCATGGTGGGCTTCGCGGTGATCCTCTTCCTCGAGGACGCGAAGCTCGCGCTGCTCACCTTCCTGGTCATCCCGCCCCTGGCAGTGTGTGCCGTGATCTTCCGCTTCAAGGTCCGCCAGGCCTATCGCCTGGTGCGGGTGCGCATTGCCCGGATCAACGCCTATGTCCAGGAGAACGTGACGGGCATGCGGGAAGTGCAGCTCTTCCGCCGGGAAGACCGGAATTTCTCCGCGTTCGAAGGCATGAACGCCGACCATCGGGACGCGTGGCGCGTGTCGATTCGCTACGACTCGGCGCTGTTCGCCGTCGTCGAATTCGCACAGTCGATCACGGTTGCCATCATCATCTGGAAGGTGACGGGAATCGCGGGTGCCGGGACGCTCTACCTCTTCATCGATTTGATGCGCCGCTTCTTCCTGCCGCTTCGCGACCTGTCGGCGAAGTATTCCGTCATGCAGTCGTCGATGGCGAGCGCGGAGCGGATCTTCCAACTCCTCGATACCGAGCCGGAAGTCAAGGACCGGACCGACGCTGTGCCTGTTTCTCGACGCCCGGCCGGGGGGGAGCGTGGGGTGCTGGAATTCGAGAACGTCTGGTTCTCCTACAGCGGCGACCGGGGTGCGGAAACGGATTGGATCCTGCGGGACTTGTCGTTCCGGGTCGAAGCCGGTGAGCGCGTCGCGCTCGTCGGGCCGACGGGTGCCGGCAAGACCACGGTGTTGAAGCTCTTGACCCGCTTCTACGAGCCGACGCGTGGCCGTGTCCTGCTCGATGGGGTGGATCTGCGGGATTACACCCAGGAGCACCTCCGGCGCCGGGTCGCCCTGGTGCTCCAGGACGTCTTCCTGTTCAGCGGCACGGTGGCCGAGAACGTCGGGCTCGATCGGCCGGATGTGTCCCAGGAAGACATCCGAACGGCCACGTCAGCGGTCCATGCCGATGGTTTCATCGAAGCGCTCCCCGGCGGGTATGCCACGCGGGTTCGAGAGCGCGGGTCGAATTTCTCCGCGGGGCAGCGGCAACTCCTGTCCTTCGCGCGAGCGCTCGCCCACGGTGCGGATGTCCTCGTCCTCGATGAGGCGACGAGTTCCATCGACACCGAGACGGAGGCCCTGGTCCAGCAGGGGATCCATACGTTGATGGAAGGGCGCACGGCCCTGGTCGTGGCCCATCGCCTGTCGACGATCGAGGACGTGGACCGGATCCACGTCCTCGCCGGGGGCGCTCTCGTCGAGGTGGGGACCCATGCGGCGCTGCTGGAACGCGGCGGGCTCTACGCCAGGCTCTACCACCTTCAGTACGAGACCCAGGCACCGGTGGCTGTGGCCGGAGCCTGATCCCCCGGGGAAGCCGGGGTAGGGGGTTGGCGGCTGCCCCTCGGGGTGGTAAAACCTGGATACCCCCTCGTTGTAGTCCTCCGTAGCCACAATGACCGACGTCCCCAAGGCGCGGTCGCCTCTCGGGGGTGCGGTGCGGATCAAGTCCCTAGAACTGAACGGCTTCAAGTCCTTCGTCGACAAGACGCGGATCGACTTCAAGCCGGGCATCACCGGGGTCGTTGGACCCAACGGCTGCGGCAAGTCGAACGTGGTCGACGCGATGCGCTGGGTGATGGGCGAACAGTCGCCTCGCCGCCTGCGTGGCAAGGGGATGGACGACGTCATCTTTGCCGGCTCCGAGGGGCGTGCTTCGGTCGGCATGGCCGAGGTCGTTCTCACCTTCGACAACACGGAAGGCGGAGCGCCGCCCGAGTTTGCGGCCTACGCCGAGATCCAGGTCTGTCGCCGCCTCTACCGGACCGGCGAATCCGAATACCTGCTCAACCGGACGCCGTGCCGGCTGCGGGATGTCCACGATTTCTTCCGCGACTCCGGGGTGGGGACGAAGGGCTACACGATCGTGGAGCAGGGCCGGATCGCCGAGATCGTGTCGGCGAAAGCGGAAGACCGGCGCATCCTCATCGAAGAAGCCGCGGGCATCGGGAAATACAAGGCGCGCCGGCGCGAAGCCGAATCGAAGATCAAGTCGACCCAGCAGAACCTGCTGCGGGTGACCGATGTCCTGGCGGAGATCCGCCGACAGATCAATTCGATCGAGCGGCAGGCCAAGAAGGCCGCGCGGTACAAGCGGCTGCGCGAGACGACGCGTGTACTCGATCTGTCCATCGCGCTCGAAGACCGGACCGCGCTCATGGAGGAAATCCAGGACGCGGGGGTGCGGCACCGGCGGCTCCAGGACGAAATTACTGCCCTCGAAACGCGACTCGCCGAGCGGGAACTCGCGGTCGAGGAGAAGCGCATCGAGTTCGCCGAGTGCGAGCGGGTCCTCTCCCGGGGCAGCGAGACCCTGGTTGCGCTTCGCAGCGAAATCAAGGAAGCCGAAGGTCGGATCGAGTACGCCCACCGAGAGCGCGAGACGCTGGCCGAGACCGCCAAAGCGCGTCGTCTCGAACTCGCGCAATTGCGTGAGCAACTCGTGGCGCAGGAGGGCGAAGTCGCCCAGAACCGCGACGAGCTGGGTGCGGTGGAGGGTGCGCTCGTGTCCGAGCGCGAGGCCGTTGCCGCTGCCGAAGAGGCGGCACGGACGGCACGTGCGGAAACCGAGGCGCTCGAGCGCGAGCGGGATGCCAAGAACGGTGTCGTCGTGGAGCTCCTGACCCGGATGGCACGGAGCGAGGACCGGCTGGCCAGCGTCGACAACCGGGTGGCCGAACTCGAAGCGAAGCTTCGCAGCGCTGATGAAGGCCTGGAGGTGGGTCAGACCGAGGCAACGCGTGTCGATTCCGAGCAACGCCAGCTCGAAGATGGCTTGCGCAATCTGCTGGCCGAGCGCGATCGGTTCATGGGCCTCCTGCGCGACGCGATCGAATCCAACGAGCGTGCCTCCCGTGCCGCCCGGGAGGCGGGCGATGCACTGCGCGAGGCGCGGGAAAAACGCGAGGTGCGCCGTGCCCGGCTCGAGTCGCTTCGCGAGTTCACAGAAAGCGACGAAGACGTGGGCGAAGCGGCGCAGCGCTTGCTGGACGCCGACGAGAGTACCCGTCGCCGCTTCGGGGTCCACGGCCTTCTGCGCGAGTTGTTCGAGGTCGACAGCGACGCGGAGTCGGCCGTCGCTGCAGTCCTGTCCGAACGGGCTCACGCGATCGTGGTCGAAAACGCGAGCGGTGCTCTCGACGCACTCGAATCGCTCCGAGCGGAGGGTGCCGGTCGCGCGCTTTTCGTCACCCTGCCCGAGGCCGAGCCTGCAAGCGGGGGGTTCGTTCCGATGGGCGATCCGCTGCTCGACCACGTGCGGCCGCGCCAGGGCTACGAAGAGTTGGCGCGGCGCCTGCTCGGAGGCGCGTATCTCGTCGAGGACCTTCGCGAAGTGGTGTCGGTATACGGTCGTGGGCGGGCGCCCGCGACGTTCGTTACGACGACCGGCGACGTGTTGACCCCCGACGGGTTGGTTCGAGGCGGCGGCGAGGCCGATTCGGCTCTTCTCGGCCGTCTGCGGGAGGTGCGCGAACTCGGCGAGGAGATGGAGGCACTCGACCTCCGCGTATCGGAATGCGAAACGCGTGCACGCGAGGCCGAGGCGGCCCACGTGGCCGCTTCGGACGAACTGGAAAACCTCCGGAATCGACACCATACGGCAGCCCTCGCCGTGGCGAATCACGAAAAGGATCTGGAGCGGACCCGTGAGCGGGTCAAGATTCTGGGAGAGGCGCACGAGGGCCGTGTCGAGGTGCGCTCGGAAATTCTCGCGGAGTCGGACGCGCTCACCGAGGAGAAGCAGCGCCTCGCGGAATCGATGGAGTCGAGTCGCGAAGAGCGCGCCAGTGCGCAGCGCGCGTTGGACGCTCTCGTATTGCAGATCGGCGCCGCCGGGCGGGAACTCAATCGTCTCGATACGGCGGCCACCGAGCGCCGGGTAGAGCATGCGGGTCGCGCAGAGAAGGGCGAACGACTGCGCGCGACCTTCGAGCGTGTCTCCGGAGCTGCTGCCGAGACCCAGGAATGGATCGAACGCCGGGACCGGGAGATTTCGGCTGCGGAGGCGCGGCGCGAAGAGCTCGCGGGCACGGTCGAGACCGACCGCGGGTTCCTTGACGGGAAACTTCGTGAAGAAGAGCAGGCCCGCGCGGGCATCGATGCGAAGCGCGATGCCTTCGAGCGCGCGGCGGCCGTCGTCAACGAACTCGATGAAGCGGTTCGCGGTGTGCGCGGCGAAATCGCGGCACAGCGGGACGCGGCTGGGTCGGCCGACCTGGCGGTCCGGGAGACGGAGCTTCGCTTGTCCCACCTCGACGACTCCATGCGCGACCGCTGGCAGGTCGAACTCTCGACCTGGAGCCTGCCGCCGCTGGAAGTCGCTGACGTCGCCACCCCGGATGCGGCGGCGAGTTCGGGTCCGCCGGTCTCTGGGGAGGGTGAAGCGGCTCTTCCGGGCGCCGATTCTGGAGACCCGGAGGACGAGCCGACGCCCGACGCGGCGCGGGAGGCGCGCCGGAACGCGGAATTGGCGCGTCTGCCGCGGGAGGAGCGGGAGCGCGAGTTCGCAGAGGCGCGGAAGAAACTCCAGGCGATCGGCGACGTGAACCTCGGCGCGATCGAGGAGCACGAAGAGCTTGCCGAGCGCTTCCGCTTCCTTTCAGAGCAGAAGGGAGACCTGGATACGACGCTGGCGTCCCTGAATGACGCGATCGCCCGGATCAACCGGACGAGTCGGCGGCGCTTCCGAGAGACTTTCGAAGCGGTCAGCAAGCGATTTTCCGAAAACTTCCCGCGGCTCTTCCGCGGTGGGAAGGCGAGCCTCGCGTTGACAGAGAGCGAAGACGTTCTCGAGGCGGGAATCGACATCATGGCGATGCCGCCGGGAAAGCGGCTGCAGAACGTGAACCTGTTGTCGGGCGGAGAAAAGACCTTGACCGCCATTGCGCTGCTGGTCGCGGTCTTCCAGGTGCGGCCCTCTCCGTTCTTCCTCCTCGACGAGGTCGACGCCGCTCTCGACGATGCCAACGTGGGGCGCTTCAACGAAATCGTGCAGGAACTGGCTGCGGAATCGCAGTTCGTGCTGATTACCCACAACAAGCGCACGATCGAAGTGGCGGACCTGCTCTATGGGGTGACCATGGAGCGCAAGGGCGTGTCCAAGCTCGTCTCGGTCGAACTCCACTAGGGCCGGCTTCGTCGGACTACCGCGTGCGGCCCGCCCGCACCAGGCGGATCAGGAACGGCAGGGTCAAGAGGACGCAGGCCGCTTCCGAGGCGCCGGCGACGGCGAACGCCGCCCGGTAACCCGCGTCCCACCCGTCCGCCCTCGCAACGACCTGGCTCACGAAGCCCCCGGTTGCCGGACCGATGATGAAACCGAGGGACCCAAAGGCATTGAAGGCGCCGAGCGCCGTCCCGCGGATCTCTTCGGGAACGGCCTGGGTGGTGAGGATCATCGACGGCACGAACATCACTGCCGATGCGATCCCCAGCAAGACCATCAGCACGTAGAGCGAGTCGATGGGCCACCAGGGCACGAGCACGGTGCCGGCCCCGTAGGCGAGGCTGCCCAGGCAGACGAGTCGAACCGGCGAACTCCGCTCGGAGAGACGCCCGAAGGGGTACGAGAACAGGGCGAACGGGAACATGAAAACGAAGATCAGGATCCCGATGTGCATGGCAGAGAGGTCGTGGATTCCCGAGAGGTAGAGGGAGAACGTGGTGGTGTAGAAGCCCACGGTGAAACGATCGACGAAGGCAAAC
Organism: Myxococcota bacterium; assembly: GCA_036336695.1. GTDB lineage: Bacteria > Myxococcota_A > UBA9160 > UBA9160 > SMWR01. Next base: position 14,851 of record JAYZFQ010000087.1, read on the forward strand.
GCCAGTGGGGCGAGCAGCAGGGGGTTGGCACGCAGCGTGGCGATGATCTGGCCGATGCCTGGGCGCCGCTCGGCCTTGCCGTCCGTGCTGCGCAGCAGCCGCCAGGAGAGGAGGGCCGCGAAGGCGGCGACGAAGGCGCCGAAGCGGATTGGCTGTAGCGGGTCTTCGTTGCCGAGCAGGCCGCCGAGCATCGCGCCCACGGCCACGCCGAGTGTGATGCCGCCGCCGACCATTCCCATGACACGCCCCCGGTGTTCCCCGCCGCCGGCGGCCGATGCGATGGCGAGGAGCAGGGAGAGGGCAAAGATGTGCGCGCAGCCTTCGAAGAAGCGAATCGTCATGAAGACGGGGAAGGAAAGCGGCAGCGTCAGCGCGTAGATCAGGATCGCGTCGACCGCGAGACCCGCGACGAGCAGTTCCCGGCGCCGCCCGATGCGGTCCGAGAGCGCGCCGGCCAGGGGCGCGGCGAGTACCGCACCCACCATGTTGATCGACATGAAGAGGGAGGTCATCAGTTCCGAAACGGCGAACCGGTCGGCGACGAAGGCCCGCAGCACGGAGACGGGAAGGGTGACGGGAAGGAGGGTGAGAAACGCGACGAGGCCCAGGGCCGCGACGCGCCAGCCCGAAATGCCGTCTTCGTTCCCGCGCATCTTGCAGGGCAGCATACCGTCGCGGTGGTATCCTGCGCGCGCGATGGAACCCTCCCTGTTCGCCGTTTTTTCCGCCTGGCTCCAGGCCAACCCCACATGGGGCGTCCTGTCCGTGGTGGCCGCGCCGATCGGGTTGGCTCTCGTGCTCGGCCTCGTTCAGCGTGTGCGGCGGCCCGCGGAGCCTTCGCCGTTTGCGACGGCGGTGCCCGTGGAGGCGGTTGCCCCCGAAACGGCGGTGCCCGTGGAAGCCGTCGCTCCCGAAGCGGCGGCGCCGGCGGAGGCAACCGCGCCCGAAGTGGCGGAGCCCGTGGCCGCGGTTGCCCCCGAAGTGGCGGAGCCCGTGGCCGCGGTTGCCCCCGAAGTGGCGGAGCCCGAGGAAGCCGTCGCTCCCGAAGCGGCAATGCCGGCCGAGGAGGTCCGGGGTCCCGAGGCCGTTCCCGCGCCCCCCGGGCGCCTCGCCGACCGCCTGCGCCGTACCAGCGATGCACTCGTGGGACGCATCGGTGCGCTCCTCGGCGGGCGGGCTGTCGACGGCGAACTCCTCGAAGAGCTGGAGGCGGCCCTCATGGCTGCAGACCTGGGTGTGCGCACGGCCGATGACCTGCTCGGGCGGGTTCGTGACGCGGCGGCTGGCGGGGATGCGGAAACCGTGCGCAGCCTGTTGCGGGAGGCACTTCTCGAAAAGCTCCGGCGTGTCGAACCGGCCGCGGAAACCCGCCTCGCGACGGCCGGGAAACCCCACGTGATTCTCGTTCTGGGTGTGAACGGATCCGGGAAGACGACCACGATCGGGAAGCTCGCAGCGCGTTACAGCGCTGCGGGCCACAGCGTCCTTCTCGGGGCCGGGGACACCTTCCGCGCAGCTGCGATCGAGCAGCTCCAGACCTGGGGCGAACGCGTGGGCTGCGACGTGATCGCCGGGACACCCGGCGGGGACCCTTCGGCGGTTGCGTTCGACACGGTAAAGGCCGCGGGCGCTCGAGGGGCGGATGTAGCGATCATCGACACGGCGGGCCGACTTCAGACCAAGAAGCCCTTGATGGAAGAGCTGGGGAAGCTCGCGCGCGTGATCGGGAAGTGCCAGGACGGGGCGCCCCACGAAACCTTGCTCGTTCTCGACGCCAACACGGGCCAGAACGCCATCTCCCAGGCACGGCTTTTCACCGAAGTCACGGGTGTGACGGGTCTGGTGCTCACGAAACTGGATGGGACGGCCAAGGGTGGGGTGATCGTGGGGCTCGCCGACGAATTCGGGATCCCGGTCCAGTGTGTGGGTGTGGGCGAATCGATCGAAGACCTGCGCGACTTCTCGGCCGACGAGTTTGTCGAGGCGCTCTTCTCGTAGCGGGGGAACCATGAGTCGGTACGTGATGGCCCTCGACCAGGGAACGACCTCATCGCGGGCGCTCCTGTTCGACCATTCCGGCGCCGTGGTTTCGGTCGGGCAGGAGGAATTCGCGCAACACTTCCCCGAGCCGGGCTGGGTCGAGCACGATCCGGAAGAGATCTGGAGCAGCCAGCTCAGCGCGGCACGGGCGGCCCTGGCCAACGCGGGCGCCAGCGGTGCGGACCTGGTTGCGATCGGAATCACGAACCAGCGCGAGACGGCGCTGGTCTGGGATCGCACCACCGGCGCACCGGTTCACCGCGCGATCGTATGGCAGTCCCGCCAGACGGCGTCGATCTGCGACGAGCTCCGCGCCCGGGGGCTCGAGGACGAGGTGCGACGCCGTACCGGTCTGGTGATTGACTCGTACTTCTCCGGCACGAAGGTGCGCTTCATCCTCGACGCCGTCGATGGTGCGCAGGCGCGCGCAGAGCGCGGCGAACTGGCCTTCGGAACCGTTGATTCATGGCTCCTGCACAAGTTGACGAAGGGTCGCGTGCACGCCACCGAGTATTCGAATGCTTCGCGCACCATGGTCTACAACGTGCGCGACCGGGAATGGGATGGGTTCCTGCTCGGCGAATTGAACCTCCCGCGAGAACTGTTGCCCGAAGTACGAGACACGGGTGGCGTCTTCGGCGTGACGGATCCCGAGTGGTTCGGCGCCGAGGTTCCGATTGCCGGTATTGCGGGCGACCAGCAGGCGGCGTTGTTCGGCCAGGGTTGTTTCGAGCCGGGGCGCGCCAAGAACACCTACGGGACCGGTTGTTTCTTGCTGATGAACACAGGAGAAGATGCGCCGGCGTCGGAGACCGGCCTGTTGACGACGATCGGTTGGTCTCTCGACGGCCGGATCGAGTACGCCCTGGAAGGCAGCGTCTTCGTGACGGGCTCAGCCGTACAGTGGCTGCGAGATGGGATCGGTCTGATCGATAGCGCGCCGGATAGCGAGGCGCTTGCGATGAGCGTAGAGGACACCGCCGGTGTCTACATGGTGCCTGCGTTCGTCGGGTTGGGCGCGCCCTACTGGGACGAACGGGCGCGCGGTGCGCTGCTGGGAATCACACGCGGAACGAGCCGCGCCCACATCGTGCGGGCAACCCTGGAATCGATCGCCTACCAGACGCGGGACGTCGTGGAGTGTGTGCGCTCGGATTCCGGCCTGGCGCTGGAGACCCTGCGCGTCGATGGCGGCGCGTCGGCGAACGACTTTCTCATGCAGTTCCAGGCGGACATCCTCGGAGCGCCCGTGGAGCGGCCCGCGCTCCTCGAGGTGACGGCGAAGGGCGCCGCTGCGCTCGCGGGTCTCGCCATGGGTTTCTGGGCCGACCCGGGGGAGGCGGTGGGTTCTGACGCGCTCACGGTCTTCGAGCCCCAGATGGGGACCGACCGGCGGGAGGGTCTGTACGCCGACTGGAAGCGTGCTGTCGAGCGCGCGGCCGACTGGGACCGGGCGTGAAGCCCCTGGTGATCGCCCATCGGGGCGCCTCGGCCGAGCGGCCAGAGAACACGCTCCCCGCCTACGCGCTGGCGGTGGAACAACGGGCGGACATGATCGAGATCGATCTGCACCGGACGCGGGACGAAGCCATCGTGGTCGTTCACGACGAAGACCTGCGCGGTCTGGGTGGCGCGGGTGCGATCGAGGACGCGCTCCTGGCCGACGTGAAGGCCCTGGACGCCGGGGATGGCGCAGAGGTACCGACGCTCGACGAGGTGCTCGACGGCTTTGCAGACCGGATCCCATTCAACCTGGAAATCAAGTGTGGGGTGCGCGGTCCCTACGCAGGGCTCGAGGCCGCGGTGCTCGCGGAGGTGCGGCGCCGCGAGATCTTGGAGAAGACGCTCTTTTCCTGCTTCGACGTTTCCGTGTTGGCGCGGTTGCGCGCCTTGGAGCCCGGTGCCCGGATTGCGTTGCTGCTCTCGCCGCGAGATGCGGCGCGCCCGTTGGAGCGGGCACGTTCAGTGGCCGCCGAGGCCCTGAACCCCTGGGAGGGCATGGTGACCCCGGAACTCGTCCGCGCTGCCCACGCCGAGGGTCTTGCCGTTTACCCCTACACGGTCGACGACCCCGACCGGATGCGACGCCTCCTGGAGTGGGGGGTGGACGGGATCTTCACCAACCATCCGGCCGCCCTGCGAACCTTGGTCGATTCCCCTGGGGGCACGAGAGGAGATGCGGGGTGATTCCCAACCGAATCGAGAGAGGAAGAACGGCCGCTTTTCCTTTCCCTTCTTGACTCGGAACGCGTCCTTATCGTAGAAATAACGGCTTCCCGTCGGAGAAGCCTAATGAAACTAAGCCGCGTTCCGGAATTCGACGCAACGGACCGTGCGATTCTCGAACTGCTGCAGGACAACTGCAAGCAGCCGATGGCTGCGATCGGACAGAGCGTCGGGCTCTCTGCCCCCTCGGTGGTGGACCGCATCCACAAACTGGAGGAGGCGGGGGTCATCACCGGCTACGCGGCCAAGGTGGATGCGCAGCGTCTGGGGAAGGACGTCACGGCCTTCATCGGGGTCGGAACCGATGCCCCGAGCGCGATCGGGACGCTCGAGGGCCGGATTGCCGCCATCGACGACGTGCTGGAGTGCCATCACGTAACCGGAGCGCACACGTTTCTCTTGAAGGTGAAGTCCGAGAACACCCGCGCGCTCGAGACACTGATTGCGCGGGTGCGCGGTCTCGAAGGCGTGAAAGCCACCGAGACGCTCGTCGTCCTTTCCACCGCGGCCGAACGAACCCGGATTCCCCTGGACTCATGCGACGAGTTCGTTGCGCGCCCGCTCCGGCGCAGTGGGGGCCGCGCGCGGGGAGGGCGCGGCCGATGACCCGGATGAGTGGCATCCCGCCCCAGGGTCTCTACGACCCCGCCCACGAGCATGACAACTGTGGCGTTGCGTTCGTTGCGAACATTCGCGGTGAGCGCTCCCACGAAGTCGTTTCGATGGGGATCGAAGCGCTCATCAACCTGGAGCACCGCGGCGCCTGCGGGTGCGATCCGGATACGGGCGACGGTGCGGGTTTGTTGGTTCAGCTGCCCGATGGCTTCCTGCGCCGCGAGTGCGGAAGCATCGGGATCACGCTTCCCGAAGCAGGCGCGTACGCGGTAGCGATGACCTTCCTCGATGCGGATGCGGGCAAAGCCGAACGTCAGGCCGAGATCCTGGAACGCGTCGTCGCGGACGAGGGCCAGGAGGTGCTGGGCTGGCGGGACGTTCCGCGGGACGCGGAGTCGGTCGGCTGGCTCGCCCAGGAGAGCATGCCGCGGATGCGCCAGTTGTTCGTCGGCGCGGGTGGCGCCCTTCGCTCGGACCGGGATGCTTTCGAGCGCAAGATCTATGTGATCCGCCGGCTTGCAGAAAAGCAGATCGCCGAAACGATGGGCGACGAGGCGTTCTTTTACGTCCCCAGCTTTTCCTCGCGCACGATCGTCTATACCGGGATGCTGATTTCGCGCCAGATCCGGGGCTTCTTTCCCGACGTGGAAGACCCCGAGTTCGTCTCCGCCCTCTGTCTGGTGCACTCGCGGTACAGCACCAATACGCTCGGCGCCTGGGACCTCGCCCATCCGTTCCGCTACCTGGCCCACAACGGCGAGATCAACACGGTGCAGGGCAACCAGTATTGGATGCAAGCCCGTGAGGGGACGATGGCATCGGACCTTTTCGGGGACGATCTCCACAAGCTCTACCCCATCATTCGGGAAGGGGCGTCCGACTCTGCGCGTTTCGACAACGCCTTGGAGTTCCTGTGTCTCACCGGCCGGGAACTGCCCGAAGCCGTGCTGATGATGGTCCCGGAAGCATGGGAAAACCGCGACGACATGGATCCGGACCTGCGGGCCTACTACGAATTCCACTCGTTTCTGATGGAACCGTGGGACGGTCCCGCCTCTCTCGCATTTACCGATGGGCGAAAGATCGGTGCCGTGCTCGACCGGAATGGGTTGCGCCCCTCGCGCTATGTCGTCACCAAGGACGGTTTCGTCGTCATGGCGTCCGAGGTCGGCGTCTTGGAAGTCGCGCCGGAAAACGTGCTGGTCAAGGAGCGCCTCCACCCCGGGAAGATCTTCTTCATCGATCTCGAAGAGGGCCGAATCGTCGAAGACGCGGAGGTCAAGCGCGACTACACGGCCCGACGCCCCTATCGCCAGTGGGTGGACGACAACCGGGTATTGCTCTCGGATCTCCCGGCGGTCGAGGTCCCGGCGACCAAGTCCGATCCGGAGAAGCGCTTCTCGTTGCAACAGGCTTTCGGGTACAGCCGGGAGGATCTCCGTGTGCTGTTGGCGCCGATGGCCGTCCAGGGCAAGTGGCCCATCGGTTCGATGGGTGACGACGCGGCCCTGGCTTGCCTCTCTGATCGCCCGCAGAGCCTCTACCGGTATTTCAAGCAGCGGTTCGCCCAGGTCTCGAACCCGGCCATGGACTCGATCAACGAGCGGCCGGTGATGGCCCTGTACTCGACGGTCGGTGCCGAGGGAAACCTCCTCGAAGAGACCGAGGCGCACGCCCGCATGGTCCGACTCGAGCACCCGGTCATCACCGACGCCGAGCTCGAAAAATTGCGGGCGCTCGATCGCCCGGGACTCCGAAGCCGCACGCTTTCCGCGGTGTTCAAGGTCTCCGAGGGAGGCGACGGTCTCCGGGCTGCGATCGACCAGCTCTGCGCGGACGCCGAGGCCTCGGTTCGCGATGGCTGCAGCATCCTGATCCTTTCGGATTGCGATGTCGCTCCCGATCGCGCGCCGATTCCCATGCTGCTGGCGACGGGTGCGGTCCACCACCACCTGATTCGCGAAACCCTCCGCACGCGTTGTGCCTTGATTTGCGAGACGGGGGAGGCCCGCGAGGTCGCGCACATGGCGCTCCTGATCGGTTACGGGGCTGCTGCCATCAATCCTTACCTCGCCTTCCAGACGATCGAAGAGCTTCACAGCGACGGAACCTATCTGCCCGAGGCGCTCGATCTCGAGACGGCAAAGGCCAACTTCGTCAAGGCGAACGACAAGGGCCTGCTCAAGACCTTCGCAAAGATGGGTATTTCGACGCTTCAGTCCTACCGCGGAGCGCAGATCTTCGAGGCGGTCGGGCTCGACCGAAGCCTCGTCGAGCGCTGCTTCACCGGCACCGCCTCTCGCGTCTCCGGCGTGGGTTACGACGTGTTGGCGCGGGAGGCGTCGCTGAAGCACAGCCGGGCCTTCCCCGGAGAAGATTTCGTGTACCCCGAACTCGATCCGGGCGGTCTCTACCAGTGGCGGACGCGCGGTGAGCGGCACACGTTCAACCCGGACACCGTGTCGAGTCTCCAGATTGCACTGCAGCGCGGGAGTTACGAAGACTACAAGGAATTCTCCGCGGCCGCGGACGGCACCCCGGAGACGGGGTCCACGCTGCGTTCGCTCTTCCGCTTCCGGGAAGGCCTCCAGCCATCGGTTTCACTCGACGAGGTCGAGTCTGCCGAGGAGATCGCGCGGCGTTTCTGTACGGGGGCCATGAGTTACGGATCGATTTCGATGGAGGCGCACCAGACGCTCGCCATTGCGATGAATCGCATCGGCGGGAAGAGCAATACGGGCGAAGGGGGCGAGGACTACGCCCGCTTTACGCCGGAACCCAACGGAGACCTCCGGCGGAGCGCCATCAAGCAGATCGCCTCGGGTCGTTTCGGCGTCACGAGCTGGTACCTGGTCAACTCGGACGAAATGCAGATCAAGGTGGCCCAGGGCGCCAAGCCGGGAGAGGGCGGCGAACTTCCGGGGCACAAGGTGAGCGACACCATCGCGAAGGTGCGCCATTCGACTCCTGGTGTGGGGCTGATTTCGCCGCCGCCGCACCATGACATCTACTCCATCGAAGACCTCGCCCAGCTGATCTACGACCTGAAGAACGCGAACCGGCGCAGCCGGGTTTCGGTCAAGCTCGTCTCGGTCACCGGTGTCGGCACGATTGCTGCCGGCGTGTCCAAGGGCAAGGCGGACGGAGTCCTGATCAGCGGTACCGACGGTGGGACCGGTGCCTCGCCCCAGGCTTCCATCAAGTACGCGGGGCTGCCCTGGGAGATCGGGCTGGCCGAGACCCAGCAGACGCTCGTCTTGAACGATCTTCGCGGGCGCATCCGGGTGCAGACCGACGGGGGCCTGAAGACGGGACGGGACGTGGTCATCGCCGCGTTGCTCGGGGCCGACGAGTATGGCTTCTCCACGGCGCCGCTCGTGGCCATGGGCTGCATCCTGATGCGCGTGTGTCACCTCAATACGTGTCCGGTCGGGGTGGCCACCCAGGACCCGGTGCTGCGGGAGCGCTTCGACGGGACGCCGGACAGCGTGGTTCAGTACCTGCTCTGGGTCGCCGAGGAAGCGCGGGAGATCATGGCGTCCCTGGGTTTCCGCAGCGTCGACGAAATGGTCGGCCGCGTCGATTTTCTCGATGTCGGGGCGGCCGAGAACCACTGGAAGCAGAAGGGCCTGGATTTCTCCGAGATCTTCCATCGGCCGGACGTGCCCCATGCGATCTACAACTGCGAGAGCCAGGACCTCGAACAAGACCTGGAGGCGGTTCTCGACCAGGAACTGCTCCGGAGGGCCGCGCCCGCCATCGAGCGGGGCGAGACGGTGGAGATCGAAACCCGGGTGGGGAACACCGATCGGACCGTGGGGACGATCCTGGGATCCGAGGTGTCTCTCGCCCACGGAGCCGATGGTCTTCCGGAAGACACGATCCGCCTGCGGCTGATCGGAAGCGCGGGTCAGAGCCTGGCGGCATTCTGCACCGATGGGATGACCTTCGAAGTGGTCGGCGATACGAACGATTACTGCGGGAAGGGCCTGTGCGGCGCCAAGATCATCGTGCGCGTGCCCGAGGGTTCCACGTTCGATCCCGCCGAGAACGTGATCACCGGCAACGTGGTGCTTTACGGTGCCACCAGCGGCCAGGCTTACTTCCAGGGAGTAGCGGGCGAGCGCTTCTGTGTCCGGAACAGCGGCGCCGAGACCGTGGTCGAGGGGGTCGGCGACCACGGTTGCGAGTACATGACCGGCGGCCGGGCGGTGATCCTCGGCGAAACGGGGCGGAATTTCGCAGCCGGCATGAGCGGCGGAATTGCCTACGTGTTCGATCGCAATGAAACCTTTGCGGCGCGGGTGAACCCGGAGACCGTGGACCTCGATCCCCTGGACGACGCCGATCTCGAGTACGTGCAGCGGATGGTGCGACGGCATTTCCAGTACACGCGGAGCGAGCGTGCCGACGAGATCCTGCGCAAGTGGGAGAGCGCGGCCCCGAAATTCGTGAAGGTGTATCCCAGGGACTACAAGCGGGCGCAAGCCGAGCGTATCGAAGCGGAGAGCGGAAATGGCTGACGCACGGGGCTTCCTGCGGCATGCGCGAGAGGAGACCGCCTACCGGTCCGTTGAGGATCGGGTGCAGGACTGGGACCTCGTCCAGGACCACTTTCATCCCGAGAAGACGCAGGCCCAGGCCTCGCGCTGCATGGATTGCGGGATTCCGTTCTGCAACAACGGGTGTCCACTGGGCAACGTGATCCCGGATTTCAATGACCTGGTCTACCGCGACAAGTGGCAGGACGCATTGGCGCGGCTTCACTCGACGAACAACTTCCCTGAGTTCACCGGCCTGGTCTGTCCGGCGCCGTGCGAGCAGGCCTGCGTGCTCGGGATCAACGACGATCCGGTGACGATCAAGCAGGTCGAGTGGGAGATCGTGCGGCGCGGGTGGGAGGAGGGCTGGATCGGTCCGGTGCGTCCCGGGCGTCGGACGGGCCGGTCTGCCGCGGTGGTCGGGTCGGGACCCGCTGGACTCTCTGCGGCGCAGCAGCTCAATCGCGCCGGTCATACGGTCACCTTGTTCGAAAAGGCCGACCGCATCGGTGGACTGCTGCGCTACGGAATCCCGGACTTCAAGCTCGAGAAGCACGTGATCGACCGGCGTCTCGACCAGATGCGTGAAGAAGGCGTGGTGTTTCAGACCGGCGTCAACGTCGGGCAGGAGCTCTCGGTGGCAGAGCTCCGCACGAGCTTCGATGCCGTGTTGCTCTGCACCGGCGCCGAGCAGCCGCGGGACCTGGAGGTTCCGGGGCGAGAACTCGACGGCGTTCACTTCGCCATGGATTTTCTCCCCCAGCAAAACCGGCGCGTCGCCGGTGACTCCGTGCCCGAAGCGGGTGCGATCCGCGCCGACGACAAGCACGTCGTGGTCCTGGGTGGAGGGGATACCGGGTCGGACTGCATCGGGACCTCGCACCGACAGGGCGCGGCGAGCGTCACGTCGCTCGAGTTGTTGCCCCAGCCTCCCGAGGGCCGCCACGAGTCGGAGCCGTGGCCCCTTTCGAAGAAGTACTACTTCAACGTATCGAGTTCCCACGCAGAGGGCGGCGCCCGCCGGTACGCGCTGCAGACCCGAATGCTGAAGGGCGAAGGCGGGCGCGTGAAGAAGCTGTGCGGGGCGGAGGTCGCCTTCGAGCGCGACCGGTTGAACCGCCCCATCCCCTCGACGCTCCGCGAGGTGCCGGGGAGCGACTTCGAGATCGACGCGGACCTCGTCCTGCTGGCGATGGGATTCACGGGCCCGGTTCGGGAAGGCCTGGTGGACGACCTCGGCGTTGCCCTCGATCCGCGGGGCAACCTGCTTGCCGACACGAAGAGTTATGTGACGAGCGAGCCGGGCGTCTTCGCCGCCGGCGATTGCCGTCGTGGCCAGTCCCTCGTCGTCTGGGCGCAGTGGGAGGGCCGGGGGGCCGCACGGTCGGTCGACCGCTACCTCCAGGGGGCCTCGCGCCTTCAGACCCGGGACGCCTTCGTCTAGCGGCGCGGGTCTCACGCGGGATCGCCGCTCGGGAATCTCGCGGACGCAGCGGTCCGAAAGACGTGTCGGCGCCTTGACGCCCTTCCCCTTGCGCGGGTACGCTCCCGGAGGGGGTGACGCCGATTCCTGCGAAAGCCGACGATCGGTACGATTTCAACCGGCTCGAAAGGGCCGTGACGGCTCTCGCCGATGCGCTCGCCGAATCGCGGGAAAGAGTCCAGGCGCTGCTTCACGAGCGCGACGAACACGCCCAGCGCATTCGCACCCTGGAGGGCGAACTCCTCGAGGCGAACCAGAAGCGTCAGGACGCGGGGAAGAGTCTCGAGGAGCTGATTGCCCAGATCGACCATCTGGAAGGCGACCTCGACGGAGCCGACCGCTAGGAGCATGCCGGTGGAGAGAAAACCGGTCGTCGTCCAGATCCGCGGCCGCGAGTTCCGTATCCGCAGCGAAGAGGATGAAGAGTCGCTGCAGCGAATCGCCCAGTATCTCGAGGACGCGATGGTGCGCGTCGAGGAACGCACCCGGACCGTCGATAGCCTGAACGTGGCGATTCTGACGGGGTTGAACCTGGCCCGGGAGCTGGTCGAGATACGCGATCGTGGGCCCCTCGGCAGCGGAGACGAGGGGCGTCTGCGTAGTGTGATCGAGCTCGCCGAGTCGGCTCTCGAAGGCGCACCCGCCGAGGCCTGAGGTTTCGGCCGGTTGGACGACGCACTCGCGGCGGCCAAGGGGCGCCTGCGAGAGGTCCTCGCAGCGCAGCGCACGGGCAGGCGAGATGCCTCAATCGCTGGAGATCGGGTTGCCCGCGCCCTCGCCACACGGCGAGAGGTCGTCGGTGCGGGCCGCGTTGCCCTCTATGCCGCCCTGCCGGACGAGGTGCCGACGCGCCCCAGCTTCGAGGTCCTTCGAGAAGCCGGGGTCGCGCGGGCCCTGCCGTGCCCGGGACCCGGCGGGAGGCTCGAGTTCCGGCAGGTCGAAGACTGGGACGAACTCCGGCCCGGCCGGTGGAACGTGCTCGAGCCGCCTCCCACGGCGCACGTCTGCGCGCTGGCCGAGGCCGACGTCGTGTTGGTGCCGGGGGTGGCCTTCGACCGATCGGGAAACCGCCTGGGGCGGGGGGGCGGGCACTACGACGCGACGTTCCCGCCGGGAGAGGCCGCACCGCTGTTGATCGGCGTCGCCTGGGAGTTCCAGTTGGTGGACGCTGTTCCCCACGGCTCGCGGGATCGGCGCGTCAATGCCATCGTCACCGAGCGAGGCTGGGTGTGGCCGGCCGGGGGAGCGCGATGACGGACGCAGCGACGCGTCGTGAGGTGGAGCGGCAGATCGGCGCGATGCGTGCCGGTAGCGTCGATTTCTACGGCGAGGAGGAGTTGCGGCGGACGCTCGCCGAAGCACTCGCGGAAGGACGTGGGCTGCGCGTCAAGCTCGGCATGGACCCCTCGGCGCCGGACCTGCACCTCGGTCACACGGTGGTTCTCCAGAAGCTGAAGGTCTTCCAGGATCTGGGCCACACCCCGATCTTCCTCGTGGGCGACTTCACCGCGATGATCGGAGACCCCTCCGGGCGGAACAAGACCCGTCCAGCCCTCGATCGCGACACCGTGCGCCGAAACGCCGAGACCTACGTCGATCAGGTTGCGCGGATTCTCGACCCCAGCCGGGTCGAGGTGCGTTTCAACAGCGAGTGGATGGATGCGATGACGGCCGCAGACGTCGTGCGGCTGTGTTCCCTTTCGACGGTGGCGCGCCTGCTAGAGCGTGACGACTTCGCGAAGCGCTACGACCAGGGGGCGGCGATCTCGGTCCACGAGTTCCTGTATCCCTTCGTCCAGGCCTATGACTCGGTGGCGCTTCGCTCCGACGTGGAGCTGGGGGGGACGGATCAGACCTTCAATCTGCTGATGGGGCGCGAGATCCAGCGCGACCACGGACAGCCCCCCCAGGCGGTGCTCACGCACCCGCTGCTCGTCGGCCTCGACGGGTCCGAGAAGATGTCGAAGAGCCTGGGCAATACGATCGAGATCACCGACCCGCCCCAGGAGATCTACGGGAAGACGCTGCGGCTATCCGACGCGCTGATGCTGGACTACTTCGACCTGTTGTCCGGGGGGGAGTGGGACGACCTCGCAGCCCAGCGGCGCGAACTCGGAGAGGGCCGGGGAGATCCCTTCGCCTTCAAGCAGGAGCTGGCTGCGCGCCTGGTGGCGCGCTTTTGTGGCGCCGAGGCGGCGCAGCAGGCAGCGGAGCACTTCCATCGGGTGGTGCAGCGCAAGCAGGTGCCCGCGGATGTTCCGGTGGCGGCGGTCGCCGCGGGGCCGGGGGGCGAGCGGGGTCTGCTGGAAGTCCTGCGCGAGGTCGGACTCGTGAAGTCCAATAGTGAGGGGCGCCGCATGGTGGGCCAGGGCGCGGTTTCGATCGATGGCGAACCCGTACGGGACGATGCGCTGCGGTTGGGCCCGGGGGACTACCTGATCAAGGTCGGGAAGCGCCGTTTCGTCCAATTGCGCGTGGGGTGAAAGCGGGGAAATTCGAGTTTCCCCGCGGGGGAAACCGGTTCCCCTCTTGACCGCTTCCCCGGTGGGACGTAGATTCCGCCTTCCTGAGCAAGCAATAGGCACGTCGGCAGCTCTGGAGCGTCGCGTGCTGGACCGGTGTCCCCGGGGCTGTCTACAGGCTCGGCGGTGGGGCTTCGTTCGGTCTTTGAAAACTGAATAGCGTGCGGTCCTTCGAACTTGGGAAGGTTCGAGAGACGGTCTTGGGATAATTATTATTTCCTAACACGAGACGTGTGCGGCTTGCGCCGCACGCGTCGATTCCGAACGTCCGGGATCTCGCACTTCGGTGCGTGATACCGGCATTGGTTCAAACTGGAGAGTTTGATCCTGGCTCAGAACGAACGCTGGCGGCGTGCTTAAGACATGCAAGTCGTACGGAAAGGCCCCCTTCGGGGGGTACTCGAGTGGCGCACGGGTGAGTAACGCGTGGGTAATCTGCCCTTTCGTCTAGGACAACTCCGGGAAACTGGAGCTAATACTGGATGAGACCACGGGATCTCCGGGTCCTGCGGAAAAAGATGGCCTCTCCTTGGAAGCTATCGCGAGAGGATGAGCCCGCGTCCCATTAGCTTGTTGGTGAGGTAACGGCTCACCAAGGCTCCGATGGGTAGCTGGTCTGAGAGGATGATCAGCCACACTGGGACTGAGACACGGCCCAGACTCCTACGGGAGGCAGCAGTGGGGAATCTTGGGCAATGGGCGAAAGCCTGACCCAGCAACGCCGCGTGAGGGATGAAGGCCTTCGGGTCGTAAACCTCTGTCGGGAGGGAAGAATGTCGCACGGGCGAATAGTCCGTGCGGTTGACGGTACCTCCAAAGGAAGCACCGGCTAACTCCGTGCCAGCAGCCGCGGTAATACGGAGGGTGCAAGCGTTGTTCGGAATCATTGGGCGTAAAGCGCGTGTAGGCGGCTTGGTTAGT
>JAYZFQ010000088.1:0-7214 GCA_036336695.1 Myxococcota bacterium
GGGGGGGGCGGGGGGGGGCCGCCCCCCCCCGGGGCCGGCGGCCCCCCCACGACCGCGTCTTCGATGGTGTGGCGCGGCAACTCGGGGTCCTGCGGGCGCCGACGGTCGAGGAGGCCTTCGAGTGGGCGGCGCCCCTCGCAACTCAGCCTCTTCCCCGGGGTCGCCGGACGGTCGTCTTCACGACGGCGGGGGGCTGGGGCGTCCTGGCCGCCGACGCCTGCGCGGCGGCGGGTCTCGAACTGGTGGCTCTCCCCGACGACCTGCGCACTGCGATCGATTCGATGGTCCCCTCGCGCTGGAGCCGGTCCAACCCGATCGACCTCGCCGGCGGCGAGACGCGGGACACGATTCCCGAAGTCCTCGATCTCGTGTGTGCCCATCCCGATGTCGATGCGGTGATCCAGCTCGGGATTGGCATCCAGGCTGCTTCGGCGCAGGTGCTCAAGACGGGGCCCTTCTACCCGGAGCACGGGATCGAGCGCATCGTCGCCTACCACGAGCGCCAGGACCGACGCTATGCCGCTGCGGCGCGGGAGGCTTCCGAGCGTCACGGCAAGCCCGTGCTCACCGCGACGGAACTGGTACATGCCGCCGGCGACTACCAGAACGCCGGCCCCCAGGGTCTGCGGGAAGAGGGGCGCCTGTGTCACGCCAGTGCGCACCGCGCGGTTCGCGCGCTGCGCGCGCTGGTCGACTACGCGGAGTTCCGCCGGGGCGCGGGGGCGCAGGAAAGCCGTTGACCCCGCCCCGGGCTAGGCGCAGATGTCGGGGTCGACGTCTACGCCCACGGGGCAGTGGTCCGAGCCCATGACGCCGGGGTGGATGAACGCGCCCCGCACGTAGCGCATGGCAGCGGGCGACGCGAAGACGTAGTCGATGCGCCAGCCGATGTTCTTCGCACGGACCCCGAAGCGCTGGCTCCACCAGGAGTAGTGCGCGCCGCCGGTTTCGAAGCGCCGGAAAGTGTCGACCCAACCGGCTGCGACCCAGCGGTCGAGTTCCGCCCGCTCTTCGGGCAGGAAGCCGCTGGTGTCCCGGTTGCCCTGGGGCCGCGCCAGGTCGATCTCCTGGTGGGCCGTGTTGAAATCTCCCATCACGAGCACGCGCCGACCCCCGCGCCGGAGCGCCTGGAGCCGATCGAAGAGCTTGCGATAGAAGGCGAGTTTGTACGGAACGCGGCTGTTGTCGCGTTGGGTGCCGCTTCCCTTCGGAAAGTAGACGTTGGCGACCCAGAGCCGCCCGAAACGCGCGAGTTGGACGCGGCCCTCGCTGTCGAAGCGTTTCTCGCCGAGACGGGTTTCCACGCGGTCGGGCTCTTCCCGGGAATACAGTCCGACCCCGCTGTACCCCGCGCGTTCCGCGGCGACGAAGTGGGTGTGCCAGCCCCGGGGCGTCCGGACTGCGTCGGGAACCTGTTCCTCCCGCGCGCGCACTTCCTGGAGCCCGACGATCGTGCCGCGGGAGCGTGCAAGCCAGCTGGCGAAGCCCTTCCGGGTGCACGCCCGAAGCCCGTTGACGTTCCAGGAGATGACGCGCACGAAAGCGGAGTCAGTCGTCTCGGGACAGGTAGGTGTACTCGCCGAGGCCCTGCTGGTAGCGCCGGCGCAAGCGTGCGGATTCCTCGATCGAGATGTCGCCCCGGCGCAGCGCGCCCTCGACCGTCTGGCGCACCTTCTCGATCAGCGCGCGCCGCTCGTACTGGACGTAGTGGAGCACGTCGTCCACGGCGTCGCCCTCCACCACGTGATCGACGCTGTAGTTCCCGTCGTCGTCGAGACGTACGTGCACCGCGTCCGTATCCCCGAACAGGTTGTGGAGGTCGCCCAGGATCTCCTGGTACGCGCCGACCAGGAACATGCCGATGTAGTAGGGCGCCCCCGTGTAGGCGTGCAGCTCCAGGACGTCCTTCACGTCGCGCTGGTCGATGAAACGGTCGATCTTTCCGTCGCTGTCGCAGGTGAGGTCCGCGAACACGCCGCGTCGGGTCGGTTCTTCGTCGAGACGATGGATGGGCATGACGGGGAAGAGTTGCTTCACGGCCCAGTGGTCCGGAACGCTCTGGAACACGGAGAGATTGCCGTAGTAGGTGTCTGCCAGGCCCTGTTCCAGGTCGGCCAGGTCCTCGGGCACGTAGGGCAGCTCCGCGACCACCCGCCGGATCTTTCCGCAGCAACTCCAGAAGAGTCCCTCCGCCCGGGCACGCTCTTCGAGGTTCAGGTACCCGAGGGAAAAAAGGGTGGCGGCTTCCTCACGCAGCTGGAGCAGGTCGTGGTAGGCCTCCTGGACGTTCTTCTGGCTCACCCCCTCCCAGATCTCCGTCAACTCGCGCAGCACCTTGTGTGCGTCTTCTTCCACCGCTTTCGGTTTCTCGCTCGACCGGACTTCGTGCACACCGAGGACGTCGAACACGAGCACCGAGTGGTGCGCGACCATGGCCCGGCCGGCCTCGGTGACGACGTCCGGGTGGGGCACCTTCGACTCGTCGCAGGCTTCCTGGAGCGTCGCGACCACGTCGTTGGCGTATTCCTGCACCGAGTAGTTCATGGAAGAGTGGAAGTTCGTGCTCGAGCCGTCGTAGTCCACGCCCAGTCCGCCGCCCACGTCCACCGTGTGCGGTCGCGCGCCCATCTGGTGGAGGCCGACGAAGATGCGGCCGGCCTCGGCCAGGGCGTCCTTGTGCGCGCGGATCGCCGTGATCTGGGAGCCGATGTGGAAGTGGAGCAACTCGAGACAGTCGAGCATGTCCTCGGAACGCAGTCGCTCGACGGCGTTCACGATCTCGAGGGCCGACAACCCGAACTTGGAGCGGGGCCCGGTCGACTCGACCCATTTTCCGGCGCCCTTGGTGGTGAGGCGCGCCCGGATGCCCAGGTGCGGGCGGATGCCGAGTTCGCGGGCCGTCTTCACCACCAGGTCGATCTCGTGAAACCGGTCGATCACGACGATGGGAGTCCGGCCCCGTTTCTGGGCCAGCATCGCGAGTTCCACGTAGGCCCGGTCCTTGTAACCGTTGCAGACGATCAGGGCGCCGGGGGTGTCGAGCAGGGCGAGCGCGACCAGGAGTTCCGGTTTGCTGCCTGCCTCGAGACCCACGCCGGTCGCGGCGCCGTGGGCGACGATTTCTTCCACCACGTGGCGCTGTTGGTTCACCTTGATGGGGTAGACGCCGCGGTAGCGGCCCGCGTAGCCGTACTCGGACATGGCATCGCCGAAGGCGTTGGCGATGCCCCGGACGCGCTCCGCGAGGATGTCGGAGAAGCGCACGAGCAGCGGGGTGCGCAGGCCGCGGCGCGTCAGGTTCCGCGTCAGTTCGAGCAGGTCGATCGACGGCTGCCCCGCGCCCCGCGGCTGCACGCTCACGTTGCCCTCGGCATTGATGCCGAAGAACCCGTCTCCCCAGTTGCCGACATTGTACAGTTCGAGACTGTCTCGGATCGTCCAGCCGCGGCGCATCCCCGACCCTCGCAAACGCCGTTTTCAGCGCCCGCATACTTAAGCATGATTTTCCCGGGATGCACCGGAAAAGTGGGTTTCAGCCGGGCAGGGAGCGCTCGCTCTGGTCCCCGGTCTCCAGGTCGCGCACCACCGCCACGCCGCGCCCGACCTCGTCCGGCCCGAGCAGGTAGACCCGGCGTGCGCCGGCCCGCGAGGCGTCGGCGAGGGCCCGCTTCAGCTTCGTGTCGGCCAGGGTCAGCTCCACCGAGTGGCCTTCCCCCCGGAGTGCGGCGGCCAGCCGGATCGCATGGGGCCGCTCGGCATCGCCGAAGGCGAAGACGACGGCATCCAGGGGGCGGGGCAGTGTCGGCAGGCGCTCCAGGTCCTCGAGCAGGTCGAGGACCACGACGTCGCCGAATCCGAAACCCACGGCGGGAATGGCCGGGCCGCCCAGGGTTTCGAGGAGGTGGTCGTAACGCCCGCCGCCGCAGAGGGCCCGGAGGCTGCGGGATGCGTCGAAGGCCTCGAAGACGATGCCCGTGTAGTAGGCGAGACCCCGGACGATCGAGGCATCGAAGGCGACGCGATCCGCGACACCGTAGGCATCGAGCCATTCGAAGAGTTCGCGCAGCGCCGCGCGCGGGCCCCCGTCGGGGTCCAGGCCTTCTCCGGCAGCCTCGAGGTCTTCCAGGCCGAGCCAGTCGACGACACGGACTGCATCCGGTTTGGGCAGGCAGACCTCGCCGGCCGGATCGGCCAGCAGGTCGACGACGGCGTCGCGGCCGATCTTGTCGAGCTTGTCGATCGCGACGCAGAGGGCCGGGAAGGCTTCCGGCCGGTCGGCGAGCACGCTTTCCCGGAGCGAAGCTTCGAGCAGTGCGCGGCTGCTGACCCGGACCTTCACTTCGCCTCCGCCGAGGCCGATCCGCTCGAGCAGCGAGAAGAGGGCCGCGATCAACTCGGCCTCGGCCGTGACTCGCGGCTCGCCCCAGATGTCCAGGTTCCACTGGTAGTGCTCGCGCCGCCGGCCGCGGGTCATGCGCTCGTAGCGCCAGTTCTGGGTCACGGTGAACCAGCGGAGTGGGAGCCGCAGGCTGCCGGCGCGGCCCAGGACCATCCGGGCAATGGAGGGGGTCATCTCGGGCCGCAGGGCCAGGCGGCGCCCGTGGAGTTCGAAGTGGTAGAGCTGCTCCACGATCTCTTCGCCCGCCTTGCGCGTGAAGAGCTCCTCGTGTTCCACCACCGGGGCATCCACTTCTTCGAAGCCGTAGGACGCGCTGACCGCCCGGAAGTGGTCGAAGAGCCAGTTGCGGAGCCGGAGTGCCTCCGGGTAGAAGTCCCGGGTTCCCCGCGGCGGCTGGAGCTTCTGGCTCACGCGACCCGAGATACCAGATTCGGTGTCGAACGCACGTCGACGCTGCTACATCACGAGGTCCCGCTGGAGGTGCCATGTCCATCCGAATCGCTCCCATCCTCGTCCTTGCGCTCTCGCTGTTCGCCTGTGGCGGCGAGTCCACCCCGCCGCCGCCGGCCACTCCGGCGCCCCAGGCCCAGGAAGCCTTGCCCGAGCCCGACGACCTCCCGCAGGGGCTCGTTCTCGCGCTCGCCCAGTTCGTGACCAAGGACGGCAAGCCCGTTCCCGGTCCGGCCCGGCTCGAGTTTCTGACCCGGCAGGACGGTGCGTGGCAGACCTCGGAACTCGAGGACCCCGATGGCAACGTCTTCCACAAGGCCATGGTGTACGACGCTGGCGACGGCCCCGTCCTGCTGACCATGGCCGGGAGCCGCGCGGCCGTGAAGGCGTGGCGCTCCGGGGACGCCGGGCTCGTCCCCGAAACGGTATGGGAGGAGGATTTCGGGGGACGTTTCAGCCGGATGCGGGACGCCGAAGTGGGCGACCTGTTCGGCGACGGCGGCGCCGCCATTGCCGTGGCGACCCATGACCAGGGGGTCGTCTCCGTGCTCCGTCCCCAGGCCGACGGGTTCTCCGTGACCGAGATCGATCGCAAGCCGGATACGTTCGTCCACGAGATCGAGATCGGAGACGTCGACGGAGACGGCGCCCTCGAAGTCTACGCGACGCCGAGCGAGCCGAACCGGCTCGATGGTTCCCCGCAGTCGGGCGCCGTCGTGCGGTACGTGCCGTCCCGCGGCGAGGGTCCCACCGTCGTGGCCGACCTGGGGCACCGCCACGCGAAGGAGATCCTGGTCGAAGACGTGGATGGGGACGGCCGCGACGAACTCTACGTGTCGGTCGAAGGGCACATGGCGAACAAGCAGCTGGTGGACCCGGTCGAGATCCGCCGGTACGAGGCGGACACCCCGCCGGATGCCGGCGAGGTCATCGCGACCCTCGACGATCGTCTCACCCGCTTCCTGACCGCCGGGGACGTCGACGGCGACGGCAACAAGGAACTCGTGGCCGCCACCTTCAAGCAGGGCGTCTGGCTGCTCCGGCCCGCGAGCGGCGGCGGAGCCTGGGGGAGCGAGCAACTCGATGCCGACTCCGGCGGCTTCGAGCACGCGGCCATCCTCACCGACCTCGATGGCGACGGGACCGACGAACTCTACGTCGCCAGCGACGACGACAAGGAAGTCCGGCGCTACCGCTGGGTCGACGGCCGGGCGGTGCGGGACACGATCTACGTCCGGCCGGATGATCGGCCGATCTTTACGTGGAACCTGATGCCCGTCCCCCTGGAATTGGTGCCGTGAGGTATTTTCACCACGCACAAATCGCCTGTCGGACTCAAGCTTCCGCGCGCCCGCCCGAAGCACGTCCCACGGGCCGGCGATTTGCCAGCCGGCCGCGTGGAGGCTAATGGATTGGGGCCCTGGCCCCGGCCGCGAGATCTCCCTCGGGGGGAGGAGACCTGTTGGGCAAGTCCCTAGTCATTACCGAGAAACCGAGCGTCGCACGCGATATTGCGAGCGCTCTCGGCGGCTTTACCGACCACGACGGCTTCTTCGAGAACGAAGAGTTCGTCGTGACCTTCGCGGTCGGTCATCTCTTCGAGCTGCTACCGCCCGAGGAGATCGATCCCGAGTACAAGCGGTGGACCCTCGCGAACCTGCCGATCCTGCCCGAGCGCTTTTCCTACAAGCCGAAGCAGGGCCAGAGCGAGCGGATCCGCACGATCAAGAAGCTGCTCGGACGCGAGGACATCGAAACGGTGGTGAATGCCTGCGACGCCGGTCGCGAGGGCGAACTCATCTTCCGCGAGATCGTCGACCACCTGGCCTCGGAGAAGCCGATTCGCCGCCTCTGGCTCCAGTCGATGACGAACCAGGCCATCATCGACGGCTTCGGGGCGCTTCGGCCGGGAGAGGAACTCGATGGTCTGGCCGCGGCAGCGGCCTGCCGCGCCCGCACCGATTGGCTGATCGGCATGAACGCGACGCGGGCCCTCACGAAGCGCCTCAAGAGCCGCAAGGAGAAGACGGCGTGGTCCGCCGGGCGCGTCCAGACGCCGACGCTGGCGCTCCTGGTGGCCCGGGAACTCGAGGTGCTTGCCCACGTGCCCAAGTCCTTCTGGCGCATCAACGGCAGCTTCGAGCACGCAGGCCGGAGCTGGACCGCCGCCTGGTTCGACCCGGATTTCGAAGCGGGCGCGGATGAGGACGCCAAGGAGGATCGCATCTTCGACGAGGCGCGGGCCGAGGCCATCGTCGCGCGGGTTTCCGGCCAGGCCGGCGAGGCCAGCGAGACGCGCAAGCCGTCGCGCGAATCGGCTCCGGCGCTCTTCGACCTGACGAGCCTGCAGCGCGAGGCGAACCGC
>JAYZFQ010000089.1:0-20304 GCA_036336695.1 Myxococcota bacterium
TCGACGAGACCGTCGAGCTCGCGGTCGGAAAGACCGCCAAAGAGCGGGACCCGCGCCAGCAGCGCACGCTTTTCCCGTCTCGTCAGCGACGGCATGGAACCAGCATACACTTGCTCGCCCCGGAAGAAATCGGCGTTCTACTGGTGCGAACCGGACCCATGCAGGCGCTCCCGGAACTCTCCGGCGGCGCCCGGCGCCGTTCAGACCCGGCTCGGACCGGATCTATACCATCGTTCTGGAAATTTTATGGTCAGACACCCACGCTCTTCACCGAGCGATTGAAAACAGGTTTGGTTTCGACGTCGAAAGATTCGGATCGGCCTTGTTTCCAGGCACCCACTACATCCACAATCGGTCCCGATGGGATCCAAACGCCAGAACGCGGCGGCACCGGCTTCCGGTATCGGGACGGAGACAGCGAAAGGCAGGGACCACAACGCCTCGCCGGGCGCTTACGAACGGTTGATCGCCGCACTCGAACACATGCGCGGCTTCATCGTCGAGATGGACAGTCAGGGACGCAACCTCTACGTGAGTCCGGGGCTGAGTTCGACGCTGGGATTCGACCCGTCGGAAGCAGAACACTTCACGAGTTCGAAGGCAGTACACGGCGAAGATCGTTCCAAGCTCGCCACGCTGGCGCGCACGCTTCGCGAGACGGGTCAACCGGTCCAGGCAGTCTTCCGCACACGGCACAAGGCCGGCCACTGGGTCTGGCTCGAGACAACATCGACGACCTTCGAAACGCCTCGGGGCGAGGAACACGCCGTCATCTTCGCACGAGACATCAGCGAGACGCGGGAAACGCACGAAGCGCTGCGCGAGAGCGAGGAGCGTTTCGAAGCCGTCACGCAGAACGCCCCAGACCTCATCGTGGAACTCGACCAGGAGGGCCGCATTCTCTTCATCAGCGACAACATCCGTCGCCTGACCGGACGGTCCGCCTCCGAAATCATCGATCGCACGCTGAGCGATATCGTCGAAAGCGGCGGCCTTCACCCCGAAGACCCGACCGCGATGCACGAGATCTTCCAGGCGGCCTCCCAGGAGTCTTCCCAGTTCACCCGTCTCAAGCACGCGGACGGCACCTGGCGCTGGTTCTCCAGCCGGTTCAGCACCTACCGAGCTCGGGACGGCAGCGAGAGAGTGCTGGTGAGCGCCCGCGACGTGACGGACTGGTACCAGACCCAACGGGACTTGCGAGACAGCGAAGAACGCTACCGGGCGATCACCGAATGCGCCCACGAAATCATCTCGGAATGCGACGAGTCGGGCCGGGTGATCTACGTAAGCCCCGCGATCGAACACGTTCTGGGCTTCAAGCCGTCTCAGGTCATGGGTACCACCCCCATCCCCAGGGTCGACCCAGACCACGTGGAGCGAATCGTCGGCGAATTCATCGAAACCGTCGAAACGAACAGGCCCACGTTCACCGCACCCTTTCGCTGCCAACGCAGCGACGGGGACTGGCGCTGGCTCGAAAGCCAGACCATCGCCTATGAACGCACGGACCGGGAACGCCGCTTCCTCACAGTCACGCGCGACGTTACTGAGCGGCACAACCTCGAAGCGCGGGTCCACCAGGCGCAGCGCCTCGAAGGCCTCGGGGTCCTTGCCGGTGGC
Source organism: Myxococcota bacterium (assembly GCA_036336695.1). Classification (GTDB taxonomy): domain Bacteria; phylum Myxococcota_A; class UBA9160; order UBA9160; family SMWR01. Next base: position 1,624 of record JAYZFQ010000089.1, read on the forward strand.
ATCGCCCACGACTTCAACAACCTGCTCACACCGATTCTCGGTGATACCGGACTCTCGCTGCGTGAACTTCCGGACGACTCGCCGGTTCGCACCCGGCTCCGCAGAGTCGAGAGAACCGCGCGCCGGGCGGCGGCACTCACCCACCAGATGCTCGCCTATGCCGGCAAGGGCGTGGTCAACGTCGCGGCACTGGACCTCTCCGTGCTCGTCAGCGACATGAGACAACTGCTCGAGAGCGCGGTGGCGCGCCGCAGCACCGTCGAAGTCGCGCTTGCAGAAGACCTGCCCCCTGTCCAAGGCGACCTGACCCAACTTTCCCAGGTCCTGCTGAACCTGACGACCAATGCCTCGGAAGCCATTGGAGAGGACGGCGGCAAGATCTGGATTCGGACCGGCCTCCTGGAGGCACCCATCGAGACCCCCCAGGACTGGCCGGGCGAACCGCTTCCACAGGGCCCGACCGCCTTCGTCGAAGTCGAAGACAACGGCTGCGGCATGGACACCGTCACGCGCAACAAGATCTTCGACCCCTTCTTCACCACGAAGTTCGCCGGCCGCGGCCTCGGACTGGCCGGCGCCCTGGGTATCGTGCGCCGCCATGCGGGAGCCATCCAGATCGACAGCGCGCCCGGCGCGGGTACCCGATTCCGTCTCTTGTTCCCCGCCCTGGGAACCCCGGCTGCAACGGTCCAGGACCCGCCGCCGTCGGGCTCCGATTGGCGCGGCTTCGGCGCTGTGCTCGTCGTCGACGACGACCCCGGCGTACGGGAAGTGGTCGCCGCGACGCTGGAATCGGCCGGGCTCCGGGTCTTCACCGCCAACGACGGCGCCGCCGGGATCGAAACCTACCGACGCCACGCCGGCGAAGTGGATCTCGTCGTCCTCGACCGCACGATGCCCCCGGCGGGCGGAGAGGCCTGCCTCGACGGCATCCGCGAGATCCATGGAAGCGCGCGCGCCCTCTTCATCAGCGGCTACGCGAAAGACTCCGCACAGCAGGCGATCGGAGAACGGCGCAACACCGCCTTCCTGCAAAAACCCTTCGATCCCGAGGAACTGATCGAAAAAGCGCGCTTGCTCATCGAAGGCTGAACCGGCATCCGACGGGATTCAGTATCGTCGGGCAAGCCATGGAACTCGATCATGTCCTGATTCGCGGTGCGCGGGAACACAACCTGCGCGGGATCGACGTCCGGATTCCAAAAAAGAAACTCGTCGTTCTCACGGGAGTATCTGGATCCGGAAAATCTTCGCTGGCCTTCGACACGCTGTATGCCGAAGGACAGAGACGCTACGTCGAGTCCTTGTCGGCATACGCACGCCAGTTTCTCGGGCAGATGGAAAAACCGCGCTACGACACGATTCGCGGTCTTTCCCCGACGATTTCCATCGAACAGAAGACGACGGGAAACAACCCCCGATCGACCGTCGGGACCATCACCGAAATCTCGGACTACCTGCGGGTTCTCTACGCCCGCGTCGGTGTGCAGCATTGCCACGGTTGCGGCGACCCCGTCCGAAGCCAGACGGCGCAACAGATCGCGAGAGAGATCCTCTCGGTTTCCGAGGGAACTCGACTCACCTTGCTGGCCCCGATCCTCGTGAACCGGAAGGGCGAGCACCGCGAACTGCTCGCAGAATCGCGGCGGGCGGGCTTCACCCGCCTTCGCGTGAACGGTGAAATCGTCGCCGCCGAAGACGTCGAAGCTCTCGACAAACGCAGAAAGCACTCGGTCGACGTGGTCGTTGACCGGATCGTGGCGCGCCGTGGACTGGAAGCACGGGTCACCGATTCGGTCGAGACGGCCCTCCGGGTCGGCGAAGGCACGCTCAGCGTTGCGGCAGGCAGCAAGAACGATCGCGTGTTTTCGGAAAACATGGCTTGTGCGGGCTGCGGCTTTTCCTTCCCCGAGTTGACCCCGCAGAATTTCTCGTTCAACAGCCCACAGGGCATGTGCGTCGCATGCAATGGCCTGGGTTCGCGGGTCGAAATCGATCCAGAGCTGGTGGTACCCGACGATTCACTCTCTCTCGACCAGGGAGCGATCCGATCGTGGGGTTCCGATGTCTCGCGAAAGACCGGGTGGGCCCACGGTTTTCGCGCACAGATCTGCCGCCAGCTCGACGTCGACTTCGACAAGCCGTTCCGAAGACTTCCGAAACGGCAACGAGAGCTGCTGCTCTACGGCGCGGGGGACCGGGTCTTCCGGGTGAAATGGACCGGGAAATCGGGAAAGGGCAGCCTCGATACGAACTGGGAGGGCGTCATTCCGCGGCTGGAGCGGCGGTTCCGCCAGACGGGCTCCGAGCGCGCGAAGCGTTGGATTGCACAGTTCATCGGAGACGCGCTCTGCTCGCAGTGCCAGGGCTCCCGCCTGCGGTCCGAAAGCGCAGCGGTGCGCCTCGGTGGCCGGACACTGGTCGAAGTCTCTTCGTTCACTGTCGATGAAGCTCGCGACTTCTTCAAGCACCTCAAACTCGATGGAGCCGCGCGACAGATCGCCACGGAGGTGCTCAAGGAAATCCGCGGCCGGCTCGACTTCCTCGGCGCGGTCGGACTCGGCTACCTGTCCCTGGACCGTGCAGGACCCAGCCTGTCGGGTGGCGAGTCCCAGCGGATCCGCCTGGCCAGCCAGGTGGGGTCCGAGCTGACAGGGGTGATCTACATCCTCGACGAACCGTCGATCGGACTCCACCAACGAGACAATCGCCGGCTGCTCGGAACTCTCGAACGGATGCGGGACATCGGCAACACGGTGGTCGTCGTAGAACACGACGAGGAAACCATCCGCAGCGCCGACTTCGTCGTCGATTTCGGACCGGGCGCGGGCGTGGAGGGTGGCCGCATCGTCCACACGGGAACGCCCAAGAGCCTCGAGCGCAGTCGCAAATCGCTCACGGGAGCCTACCTCGCCGGAAGGCGCGAGATTCCCCTGCCGACCACGCGACGCCCGGCCAGCGGCAGCATCAAGATCATCGGAGCGAGCGCCAACAACCTGGCTGGCGTCGACGTGGAATTCCCCCTCGGAGTCTTGACCGCCGTGACCGGAGTATCGGGAGCGGGTAAGTCTACGCTCGTCAACGACATCCTCGCGCCTGCCCTCGCTCGGATCCATCACGGCGCGTCGCGCCGGCCGGGCCGGCACCGGGCCCTCGAGGGTGCGGACCAGACCGACAAGGTCATCGCGATCGACCAGCGGCCGATCGGCCGAACGCCGCGCAGCAACCCCGCCACGTACATCAAGGTATTCGACGAGATTCGAAGCTTCTTCTCTCAGCTTCCCGAGGCGCGCCTGCATGGCTACAAGCCCGGGCGATTCTCGTTCAACGTCAAGGGCGGGCGGTGCGAAACATGCCAGGGAGACGGCGTACGACGGATCGAGATGCACTTCCTTCCCGACGTCTACGTGAAGTGCGAGGAGTGTGAGGGCAAACGATTCAACGACGCGACCCTCCGCGTGACCTACAAACAGAAATCGATCGCCGACGTATTGGACCTCACGGTGCTCGAGGCTTCCCGGCTTTTTTCGTCCCACCCCAAAATCTTCGAGGCACTGCAACTCCTGTCCGACGTCGGCCTGGACTACCTGCACCTGGGACAGCCCTCTCCGACCCTCTCCGGGGGCGAAGCCCAACGCATCAAGCTGGCACGAGAGCTGGCACGACGCGCGACGGGAAGAACCCTCTATGTGCTCGACGAACCCACGACGGGCCTGCACTTCGAAGATGTGAGAAAACTCCTGGACGTACTCTCGCGGCTCGTCGAGGCGGGGAACACCGTGCTCGTGATCGAGCACAACCTCGATGTCATCAAGTGCGCCGACTGGGTGATCGACCTGGGACCCGAAGGGGGTCCCGCGGGCGGACAAGTCATCGCCCAGGGTACTCCGGAGACCGTGGCGCGAACGCGCGGCTCCTACACCGGCCGCTTCCTCAAGCCCCTGCTGAAATCGCGTCCCCGCTGACTAGCGTTCTCGGGCCAGGTCCGGAAACCGGGACTCGATGGCATCAACCAGGGCCAACCGGCCCTGGGCACGCGCGAGCGTCAGAGCGCGGCGCGCCGTCTCCCGCGCCTCGGCAACGCGGCCAGCCGCCGCCTGGGCGGTCGCCAGGGTGTCGAGTACACCGGGGTCCTGGCCGCGGGTGCCTTCGACCGCCTCCTGGGCCAGCGCCACCGGGTCCTCGTTGCCCGCGACCGCGCCCGTGGCCAGAAACCACGCGAGATCGTTGAGCACCGCAGTCTCCCGGACCCCCAGCGCCAAGCTCGCGCGATATTGCTCCGCGGCGGCCACCGGATCGCCGGACGCGGCGAGCAGAGCGCCGAGCTGCGCGTGAACGCGGGCCGCTCCCGTGTCTCCCAAGGCCAGCCGGAGCGCCACCGCCTGGCCGGTCGCGCGCCGGTAGTGGCGGATCGCAGCAGGCGCCTCACCGGCGGCAGACAGCAGGACCCCCAGGTAGGCGTTGGCCGCGGGTTGATCGGGGTCGACGGCCAGCGCCGCCCGGAAGGACGCCGCAGCCGCACTGGGATCTTCGCTCGCCCGCGCCCGCCCCAGTCCGATGCTCCAGCGAACGGAACCGGGTTCTCTACGCAGGGCCGCCGCCAGGTCATCGCCGGCCTCCGATTCGCGACCGAGCGCGAGACGCGTCTCCCCGCGAAGCCCCCAGGTAACCGCGGGACGGGGGTCGAGCGCGAGGGCGGCGGATAGTTCTTCTTCCGCCTCTTCGGGGCGATTCTGGACCGCCAATGCGACCCCGAGGTTGGTGTGCGCGACGTGGTTCGGCCCGGCGACCCGAAGCGCGTGACGGAAGAGGGACTCGCTGTTCGCCCACGTCCTGACCTGGGCCTGGGTGGCCAGACACAGTCCGGCCAACCATGCCAGGGCCAGCACCGCCAACGCGCGAACACGCGTCGGGCGACCTGCGGCGAGTCGACACCCACCCCAGGCAACCGCGATCGCAAGGCCCGTCTGCGGGAGGTAGGTGTAGCGATCCGCAAGCGCCGCCTGGCCCACCTGCACGAGGCCGATTACGGGAACGAGCATGCCGACGAACCACAGCCATCCCACGAGGAGATACGGATGGCCGCGCCGGAAATGCCACGCCGCCGCGCTCGCGGAAAAGAACAACGCAATCCCCCAAGCGACTCGGAGCCCGGGGACAGTCCCGCGTGGGTGGGGATAGAAGACGGCGAGGTCCGAAGGCCAGAAGAACTTCCACAGGTAGACGAGGTAGGCGTCCGACGCCGCCTCGAGGCGCATCCAGAAAGGAATCCGATCGAGGTCCTGGACGGCACCCCCGGCACTCTGCGCGAAGAGCGTCGCTGCGCTCGCCGCCGCGGCCAACGCAAATAACGGGAGTTTCTCGAGGACGGCACGCCGGAGACCCGGTTCTGCGAGACGGCCCAAGGGCCAGTAGTCGAGCAGCAGCAGCAGGAAAGGAAGCGTCACGAGCATCGGCTTTGCGAGCAGCCCCAGCGCGAGCGTCACGAAGAGCGCCACCGCCCAGCCCCGGGGATTCGCTGCGCGGGCTTGACGCTCATACAGCAACAGCGCAATCGCGAAAAAGAACCCGCTCAAGACGTCCTTGCGCGCAGCAACCCACGCCACGGATTCGACGTGAAGCGGGTGCAGGGCAAAGACCGCGGCAGCGAAAGCACTGGGCCACGGGTCGCGGGTGAGGCGGCGCAACGCGGCAAACAACAACAGGGCGTTCGCCAGGTGAAGGCACAGGCTGGTCGCGTGGAACGCGCCCGGACTCATCCCGAAGAGTTCGGCGTCCAGCATCCACGACAGGCGCGTCAGTGGAAACCAGTTTGCACCCTGGAACGTAGTCCAGGCCCATCCCCAGCCCTCCGCGGTGAGTCCGGCCGCGATTTCCGGGCGTTGGGTCACGTAGAGATCATCGTCGTAGGCGACGAACTCGCTGCCGAGCACGCCGACATAGACGAGCAGCGTGGCCACCGCGAGGGACGCGACGATCAGGAGGTCCCGGCTGGCTCGCACACCCTAAGGATGGCAGAACCGCGGAGCGGCGCATGCCCGCCTCCCGCGCCGCCCCACGCTGGACTTTTCCGTGGCGATCGGCTCCAATAAGCGCATGAAGATCCAAAAACGCAGCGTAAAAGCCGGCTCTACGATCCTGCTCTGCCTCGGCGCCCTCGCGTGTGCCGCCGGCGGCGGTTCCAGCGGGCGCGGCTGGCGCAACCAGATGCCCCAGCTCTACCCCAACGCGCACTACAACCAGGTGGGGGCAGAGCGGGCCCGAATGGACATCGACAACTGCATGTACCGGGCGGACCACGGTGCGCCCCAAAGCAGCACCGCCAAGGACGCAGCGGTCAATACGCTCGGGGGCGCGGCTGCAGGCGCGGCGCTCGGAGCGATCGGCGGCGCGATCGCCGGAAACGCGGGGACCGGCGCAGCTGCTGGCGCAGCGACGGGCGGTGCACTGGGCGTCGGCAAGACGATCTACGACAAGAGCAAACCGGCGGAAGCCTACAAGGGATACGTCGAAGCCTGCCTGCGGGAGCGTGGCTACGACGTCATCGGCTGGCAGTAGATCCCCAGCCCCCGACGCTCACCCCGGGGCAAAACCTTCGGGACGCGAACCGGGCGGGCTTCTACGGGAGTCTCCGGCGCCTGACCCCGAGGGCCAGGAGACCGACCCCCAACAAGAGTGCCGTGTTCGGCTCCGGCACGACTTCTCGAACCACGAACGTCGGCGACGTCATATCGTCGTCGGTCACGCAGTTGGTCGAGTGCAGGGTTCCGCACAGCAGAAGCAGCTTCAGGGGGCCGTCCTTCGCCCACGCGGAACTGGCCTTGACCTCGGCCGCGAGGGCATCCTTGAAGACGACCTCGATCGGCTTCTGTCCGACGTCAGTAGCCGCAATCCACTCACCGTAACCGGTGTCGAACGCCGAAATCCGCGCCAACTGCTCGACGACGTCGATGGACTGGTAGTCGGACGGGGTGAACATATCGTCGAGATTGAGCGTGTGAGCCATCGAAGACGCGAGTTCGGATCGCGGCAAAAACAACGGCCGGTGGCCGTAAGGCCCGATGCGATCGCGCACCGTGTCACGCGGGTCCATTTCCGCCACTTCTGCAACGGCGACCAGCCGGACCCAGCCCGGCGTCATGAAACCCGCCGAGACCAGCAACGGGAACGCAAGCAACACCATCACGGCAATGCGTTCTCGACTATGAAGTAGTTGCTGCCCGATTCTTCCCCACACCATCGCGCGACTCCTCCACTCCGCCGGGCACCGCGCGCGCAGAAAGCGCATCACGTGCATCGATCGAAGTTGTTTCCCTGGCGTCGCTATCGGGAAGACAGGTGCGCGGCTTTATGGGGAACACCGCGAGTTTCGAGAAACAACGCGTCCTTGAAGGGCGCGAGTGCAACAACAAGTTATTAGTTGGAGCAGCAGCGGAAACGTTATGGGGAGAGCGGAATTCGAGCGCAGCGGGGAGACCGGCGGCCCACCGCAACAGCGCCCGAACGTGCAACACAGACCAGGACGCCGACCCTTGCCGCACCCGGAAGCAGGCGGTCCGTTACAGCGTCACTGGAATTCAGTCAGGAACAGCGGATGCCCGGCCTCGGAGACGGCGCCGGGCGGCAGCCGGAGTCAGCGGGTCCCGGCCGGGGGCCCGGATTCCCCTGCACGCAGGACGATCTCGGTGATCTCTGCGGGCGAGAAGAGCCGCATCGGCGGCCCCCAGAAGCCCGTACCGCGGCTCACATAGATCTCCGCATCCCCCCGGCGATAGCGACCGGCCACGAAGGGAGTCGCCAGGCGGACCAGGAGACCGAAGGGGAATATCTGGCCGCCGTGGGTGTGGCCGGAGAGTTGGAGGTCGATTCCGCGCTTCGCGGCCCCAACGAAGGTCGCCGGGTCGTGGGCCAGCAGGAGGGCGGCGCGCTCCGGATCCCTTCCGGCCAGTGCCGCCTCGAGATCCTCTCTCCCCTCCCCTCCCCAGAAATCTCCGCGGTGGTCATCGACACCGACGAGATCGAATCCCGCGCCACGCGTCTCGATCGAAACCCGTTCGTTGCGCAGCACCCGGAGACCCAACTCGCGAACCTTGTCGGTCCAGTCGCGTGCACCAGAAAAATAATCGTGATTCCCAGTAACGAAATAGACACCGAGCGGGGCGTGCAAGGCTCCAAAGGGTTCCACGTCGCCGCCGATGCGTTCCACGTTGCCGTCCACCAGATCGCCGGTGATGGCAATGATGTCTGCACCGAGGGCATTGACGCGACGAGTCAGTTGTTCTGCGAAACGCCGCCCACGGATCGGACCGATGTGGATATCGCTGATCTGCGCGATGCGCAGACCGTCGAGGGCAACCGGCCACCGAGCAAGGGGGATCTCCTCCCGCACGAGCACGGGCGGACCCAGGCCAATCCGAAGGCCGACGAGCCCCGCGCATCCCGCGACCCCCACCACCAGCGCAGCGCGCAGGCGCGATACGAACTCCGGTTCGCCGAGCCCCCCGTCGACCGAGCCGAGCCCCAGCCCGATGAGCCCCAAAACCACATCGGTGAGTAAAAGCTGGACGAGGAGCAGAAACGCAAAGCCCATCCAGAGCGAAGCAGGCCAGGCGATGCAGCGGGCCACACGCGGCGGGAACCAACGCTCCGCAATCGGTTGAAGCAGCACGAGAAAGGCGCCCAATCCGATGGCGAGCCACAACCCCCCGCGCCAAGGGGCCGGAACCCCGGGTTCGTCGACCAGGCGGGTTGCCAGGTAGACATGGGCACCGAAGAGCACGGCGAGCGCCAGGCAAGCGAAGCACAATCCGAGAACGAGGCGGCGCAGGGAAATCCCTCCCAGCGAACGGCGACCCTCGGGCGACCGTTCTCAGATGCTGGTCAGCCAGCGCTCGTATTTCGCGTCCCGACCCGACACCACGTCGAAGAACGCTGCCTGCAGCGTCTTCGTAATCGGGCCACGGGTTCCGGCGCCCACCACCCGGTGGTCCACTTCTCGGACCGGAGTGACCTCGGCGGCGGTTCCGGTCAGGAAGAGTTCGTCGGCCAGATAGAGCTCGTCGCGCGCAAAACCGGATTCGTGGACCCGGATCCCCTTGTCCCGCGCAATCTCGATCAGACTCGCCCGCGTGATTCCCGCGAGCACCGTCGGAGGTGGCGGCGTGTAGACCTCGCCGTTTCGGACGAGGAAGATGTTTTCACCGCTCGCCTCGGCTACGAGTCCCTGGCCGTCGAGCAGAATCGCCTCGTCGTAGCCATCGAGCAGCGCCTCGCGCTTTGCGAGGATGGAATTCACGTAGTCGCCGCAGGTCTTGCCCTTGGCCAGCTTGCTGTTGATCAAGTGTCGGCTGAAGGTCGAGACCTTGGCCCGGATGCCGCGCTCGAGTCCCTCTTCCCCGAGATAACGACCCCACGGCCAGGCCATGATGGCGACCCGGATCGGGTTCTCTCCCGGATTGAGACCCATTTCGCCAGCGCCGATGAACACCAGGGGTCGCAGATACCCCTCCGTCAAACCGTTGCGTCGCAGGGTCTCCAAACACGCCGACTCGACGACGGACCGGTCGAAGGGAAGCTCCATCAGATTGATGTGGGCGGATTCGAAGAGGCGCTTCACGTGGTCGGCCAAGCGGAACACCACCGACCGTCCGTCGTCGGTGCGATAACAGCGAAGGCCCTCGAAGACGCCCAGGCCGTAATGCAGCGTATGCGTGAGGATGTGGACGTTCGCGGCGTCCCAGGGCACGAAATCTCCGTCGATCCAGACGGCCTTGCCCGTGATCTCAGCGTTCGAACCCATCTCGCTCTCCCGTCCGCCAAGGATTAGGACGTCTCGCTGCCACTCGCCAATCACGGACCCCTACAGCGGAAAACGGCTCGCCGATGCGCAGGTGAATCTCGTCGAGATCGACCCCCTCGTCCGATGCAGCGAAGTGGCCGGTGACCTGGGCGGGCTTCCCGGGCTGCTTGTCGTACACCCCGCCCCACCGTACCGCCGCCCGGGTCGCATCGATCTGGAACTGGCCCGCAAGGGAACCGTCGATCTCGAATCTCAGGCCGAGCGAGCCCTCGATTTCGAAATCGCGCAGCACGAAGCGCGCGTCTTCCACTCGGAAGTCTCCGACCCAGAGGGAGCGGGACCCGGCAGCATTCCGCTGGGAAAGGCTTCCGCTCGCGCGACCCCTGAGATCCGGCGGCAGGGGAACGCAGGGCACGAGAGACTCCAGGGCGAAGTCCTCCAGTTCGGCCGACCACGCCAACCGACCGCTCGCGTCCGGCACGCCACGCACCGCCAGCCCTCCCCCAGCCTCCGACGTGGCCGACAACTGGACCTGTCCGGTGGCAGGGTCGCCCGAATTGCGGAACGAAAACGCGACGTCCGCAATCCGCCCCAGACGCACGGGCGACTGCGTTCGATCCTCACAGAGGACTTCTCCATCGTTGACCGAGAGACTTTGCAGCCCCGGAACCGCGCGCGGATCGGAGGCGTCGTCGGGTCGAACTTCGGACACGAGGGGCAGTCCCGGGAGTCCGCCACCGGCTGCCGCCCGAACGACGCGCAGGACGGGCGCCTCGATCGCGATCGCCCCGACTACCCCCTCGCCGGCGAGAAGGGACCCGGCGGAGAAGCGCACGTCGACGCGCGGCACATCGAGGGTCACCGGAAACCCTGCGTCCACGCCCACCACGCGCACGTCTTCGAACCGGAGCGCCGGGGGCAAGAGCGCCGCCGAAAAGGCCCGCGCTTCGACCTCACCCCCGACCGCCTGGCCGAGGACAGCCAGGACTCGCGTGCGATTGCCGGGAGTCGCCAGCAAAGCCCCCGCAAGCAGGTCCGCCATCAGGTAGAAAAGCACCGCACCGCAGGCAAGAGCGAGGGCGATCCACCGGGCGGCGCCCATGTTCAGCCGTCGAGTTTTCGGGCGAGGATCTCGCGCACCGTGCCGGGCTCGGCCTTTCCGCCGGTGCGTTTCATCACCTGGCCCATGAGGAAGTTCAGCACCTTCTTCTCACCGGCCCGGTAGCGCTCCACGTCGGCGGACTGGGCGGCCAGGACCTCGTCGACGGCGGCCTCGAGCGCTCCCGAATCCGAGACCGCTTCGATACCCCTTTCGCGCACCAGGACCTCCGGATCTCCACCGCGCGCCACCAGGTCCGGCACGAGGCTCCGCGCCCCCTTTGCCGTGGTGCGCCCCTCGTCGACCAGGCGGATCAGCGCGGCGAACGCCGCCGGGGTCAGCGCCGACCCTTCGATCTCGAGCTCCTGGGCACTCAACGCCTGGAGCACGTCCCGTAGAATCCAATTGGCAACCGGTTTCGCCGGCCCGTACGCGGCCACCACAGCCTCGAAGAAGTCGGCAAGGCCGCGGCTCTCGGTGAGCAACCGCGCGTCGTAGGCCGAGAGTTCGTAGTCCGACTCGAAACGTTCCCGCTTGGTGTCCGCGAGTTCCGGGAGTTCGCCCCGCACCCGTTCCACCTGCGCCGAGGAAAGCTGCAACGGCACCAGGTCCGGGTCGGGAAAATACCGGTAGTCGTCGGCGTTCTCCTTGAGCCGCAATACCCGGGTTCGCCGCCTTGCCGGGTCGTAGGCCATGGTGGCCTGGTGCACGGCCTCGCCGGCATCGAGCAGGGACGCCTGCCGCTCGATCTCGGCCTCCAGCGCCTCTTCGACGAACCGGAACGAGTTCAGGTTCTTGAGCTCCGTTCGGGTCCCGAGTTCCGCCGCACCCACGCGGCGCAGCGAAACGTTGGCGTCACAGCGGAAGTGGCCTTTCTCCATGTCGGCATCCGAGACCTCGATGTACCGGAGAATCCCGCGCAGCGTCCGGAGATAGGCGCTGGCTTCCGTCGGGGACCGGAGATCGGGTTCGGAAACGATCTCGAGGAGGGGCACTCCGGCCCGATCGAGATCTACGAGGGTCCCCTGTCCCGCGATCGACGCGTCGTGAATCGACTTGCCCGCATCCTCCTCCATGTGGATCCGGGTCAGGCCGATGCGCCGCGTCGCGGCATCCTCTCCCTCGCCGACCACGACATCGATCCAGCCGCCTGTCGCTACGGGCTCTTCGTATTGCGAGATCTGGTAACCCTTCGGCAGGTCGGGATAGAAGTAGTTCTTCCGGGCAAAGATCGAGTGCTCGTGCACCGTGCAATGGGTCGCGAGCCCGGCGCGAATCGCCAACTCCACGGCCCGGCCGTTGAGCACGGGCAGAACTCCCGGAAGCCCGAGACAGATCGGGTGCACGCTGTGGTTCGGTTCCAGCCCGTACCGAACCGGTGCCGGACTGAAGAGCTTCGATTCGGTCCGGAGCTGGCAGTGCACCTCGAGCCCGATCACGACCTCGTAACCTTCGGGACTCTTGGAACTCCGGCGAGCCGCTTCCGGCGCACCTCGTTGCGCGCTCACGTCGACTCCGGGGGACGGAGGGTGTGAAAATCGGTCCGCCGCTGATAGGCGTCGGCAATTCGGAGCAACCGACCCTCCTCGAGGGGCGGGCCCAGAACCTGGAGACCGACGGGCAGGTCTTCAGCGAAGCCGCACGGAAGCGAGATCCCCGGGAGACCCGCCAGGTTCGCCGAGACCGTGAACACGTCCGAGAGATACATCCGGAGGGGGTCTTCCGTGCGCGAACCCAACGCGAACGCCACCTCGGGACTCGTCGGGGTGACGAGTGCGTCACAGGACTGGAAAGCGGTTTCGAAGTCCTGGCGCAGCAGTGTCCGCACCTGCTGAGCCTTCCGGTAGTAGGCGTCGTAGTAGCCCGCCGAAAGCACGTAGGTACCGAGCAGAATGCGACGCTTCACTTCTCCGCCAAACCCCTCCGAACGGCTCCGGAGATACATGTCGGTGAGCCCGGCCCCCGTTTCCACGCGGCGGCCATAGCGGACGCCGTCGTACCGGGCGAGGTTGCTCGACGCCTCGGCAGTCGCGATGAGATAGTAGGTTGCCACTGCCGTATGCGCGTGAGGCAGCGAAACTTCGCGCACCGTTGCCCCGGCGCGCTCGAGTTCCGCAACGGCCTCTCCGACGCGGTCCGAAACGGCCGGATCGATGCCGTCCACGGCGGCATACTCCCGGGGCAGGCCCAGGGTGAGACCTGAAACGTCGCCATCCAGACCGCGCGACCAGGCGGGAACGACTTCGGGGGCAGACGTCGAATCTCGTGGATCGTGGCCGGAGACGGCTTCGAGTAGCACCGCAACCTCCGCGGCGCTCCGTGCGAAAGCGCCGATCTGGTCGAGAGACGAGGCGAAGGCGACCAGGCCCCAGCGCGATACACGGCCATAGGTGGGCTTCATCCCCACGACGCCGCAAAAACACGCCGGTTGGCGGATGGATCCCCCGGTATCGCTGCCGAAAGCGCCCGGCACGATCCCGGCAGCGACCACGGCGGCCGAACCGCCGGACGAGCCGCCCGAAGCTCGCGACAGGTCCCACGGGTTGTGGGTCGGACCGGCGATCGAGTGCTCCGTCGAGGAACCCATGGCGAACTCGTCCATGTTCGTCCGCCCGATCACCACGGCCCCCGCAGCTTCCAGCTTCTCGACCAGGGTCGACGAATACGGGGACACGAAGCCTTCGAGAATGCGCGAAGCGCAGGTCGTGGGCTCGCCCTGCATCACCATGTTGTCCTTGATCGCCACCGGAATCCCGTCGAGAGGTGAGCGGACCTCCCCCCGGGCGCGTCGCTCATCGGAGCGTGCGGCATCCGCGCGAGCGCCCTCGACCCGCAGACCGAGGAACGCGTTGAGCCGGTCGTCGACCGCCGCGGCCCGGGCCAGGGCGCGCTCCACGAGTTCTACGGACGAGACGTCGCCGGCGTCCAGTTCGGCACGCAATTCGCCGATCGAACCGAGCGGCCCAGTCACCCCGCTTCCTCTCCTTCGATCACCTTGGGTACGACGAACGCCGTCCCCGAGCGCTCGGGCGCGTTGGCCACCGCCAGTTCCGGTTCGATCGAAGCCACCGCCGCGTCGTCTCGCACCGGGGTCGCGAGAGAGAGGACGTGCTGGGTCGGTGCGACCCCTTCGGTGTCCACCGATTGGAGGAGCTCGACGTAACCGAGAATCGCCGCGAGTTCCGTCGCCGCCCGGTCCGCTTCCGCGTCGGTCAACGCGAGGCGCGCCAGGGCCGCGATTCGCTCGACTTCCTCTCGGCTCAGGTCCGCCATCGCGCCAGAAGCTAGCAGCCCCGCACCTGCGCTAGCCTTCGGCGCCTCCAATGACAGACCAATCCGACCCCTTCCAAGCGCTCGACGAGCCGATCCGCCAGAGCCTTGCAGAACTCGGCTGGACCGCGCCGACGCCCGTCCAGGAAAAGGTCCTCCCGGCGATGCGGACCGGGCGGGACCTGATCGTCCAGGCACACACGGGCAGCGGCAAGACCGGGGCCTTCGGCATTCCCATCGCGGAGGCCCTCGACCCGGAGAAGAACTACTGCCAGGCCCTGGTCCTGGTCCCCACCCGCGAACTGGCCAACCAGGTGGCGCAAGAAACCGCAATCCTCGCCAAGCACAAGGGACTCCGGTGCCTCGCGGTCTACGGCGGCGTGGGCTACCAGCAACAGATCGACGCCTTTGAAGCGGGTGCCCACCTGGTCGTGGGCACCCCGGGCCGAATCCTGGACCACCTGGGTTCCGGGCGCTTCGATCTCGGCCGGCTCCGCATCCTCATCTTCGATGAGGCCGACGAGATGCTGTCCCTGGGCTTCTGGCCGGACATGCGCGAGATCCAGAAATACGTCCCTGCGGAAAGGCAGTCCTGTCTCTTCTCGGCGACGATCCCCGAGCGCGTCCGCTCGTTGGCGCGGACTTTCCTCGACGACCCGGAGTACGTCTCCCTCTCCGAGGGGCAGCTGGCGCCCCAACAGATCGAGCACTACTACGTGGTGACGACGGCCCAGGAGAAGGAAACGACCCTCGTTCGCATCCTGGAACACGATGAACCCGACAGCGCGATCGTGTTCTGCAATACGAAATCGGACGTGCGCTACGTGACGGCCTTCCTCCAACGCCGCGGCTTCGACGCGGACCAGATCTCGGGAGATCTCAGCCAGGCGGCCCGCGAGGAAGCGATGGGCCGCATCAAGGCGGGGAACCTGCGGTTTCTCGTCGCCACGGACGTCGCCGCCCGAGGCATCGACATCAGCGACCTCTCCCACGTGATCAGCTACTCCGCACCCGAGTCCCCCGAGGTCTACGTGCACCGCACCGGCCGGACCGGGAGAGCCGGGAAAGCCGGCGTGGCGATCTCCCTGGTATCGGGACTCGACATCGGGAACTTCCGCTACCTGCAGCAGGTCAACCGCATCGAGATCTCCGAGCGCGAAGTGCCGAAAGAAGCCGAGCTCCGCGAACGCCTGCGGGAAAGGCTGATGGTCAAGATCGAACAGGAAGTGCGGGCACTCCCCGAAAAGGAACAGCGCTTCCTCGTGCAGCGATTCGTCCCCATCGTCGAGGAACTGGCGTCGAGCGACGACGGGAGAGGCGATCTCGCGGCGATCTGTGCGGCCTACATGCGCGAACACAAGCCGGAGATCCGGGTGACCGAAGTGCCCCCGCGTGGTGAGGCGGAGACGGAGCCGCCGTCGGACCGAAGCGGCAAGGAGAACCGTCCGCGCCGTAAGCGACGCGGGCGCAAGCGCGGAGGAGCTGGCGCGCGGTCGTGAAGATCGCGGTCTTCTGCGGCTCGAGCAGGCACTGCGACCCCGGTTTTCTCGACCCCGCCCGCGCGCTGGGCGCCGAAATCGCACAGCGCGGCCACGTCCTGGTCTACGGCGGCAGCCGCACCGGCCTGATGGGCGCCGTCGCGGACGCGGCGCTCGATGGGGACGGCCGCGTGGAGGGCGTCATTGCGCAACGCTTCGTCGACTCCGCGGTGCACCATTCCGGTCTCGATGAGCTCCGCGTCGTCGTCGACATGCGCGAGCGCAAGGCAGCGATGGACGCCCGTGCCGAGGCCTTCGTCGCGCTCCCCGGCGGATACGGCACCCTGGAGGAACTCTCGGAAATCCTTTCCTTCCGCAAACTGGGCCTGCACCGCCGCCTGCTCGTGTTGCTGGACCCCGACGGCTACTACGCCGGGCTCCTGGCCCAGATCGAGCGCGCCGTCGCTGCGGGTTTCGAACCGGAGGGCAGCCGCGACTACTTCGGTGTGGCCCGCGATGCGTGTTCCGCCGTCGATCTCTGCGAGGCGTCCATCAAGGGTTGAGCACGTGCTCGCCGACGTGGCGTCGGTCAGGGGTTGAAGACTTGCTCGCCCACGTGGAGACAGCCGGCACCCACATCCACGGCCGCACCCCCGAGCGCGCGCGCCAGACTCCCGGCCTCGGCTGGAACCGCGTCGGGAGACCCTGCCGTTGCGCCCCCGCGCACGATCGATGGGTCCCCCCGGAGCACGCGACGCGTGGCGCCGAAAACGACCCCCGCCATCCCTTCCACCGGGTGAGCGAGGATCAGGGCGCCGCCGCCCCCGCCCGGCCGCTCGCAGCACCAATCGAGGGCGGGTCCCAGGGCCTCGAAGCGTTCCAGGCAGTCCTGGGCCAGCAGCCACGCCGGCGCCGCACAGCGCGCCGCCTCGGCCGGCCCGGCAACTGCTGCGACAGCGAGGCCGCGCTCGTTCACGCCGACGAGGGCGGCGGGAAACCAGGGGCGTGTCACTTCGACCGAGGCGAACAGCCCCTCCGGTCGGCTGCGGCGCACCACCACCGGCCCGCCCAGCGCGCGGCCGATGCGTGCAGTCGGCGCCGCATAGCCGACAAGCGCCGGCTCGACGTGCCCGGGGCCCGGCACCCGCGGCGCGAGCCAGGTCGCCGGCACGCCGGCCGCCCCCCCGAGACCTTCGAGCCGGTCCGCCTGGTGGGGAAAGTACTGCCACAGGTCGCGGAAGCTGCGCGACTCCCCCTCGCCGGGCCAGCCGGCCCGGGACCGCAGGCGTTCGCAAAGTGGTGCCCCCGCAAAGCGGCGCGCCACGGCATCCCGACACGCCAGCCCCTGGTCCAGCCCCAGGTCTCGCGGCGCCCCCTCGCACTCGACGACGGCGTTCAACCGCCCCCGTCCCTCGCCAGGGGAAGGGTCTCGTTGAGGGAGCCCAGGCGGTAGCCCTCCAGGTCGAGGGAAACGAACTGGAACCCGAGCGGCTTCACCGCCGCGACGATCCGCGCCGCCATCTTCGGCTCGAGGGCACGCTGCAGCTCTTCGGGCGCAATCTCCACGCGCGCCAGCGGGCCGTGGTGTCGCAGGCGAACCTGCTCGAAGCCCAGGGCACGCAGCCTTTCCTCCCCTTCGTCCACCTGGCGCAGACGGTCCGGCGTCACTTCCGTTCCGTAGGGAAGGCGCGAAGACAGGCAGGCCGAGGCGGGAAGATCTGCGCTCGGGAGTCCCACCGAGCGCGCGAGCGCACGAATCTCGGCCTTGGCGAGCCCGGCGTCGAGGAAGGGTGACATCACCCCGTGCTCGTCGGCCGCGCGATGCCCCGGACGGAAGTCCCCCAGGTCTTCCGTATTGACGCCATAGGCCACGGCGTCGAAGCCGATCCGGTCCCGAACCTCGCCGAGAACCTCGAAGAGTTCGGTCTTGCAGTGGTAACAACGGGCTCCGTCGTTGCGCCGGTAGTCGGGCCGGTCCATTTCCTGCGTCGAGACGAAGCGATGCGACAGCCCGAACTCGGCGACGATGCGCTCCGCCATGGCGCGGTGGCTTCGCGGGTAGGACGGGGAGTCCGCCGTGACCGCCAGGCTGCCAGCTCCGAGCGCTCGGTGCGCGGCGAATGCGAGGTAGCTCGAGTCGACCCCCCCGGAAAAGGCCACGACCACGCGGCCAGCCGCGCGCAGCACCTCGTCGAGGACGGCGTCTTTCCCCTGGAGTTCCGAGGAGATGGAGGGCACGGGGCCAAGGTACGGAGGGGGCCGTGCAGGGTCAACCACGGTATCCTCGCGGAGCCCTGGGAGGAGGAATGAGCAAGATTCGCCTCGGTTTGCTCTTCGGAGGCCCTTCCGTCGAGCACGAGGTTTCGATCGCATCGGCAACCGCGATCCACAGGGCGCTGGACCCGGCGCGCTACGACGTGATGCTGCTCGCTGTGGACCGCGCGGGACAATGGCATTGCGGTCCTCCCGAGCGACCGCCGTCGGCATCCCTCGACGGAGCCATCGTCTCCTTCCAGGCAACCGCCGGCCCGCGCGAACTGGTGCGGTGGGAGGGCGAGCGCGTCGAGCCCGCGGGAACGCTGGACGTCATCTTTCCCATCGTTCACGGCCGGGGCGGCGAAGACGGTTCGCTCCAGGGCCTGCTGGAACTGGCCGGCGTGCCCTACGTCGGCTCGGGCGTGCTCGGGTCGGCGCTACAAATGGACAAGGAGACTTCCAAGCGCCTGTTCGCCGCCGCAGGCCTCCCCGTGCTCGAATGGACGCTGGTCCATGGGCGGGAACTCGGCCGCGACCCGGAAGCGACGGCAGCCCGGGTCCTGGAGGAGGTCGGCGTGCCCCTGTTCGTCAAGCCCGCGAACCAGGGCTCCTCAGTCGGCATCCACAAGGTGAGCCGGGCCGAGGCGCTGCTTCCAGCCCGCCACGACGCCGCGCGCTACGACCGGAAGATTCTCTGCGAGCGCGCGGTCGACGCGCGAGAGATCGAGGTCGCGCTCCTCGGGATCGACCCGATCGAGGCCTCGGTCCCGGGAGAAATT
>JAYZFQ010000090.1:0-7806 GCA_036336695.1 Myxococcota bacterium
GTGGCGAAGCTCGCCGAGATCATCGAGGCGCTGGGCAAGGACGAGGGCTTTACGATGATCATGCGCCGCGGTGCCCCGGGTATCCTCTACACCCGAGAGGCCCTCGACATCACCGACCTCGTCATCGAGCGCTACAACAAGAAGGGCTGAATGGCGCTGTCGCGAGTTCACCCCACGGCGGTCGTCGATCCGGGCGCCAAGCTCGCCGACGACGTGTCGCTCGGTCCGTACACCGTGGTCGGCGAGGGCGTCGAGCTCGCCGCCGGCGTCGAGGTGGGGTCTCACGTGATTCTCGTGGGACGGACGACCGTCGGCCCGCGCACCCGGATCTTTCCGTTTTCCGTCATCGGCGAAGCGCCCCAGGTCCAGGGCGTGGAGGGCGAGACCTCGCTGCATATCGGGGCGGACAACGTGATTCGCGAGTATGCCTCGATCCACGCCGGCAGTTCGATCGGGGTGGGCTCCACGACACTTGGCGACGGCAACTTCATTCTCAACAACGTTCATATCGCCCACGACTGCCAGGTCGGCTCGCACTGCATCATTGCGAGCTTTTCCGCCATGGCGGGGCATGTCGTGGTCGAAGATTTTGCGGTGCTCGGCGCGATGGTGGGGATCCACCAGTTCTGCCGTATCGGGGAGTCTTCTTTTACAGGGGCGAGCACGAAGCTCTCGAAGGACGTTCCGCCCTTCTCGCGCGTCATGGGGGACCGGGCGCGGTTTGCGGGCCTGAACGCGGTGGGACTCAAGCGGCGGGGCTTCGCCCCGGAGAAGATCGCAGAGCTCAAGCACGCACTTCACCTGCTCTACCACTCGAAGTTGCGGCTCGAGCCGGCAATGAAACGCGTCGAGGAAGAGTGCGCGGGATCCCCGGAGGTGGAGCGCCTGCTCCAGTTCTTGCGGAGTTCCCGGCGCGGCGTGACCCGCTAGTGGGTGACGCACCGGCTCGAGTACTGGGACTGGTTGCGGGGCAGGGCGAGCTTCCCGTCCGCGCGGCGCGATCCGCCCGGGAGAGCGGGCGCACGGTGGTTGCGATTGCCTTCCCCGGGCAGACGGATGCCGCGCTCGAGGGCCACGCGGACGTCACCTGGCTGCATCCCGGGGAGGTGGGGGCGGCACTCGATACGTTGCGTACGGCCGGGGTCTCCGAGGCCGCGATGCTCGGCAAGGTCCCGAAGGTGCGGCTCATCTCCCAGCGCGCCGGGCTGCGCCCCGATGCCGAGGCCGAGCGACTGCTCGCGGGGCTGGGCGACCTGCGGGACGACTCGATCCTGGGTGCCGTTGCGGATTTGCTCGAGGCCCACGGAATTCGCCTGGTGGCACAGACCGAGTTGCTGCCGGACCTCGTCGGGCGGGCGGGCAACCTCGGGCGTGTCCTGCCCACGGAGCGCCAGCGAGCGGACGTGAAGTTCGGCTTCGGCATTGCGAAGACCCTGGCGGGACTCGACGTGGGCCAGACGGTCGTCGTGAAGGATGGCGCCGTGATCGCGGTGGAGGCGATCGAGGGTACCGATGCAGCGATTCGCCGTGCCGGTGAGATCGCCGCCGGTGCGTGTGTGGTCAAGGTGGCGAAGCCGTCCCAGGACCCCCGCTTCGACGTTCCCACCATCGGTCCGGACACGCTGGTGGCACTGCGCGACGCCCGCGCCGCGTTGCTCGCCTTCGAAGCGGACCGGACGCTGGTCATCGGGCGGGAGGAACTCGCGCAAGAATCCGATGCGTGCGGCATCGGCCTCTTCGGGTTCGCGGAAGGCATGGCGTGAAGCGGCTTCGCATCGGGGTCGTCGGCGTTGGTGTCATGGGACGCCGTCACGTCGAGAAGGTCATGGCGCTGCGCGCGGCGGGGGCGCCGGTCGAACTCGTCGGTGTGGCCGATGTCGATGGGAATCGCTGTCGCCAGGTGGCGCAGGAGCACCGGACCTGGGCGCCGCCGGATGCTGATCGCTTGTTTCGCGAGTGCGACGCCGCCATCGTGGCCGTCCCGACTGTGGCCCACGAGGGGGTGGTTGCGGCCGCCCTTGCGGCGGATCTCGACGTGTTGGTGGAGAAACCGATCGCATTTTCGACCCAGGAGGCCACTGCCCTGCTCGCCCTCGCGGCGGAGCGGGGCCGGGTGCTGCGCGTTGGACACAGCGAGTGGTTCAATCCCGCGACGCGCGTGCTTCGAGATCAGGTGCAAGCGCCGCGTTTCGTCGATGTCCAGCGGCTCGGGCCCTTCCCGGCGCGTGGGACGGACGTGGACGTGGTTCGGGACCTCATGATTCACGACATCGACATCCTGCAGCGCGTTCTGGGCGAAGAGCCGGCGGAGGTGGTGGCCGTGGGGGTGCCGGTCGTCACGGACAAGGTCGATCTCGCCAATGCGCGGCTCCGGTTTCCCTCGGGCTGCATCGCGAACCTCACAGTCAGCCGGATTGCGCGGCAGACCGTGCGCAAGATGCGCCTGTTCGAGAGGGATGCGTTTTTCAGTGTCGATTTTCTTCGGCAGCGCGCCCGGATTCACCGCCGTGGGGACGCCGTGGGCAAGCCCTGGCCCGAGATCGAAACGGAGCGCGTCGAGTACGCGCCCGAAGACGCGCTCCTGATGCAGCTGCGCGCCTTTGTCGACGACGTGGAGAAGCGCGACGTTCCGACGGCGTCGGCGCGGGCTGCGACCGCCGCATTGCGGACCGCGCTGCGCGTCGTCAGTGCAATCGAATCCCAGCCGGAGCTCGGCTGAGGCCCGGCCGTGGGCGCGGCGCGCCGTGCCGGCGCAGCACTCACGGCGATGGCCGGCGCGCCCGTCGCCGTGGCCGCACTGGTCGCGCGGCCACGGCTCCGCCGCGGGCTTTCGGAGCGGCTGGGCGCATGGCCACGGATGGCGCCAGGAAGCGTGTGGGTTCATGCATCCGCGGTTGGGGAAATCCGCGCGGCGTCTCGATTGGTCGATCGCCTGCGCAAACAGGGCTATCCGGTGTGCACGTCGACGTGGACCCTTCCCGGGCGCGCGGCCATGCGCGACTGGCGCCCGGAGGTAGCGTGTCACCTCGCGCCAGTGGACCACCCCTGGTGCGTGGAGGCGGCGCTCGCGCGGGTGGCCCCGGCCGTCCTGGTGCTCGTCGAAACCGAGTTGTGGCCCTCCTGGATCGCAGCTGCCCGGCGCCGCGACATCCCCGTGGTAATCGTGTCCGGGCGGCTTTCGGATCGCAGTTTCCCCCGCTACCAGCGCTTTTCCCGACTGCTCGGTCGGACGCTCCGCCGTCTTCGTGCCGTAGGGGCTCGCTCCGAGCTGGATGCCGAGCGGTTTCGCGAACTCGGCACGCCGGCGGATCGCGTGACCGTCACCGGCGACCTCAAGCTCGACCTGGCGCAGGGGGCGCCGGAGCCGGCGGGCGATCTCGAGGCTTTGCTGCGCGGTACCCGGTTCTGGGTGGCTGGGAGCACTCACGCCGGCGAGGAGTCGCCGGTGGCCGAGGCCTTCGAAGCGGTGCTGCGGGCGGGCCACCCGCATGCGCTGGTGGTCGCGCCGCGGCACCCACCGCGTACGGCGGAGGTGGAGCGGTTGTTGCGACGGCGGGGCCACCGCGTTCGACGGCGCAGCCGTGCGGGAGAGGGCTCCCTGGAGCCCGGAGAAATCTTGTTGCTCGATACCGTGGGAGAACTCGCCTCCGTCTACGGCCGGGCCGAGGCGGCCTTCGTCGGGGGGTCGCTGGTTCCGATCGGGGGGCACAACGTGCTCGAACCGGCCCACGCGGGGCGGCCGGTCCTCTATGGGCCGCACACCGACAATATCGGCCAGCCGGTCGAAATACTCGAAGCGGCCGGAGGTGGGTTTCGTGTGGACGACGCCCCAGCGCTCGGTGCGGCGTTGGCGGCGCTCCTCGCCGATCCCGAGGTGGCCCGGCTGCGCGGCGAGGCCGGGCGCCGCGCCGTCGCGGAGCACAGGGGGAGCGTCGAGCGTTCTCTTGCACTGATCGAGGCGGCGCTGGCCGACCGGGTTGGCTGAGCCGTGAACCGGGGGCGGGCACTCGCGCCGTTGGGCTGGCTCTACGGACTGGGCGCGCGGTTCGACCGTTGGAGCCACGCGTCGCACTGGCGCCGGGTGGAGCGGTTGTTGTGTCACGTGGTGGGCGTCGGGAACCTCGTCGTCGGGGGCGCCGGGAAGACGCCGACCGCCGCTTGGCTCGCGTGCGCGCTCCGCGACCGCGGGCATCGCGTCGTCCTCGCGAGTCGCGGCTATGGGCGCCGGGATCCCCGTAACATCGTGGTGGTCTCGGATGGCAAGTTCGTACGGGCCGGTGTCGAGGCGGCAGGCGACGAACCCCTGGTGCTTGCGGCGCACGCTCCTGGTGTGCCGGTGCTGGTGGGAAGGGATCGGGCGCGTGTCGGCTGGCGTGCGCATTCCGCCTTCGGCGCCGAAGTCCTGGTGCTCGACGACGGGTTTCAACACCACCGGCTTCACCGAGATCTCGACATCGTGCTGTTCGACGGGCAGGTGGGTTTCGGAAACGGGCGGTGTCTTCCGGCGGGACCGCTCCGCGAGCCACCCGCTGCGCTTCGCAGTGCGGCGTGTATCGGTGTCGTCGATGGGCCGCTTGCCACGGGGGACGAGGCGCTGGTGGCGAAGTTTGCACCCGGGGCAAGGCGTTTCGCAGCGCATCGCCGGCCGGCTGCGCTACGGCCCTTGGCGGGCGGGCCCGGGCAGGCGCCCGAAGCGCTGCGTGGCCGCGAGGTCGGTGTCTTCTCTGGGCTTGCGCGGCCCGGTGGACTTCGCCGAAGTATCGAAGCGCTAGGCGCACGGGTCGTTGCGGAGCGCCGCTTCCGCGACCACCATACCTACCGCCCGGGTGACCTCTCGGGTTTGGCCGACGAAGCGCCCTTGTGGGTGACGAGCGAGAAAGATGCCGTCAAGCTTCCGGCGAAGTGGGCCGGGGCCGCGGATGTGCGCGTGCTCACGATCGACATCGAAGTGGAAGCGCCGGACTTGCTGCTCGACTGGATGGAGGCCCGGTTGCGCTAGGGCGAAAGCCCACGGAGCACGAGTCGACGCCTTTCGCGGGGCCAGCAAGCGGCGAGGCCCTCCAGGAGTTTCGCGTCGCCCTCCGTGTAGGCGTCGATGAATTCGGCTGCTCCGGTCCGGCCCGTTCGCGGCCGCACCCCGGGTTTCAGTACCGAGCGCAGGAGCCTTCCGAGTTCGCTTGCACGCGCGCGTGGCGTGACGAGCCTGCCGGCGCTCGCGCGATCGAGGTCGATCACCGTGCACTCGGTGGCCTCGGCGCCTTCCCGAAGCAGCAGGTTCCCGGCGTGGAGGTCCCGGTGCCGACCTCCCGCGTCGTGGAAGCGGCGAATGGCACGTCCCGCGGCGGTGCAGGCGCGCAGGATGCGCGCTGGGGTAGGTGTCGCGCGAAGGAACTGGAGCGCGTCCTGGGTGCCCTCTTCGAAGACCGTAGCGACGGCGGCCCGGTGGAAGGGGCCTGCGAGCCGCTGGGCCGCCGCGAACACGGGCCGCGGTACGGGCGCGCCCCGGTGGCGCAGGCAGTGGGTGACATCGAGTTCGCGGCTCGGGCGTCCGGGGCCGAGGATGCTTTCGCCCCATAGGGGGGCGAGCCAGCCGCCGTGCTGCACGGGCCGCACCAGCAGCCGTTCCCTGCACTCCGGGAGTTCGACGATCACGCTGGGAGCGCGCCCGGTGGGACCGCCCCCCCGAGACAGCAGCGCCGCGAGGCCGCCCGTCTCGAGCAAGCCGAGCGACTCGGCGACCGCGCGGTACGCAGGCGCAACGCGAAGGAAGCAGGAACCCTCACGCAGGGTCGCAAAGGGCTCCCGGTCGCTGCCGCTGGGATCGCCGCTTCGGGGCATGGGGGTGTATCCTACCGTCGCCCGAGGGACGAGCGAGGACGATCATCGGCGCCTGTCTCAATCCGCTTCCGGCCACGCCGCCGGTCGACCGCCTGCTCGTCGTTCGTCTCGGCGCGATGGGAGACGTCGTGCGGACGCTTCCCGCGGTCTCGAGTCTTCGTGCCGGGCTTCCCGGGGTTCACCTCGCCTGGCTCGTCGAGCCGCGATCCGCGGGAGCGGTGGAAGGCCAGCCCTGGGTGGACGAAGTCCTCGTGTTTCCGCGGCCGCAGCTCGTCGGCGACCTGCGCGCCGGCCGCCCGATCGCCGCTTGGCGGCGTTTCTGCAGCTTCGCATCCCGCTTGCGTTCGCGTCGGTTCGACTTGGTGCTCGATTTCCACTCCTTGGCCCGGTCCGCGCTGCTGGCGCGGTTGTCCGGCGCTCCGAGGCGTCTCGGGTATGCGCGTCCCTTCGGCCGGGAACTCTCGTGGCTCCTGGCGACGCACCGTGCTCGACTCTCCCCGCGCCGGATCAGTCGTTTCGAGCGCAACGCCTTGTTGGTTCGCTATCTCGGCGTCGAGGCGCCCCAGTCCAGGCGGCCGTTCCGGGTCCCGGCGATCGCCCTGGAGCAGTTCCGGCAGGAACTGGGAACCGGGGCAGCTCCGGTGGCCCTGCACCCCGGCTCCAGCGATGGTACGGCCCGGAAACGGTGGGACCCGGCACGTTTTGCGCAACTTGCCCGCCTGTTTCGCGACCGGGAGGGCATCCCGTCGGTCGTCACATGGGGGCCTGCCCGGGACGACCGGTCCGTGGCCGAGGCGGTGGTCGTCGGCTCCGGGGGAGCGGCGCGGCTGGCGCCGCGCACGGCCGATGTCGGCGCACTCGGCGCGTTGCTCGCTTGCTGCCGGCTGTACGTAGGAGGGGATACCGGACCCTTGCACGTGGCCTCCCTGGTCGGCACGCCGGTCGTCCAACTGCTCGGCGCCACGAACCGGATCGAAAACGCCCCGTGGCCCGAAACGCCCGCGCGGAGCGTCTGGTCCGGCGAGGGAATGGACATGAGCCCGGAGAGCGTGTTCGAGGCCGGGCGCGCCTTGCTCGGCGGCGGTGCGCCGGAGATCTCGGGCGACGGGGCCTGAGTCGCCCGGGGGCGGGCCGCACGGGGTACCATTCAGCAGTGCAACTCGATCCGGCGCGCCTCGATCAACTGCTCGACGATTTCGCGAAGCATCGCCTGCTGGTCGTCGGCGACCTCGTGGTCGACGAGTACGTCTCGGGGGACGTCGTCCGCGTGAGTCCGGAGGCCCCGGTGCCCGTGGTGGCGGTTCGCGACGAAACGCTCGCTCTCGGCGGTGCCGGAAACGTGGCGCGCAACATTGCTGCGTTGGGTGGCGAGGTATCCTGTTGCGCGGTGGTCGGTGCCGACCCAGCCGGGCGCTGTGCAGTCGACCTGTTTGCGGAACTCGGTCTCGACCCCGGCGGCCTGGTGGTCGACGAAGGGCGCCCGACCACGCGCAAGACGCGGGTGGTTGCCCGGAACCAGCAGATGGTGCGTTTTGACCGGGAAACCCTCGAGCCGCCCGGGACGGCGTCGCGCCAGGTGCTGCGCGAAGCGATCGAGCGGGTCCTCCCGGACGTCACAGGGGTGGTGGCTGCAGATTACGGGAAGGGTGTGCTGGCCCCGGACTTCGCGGCCGAAGCGATGGAATGTTTTCGAAGGCGGAACATCCCGGTCTTCGTCGATCCCAAAGCGCTCCTCGCGCCCTGGTCCGGGGCGTCGCTGGTGAAGCCCAATCTGGGGGAGGCCGAGTGCCTTGCGGGCATGACGATCGCCGATGCTCGCGACCTCGGCCGTGCCGCCGGTGTGTTGCGTGAGGAACTGGGCGGTGCCGACGTCGTGGTGACCCGTGGCGGAGAGGGTATGACGCTCTTCGAAGGAGACGCCGGCGGTTTGGACGTGCCGACGGTGGCCCGTGCCGTGTTCGACGTGCA
>JAYZFQ010000091.1:0-37266 GCA_036336695.1 Myxococcota bacterium
TGGCTTCGCTGTGGGAGCCCAGGAGCGTGGCCAGGTACTTCTGCCACGTCACCTCGTAGATAAGGCCGGAAAAGCCCGTGAGTACGGTCAGCACGAGCGCCACCGCCCGGATCATTCGCTGGTCGGCCTCCTTTCGGGCCCCGCGAGTATCGCACAGGGTGTCCGAACGTCTCGGTTCCCGAGACGTCTCGGGTGGGTCCGGTAGACTTCGACACGGTGTCGGGAACGCGTCTGTTTTGCATCGCGCTTGCACTCGCAGGGGGGGGCTTGGGGTGTGCCCCCAAGCAACAGGTGTCTTTCGACTGCGTTCCCCGGGACGTCCAGGTGTTCGTCGACGGGCGGGTGCTCGAAACGACTGGGGAGGGCGTCGCGCTGCGGGCCGACCGGGCACACACCGTCTTCTTCAAGGGAGGGGGGTTCGAGCCGCAGATGGTGGTGCTCGAAAGTCGCGAGGCCGAGGGGGTGGCGCGCCTGGTCCCCGCCGACGTGTGTTCCCGCGCCACGTTCGTGCCGACCCGGCCCCAGGTCGAACTGCGCATCGATCCCGAGGAGCCCGCAGACGCGCCGGAACCCTGAGCCCCGCGGAGCCCGCAGACGCGCCGGAACCCTGAGCCCCGAGGAGCCCGCAGACGCGCCGGAACCCTGAGCCCCGCGCGGCGCTAGAGCGCGAGGTCTTCGAAGGTGAGCGCGACGCGGTAGGTCTTGAAAGTGATCCGGTCGGCCACGGCCGTCGCCGCGTAGCCCAGGTCTTCCGGAGCGCCTTCGCAGAGTACGATACCGCGCACCTGGCGCTCGCCCTCCCCGACGTGCTTGCGCACCCAGCCGATGCGCTGGAGCACCTCGGCAACGAGTTCTTCGCCGGCACCCTGTTGGGAAACCAGGACCACGACGAGTTCGCCCTGTGCGTCTTCGGCGAGCAGGTCGATCTCGCCGACGCCGCTCGCATAACCCGCGCCGATCGGCGCTCCCTTGTCGTCGCGGAGTACGTTGAGCCCCGGTTCGAGCGCCTCCGGCTGCTCCGCAAGCAGGGTGCGCAGCGAGGCGGCATCGGGCGCGAAGAGGGGGGCGCTGCCGGAAGCCTTCGCCGGGCTCGCCTTGCGGCTGCGCTTGGTCTTCTTCGCCTTGGTGGGAACCGGTGCGGGTGCGCGCGTTTCGCGGGAGGAGAGGTCGTCTACGCCGTCCCGCGCTGTGCTCAGGTCCGGGGCCGGCAGGGGCCCGGGCTTGGCGCTCGGCTCGAAGGTTCCGCCGGCCGGCGCTTCGTTCCCGCAGTTGGGGCAGTTCCGGTTGCCCTTCCGGATCCGGGTATTGCACACCTTGCAGTTCATGGGCTCGCCTCCGCGCCTTTCGTATCGGATCCCCGGGGCGGAACCTTTTGGCCGGCCTGGGGGCGGAACCTTTTGGCTGGCGCAGGGTTGGAGGGGTCATGGAGTTGCGTCTCCGAGAACGCCGGTTGCTCGAAAGAGCGACGTTCGGGCCTCGCCCCGGGGGCCTGGAAGCGCTCCGGGAAGCGGGGGCCGAGGCTTGGGTCGCCGACCAGCTGCGCCGAACCAACCCCCGGGATGTGGCCCTGGAGGAGCGGCTCACGGCGTTTCCCGCACTCGCCCCCCAGCCCTGGGAACGCCTGGTGGGCGTCGAGATGGACTCCGCAACGATGGGGGGCCGGCCCGACCGCGAGGCGCGCAAGCAACTGTCTCGGCGCGCGCGGGAGATTTCGGTCGAGATCACGGGCGCGCGCCTGGTTCGGGCCGTGCACGGTCGCTTCGGAATGCGCGAAGTCATGCTCGATTTCTGGTCCAACCACTTCAGCGTCTTCGGTCGCAAGAACCAGGTCGGCGCACTTCTGCCCCACTACGAGCGGGAAGTCCTACAGCCCCACGTCCTGGGCCGGTTCGAAGATTTGCTGCTCGCCGTGGCCCGCAGCCCGGCCATGCTGGTCTACCTGGATAACTGGACATCCACCGCCCCGCGCTTGTCCCGGCGTGTACGCCGCCGCGCGCAGGTTCGCGGCCGGGGTGGCATCAACGAGAACTACGCCCGGGAGTTGCTGGAGCTGCACACGCTCGGTGTGGACGGGGGCTATACCCAGGACGATGTCGTGGCGGTTGCCCGGGTCTTTACCGGGTGGACGCTCGAAAGTCGCAACGACCCGGTCTTCCGCTTCCGCGCGGCGCTGCACGATCCCGGTGAGAAGCGTCTCTGGGGTCGCCGCGTTGGTGGCGAAGGCATCGAGCAGGGGGAAGCCGTCCTGCGCGCCCTGGCCCGGCACCCGGCGACCGCGCATCACATCTCGAGAAAGCTCGCGGCGCGCTTCGTGGCGGACGAACCTCCGCCTGGGCTGGTCCGTCGCGTGGCGCGCCGCTTCCTCGAGACCGAGGGAGACCTGGGCGAGGTCGTCGCGGCGGTCGTCCTGTCGCCGGAGTTCGCGGCTCCGCAGCACCGCAAGCTGCGCACGCCGGTGCGCCTCGCGGCTGCCGCCCTGCGCGCGACCGACGGAGAGACCGACGGCTCGCGACGGGTCGTGCGGGCGCTCGGGCGGCTCGGGGAGTTGCCCTATGCCTCTCGCACGCCCGCCGGCTTCCCTGAACCCTCTCCCTACTGGGTCGACCCCGGCGCGCTCCTCGAGCGGATGAACCTCGCGTTTGCCCTCGCCGGGGGACGCTTGCGCGGAACCCGGCTCGGCCCGGTCTTTCCCGCCGGGGTCACGGCGTTGCCGGAAACGCGCGCCCGGTTCTCGGAAGTCCAGGCTCTTGCCATTGCCTCCCCGGAGTTCCAATGGGTTTGACACGCCGTCGTTTTCTCCGCGCGGGTTCGGTCACGCTTTTATGTGCGTGTACGGGTCCCGCTCGTTCGTTTTCCGAGGGCCTCCGGCCCGCTGCAGTCTCGAGCGGCGACGACAAAGCCCCCCTGCTCGTGGTGATGTTCCTGCGCGGCGGCGCCGATGGGTTGCACCTGGTGCCCCCGACCGGAGATCCCGGTTACGCAGCGCTGCGGGGCGCGCTCGCGCTGCCGTCTCCCCTGCCCTTCGTGACCGGCTTTGGCCTGCACCCGGCCCTGGAACCCCTGTTGCCGATCGCGGTGCGGGGAGACCTGGCCGTGGTGCACGCCGCAGGGTCTCCCCATTCCACGCGCTCGCATTTCGAGGCCCAGGACTTCATGGAGGCCGGCGAGCCCGGGACGCGTCACCTGCACGACGGCTGGCTCGCCCGTGCCCTCGGCGGCGGGGCCGACGCGGACCCGTTCGCGTCCCTTGCGATCGCCTCGCAGTTGCCCCTGAGCCTGCGTGGTACGGGCTCCTTCGCGCTGACCGACGTGGCGGATTTCGGCGTCTCGGCAGGTACCGAGGCCCGGGCCGCACTGGCGCAACTCTATGCCGGTCCCTCCCGGGATCCGGTCGTCGTCGCAGGACGGCGCGCGCTCGGCGCAGTGGCCGATCTCGAGGCGCGGGTCGGATCGCGTTCCCGGCGCGGCAGAGCCCGCTCCCGGGGTGCGGGAGAACGGCTGGTCCAAAGCGCCGACCAGTTGCTCGCGGTGGAAGGGGCCGGTCTGCCGGTCCACGCGGCCTGTCTCGAAAGTGGCGGTTGGGATACCCACGCGAACCAGGGCGGGGAGACGGGCCAGATGGCGCGCTGGATCGCCGACCTGGCCGAAGCCGTCGCCCGGCTCGACGCGGGACTCCGGGGTCGACGGGAATACCGGCTCGTGGTGATGACCGAGTTCGGGCGCACGGTCCGCCCCAACGGGAGCGGCGGCACGGATCACGGGCACGGCAGCGTCATGTTGGTTGTTGGAGCTGGGGTGCGCGGGGGTCTTCACGGAGACTGGCGGGGTCTCGACGCATCGGCGTTGTACGAAGGAAGGGACCTGCCGGTCACGACGGATTGGCGAAGCGTCCTGTCCGAGGTCTTGACGGCGCACCTGGGACGACGACCGCCGGCGGACACGTTTCCCGGCCACGAACCGCGGTCGCTCGGTTTGTTTGGCTGAGGTCGACTCAGCGCCGGCGGGCGGTGTGGAGCGGCACCACGGGAGAAAGGGGCGCAGGGGGCGTCGGTGCGCCGGGGCGGATGGTTTGACGGAGCCAGCGCCAGAACGAGGCGACGCCGGGGGCGCGCTGGAACTGCGCGGAGCGCACGCGGCGCAAGAGCGTGCCTTCCGTGTGTTCGGCGAGGCCTTCGAGCAGGCGCCCGGCCTCGGCGCGTTGCCGGGTGGCGTCGAGCAGTTTCGCCAGGTCGCGCACGATTTCGAAGTGCCAGGCGTCGAGCTCCCGGGCGCGGCGCAACAGGTGAATCGCCTGGGGCCGCAGCCGGCGGGAGCGGAACTTCCGGCTGCCATCGTGCAGCGTTTCGATCGCCTCTGCGTGGCGACCCGAACGGTGCAATAGACGCGCGGCGGCCTCCCAGGCCTCCACCTGTCGGGGCAGCCGACTCGCGGCCTCGCGGTAGAGCGCCAGGGCCTTTTCCGTGTGCCCGTCCCGGAGGCAGGCACGCGCGACGCCCCGGTAGCTCTGCCAGGCGTCGAATTCCTGGCCCGTGTCGGCCAACAGGGGGGCGAGTTTCGCGTGCAACTCGCCGTTGCGCGGTTCGACGAACAGGACCTGGCGATAGAGGTCGATCGCGCGGCGGCGCCTGCCCCGTGCCCGGGCGCGCGCCGCCAGGTCCAGGATGCGTGCGCGGTCGTATGCGAGGCGTCGACGAAACAGCGCCATGGGGGGGCCTCCGTTTCGGAAGCCATCGTCCCGCCGCGGTGCGCGCTAGGTGACGGGGATCACCGGTGCTCAGTCCCGGGCCAGCAACGCCTCGATCTGGGGTCGGTAGACACTCAGGTCGGCCGCGAGGGTTTCGTTGCCGAACAGCACCTCTTCCGGGTCCTGGCCGGGGATCTTGGAGACCGAAAGAGTAAGCCCGGCAAGGCGCCATTGGCCCGACTCGCGGACGAAGATGGCTCCCCCCGAGTCCCCCACCGTCGCCTGGGCCTCGTGGCGCGACTCGCCGTGTCGAAAGGACATGGTGAAGCACTGGGTCGTCACCTGGTTGGGTCCGGGAATCTCGACACGACCCGGGTCGATTCGGTTGGTTCCCCAGCGCCGGATCCGCTGCCCGTCGATTCGGAACCCGCGCTCGCTGCCCCGGACGACGGGTGCCCCGCGGCCCGATCCGAAACCGACCAGGATCGCCTCGGTTCCCGGGCGCGGACGCTCCGTGGTCAACGACAGGGCGGGGAGGTCCGGTGCCGGGTCGAGTCGGAACACGATCAGGTCCGCCTTGCGTTTCGCGTTACCGGGCGCGTCGAGGTTCACGAGCGACTGGTCCACGGCTGCGTAGGAACGACCGTCGAACACGACCGGCCCGAACCCGGAGTGGCGGGCGGTCAACACCCAGCCGTTGCCGAGATAGATCGCGCTGGTGCCGGCCCGGTATCCCACGTTCTTCCACCCGGGATCGTCGTCGGGGGCGCGTTCGAAGCGGGCTCGTTCGGGAGAGTCGACGAGAATGGCTCGTGCCGGGGCGGCGACAGCCAGGGCGACGAGCAACGCGATTCGGAGGTGCATGGCGATCCGGCGGCGAGTGTAGCGGGGGGTCTCCGGGACGGTTCCGCGGTGCCCGGGTTCAGGCCGGGTCGGCGATCGCAGCGGCGACTGTCTCTTCGAAGTCAGCCCCGTCGCGGATGGCGCGGCGATAGCCCATGAGTTGACGCACGCGGTTGAGCGCAATCGCGCCCACGAGCTTGCCTCGGCGTCCGTAGAGCGCGACGAAGCGCCGCTCCGCCAGGGTGCCGTGAACGATGCGCATGTCGTCGTCGGGACCGAAGCGGCCCGTGCTCTGGATCTTCCGGTCGTACTGGTCCGACCAGACGAAGGGGACCGGGGCGAAGGGAGCGTGGGTCCCGTCGCCTTCCAGCAGTCGCTGGGCCGCGTGGTTCGCCTGTTCCACCGCGTTCGTCCAGTGTTCGACGCGCATGGAGGCGTCGAAGAGCGGGTTGTACCAGCGTGCGACGTCGCCGGCCGCCACCACGCCCGGGGCGGCCGTGGCGCAGGAGGCGTCGCAGACGACCCCGTCGTCGAGGGCCAGGCCCGAGGATTCGAGCCAGTCCGTCACGGGACGCACCCCGATTCCGACGATCACCACGTCGGCTGCCACGGCGGCGCCGTCGGAGAGGACGACCCGCGCGACCCGGCCCTCGCCTTCGAACCGCTCGACTCCGGCGCCGAGCCGCAGGTCGACCCCGTGGTCGCGGTGGATCTCGGCGATGACGTTTCCGATCTCCGGGCCGATGGCGTTGGCCAGGGGTCGCGGAAGGGCTTCGATCACCGTGACGTCGAGGCCGCGGGCGCGGCAGCTCGCCGCGACTTCGGCGCCGATGAAGCCCGCGCCCACGACGGCGACCCGGGGATTGCCGGCGAGTTCGCCCCGCAGTGCCATGCAGTCGTCCAGGGTGCGCAGCACGTGGATGCCTGCGAGCTCCGGTGTGCCCGGGAGCCGGCGCGGAGCGGCTCCCGTGGCGAGGAGCAGTCCGTCGTAGTCGAGGGCTTCGCCATCGTCGAGGGTCACCGTGCGCGTCGCCGGGTCCAGTGTTGTCGCCCGCCGGCCGAGGCGAAGCTCCAGGTCCAGGGCGTCGAAGGCCTCGGGCTTGGTGAGGGCGATCTGCTCCGGTTCCCGGTCGCCGCGGAGCACTTCCTTGGACAGGGGCGGCCGGTCGTAGGGTCGGTGGGCCTCTTCGCCGACGAGGACGAGACGCCCCGAGTAGCCCAGGCGCCGGAGGGCTTCGGCGCCGCGGATTCCCGCCAGGGAGGCGCCGACGATGACGACGTTGTTCAGGGGCGGCAACGCTTCTCCTCGAAACGGGGCGGCAACCATACCCGTGCCGGCTCGTGGACACCCGCCACGAGGTCCCGGGGACGGCCCCCCAGGTGCAGTGTTCTTGCTGCACCTGCATGCCGCGAACTGCGGCGTTTCGCGCGGCACCAGTTCTCTAAGTAACTGTTATTGCTCACTTTCAGATTCGGGCACGCGCCTTGCGTAAGCAGGCTCCCGTGCGCTGTGTAGGATGGCAGATGCGCCCCACGACGGGATGGACCGAGCCGCTCTCGGGGAGGCCGGCGATGCGCGACCACTGGGACGAGGGAAAGCCGCGAAGGCGCCGCAGTCGGGGCCGCCGGAAACTCACGCCCGAAGAACGCGCCTACCGCGAGGCCCGGGAGCGGGCGAACGCCAGGATCGGTTTCTACACCCACGCCATCGCCTTCGGCAGCGTCAGCGTCCTGGTGCTCTTCACGGCCGGTTTCCGCCCGGCGTTCATCATGGCGCTTGCCTGGGGCATCGGCCTGACCTTCCACTACTTCGGCGCCATCCAGGCGCCGGCCATCCGGCGCCGCATGATCGAACGCGAGGTCGACCGGGAGGTGGCCCATACCGTGCCGCGAGAGCGGCGGAACATCGAGGGACGCCACGCGCGCTCGATCGAAGCACTCTCCGCGTCGATCGCCCACGAGATTCGCAACCCCATCACCGCGGCGAAGAGCCTGGTTCAACAGATGGGCGAGGACCCGGCCTCGGGGGAAAACGTCGACTACGCGAAGGTCGCTCTCGACGAGTTGGACCGGGTCGAGCGGTCGATTTCCCACCTGCTGCGTTTTGCACGCGAAGAGGAGATCGAGCTCCGGGACGTGCGCATGGTCGACGTCCTCGAATCGGCGTTGGCGACCTTCGACGACCGCGTGGAACGACTCGGCGTGCGGATCGAGCGCGAGGTCGATGCGGCCGGGACCATGCGCGGCGACCCGGAAAAGCTGCGGCGCATCCTCCTCAATCTTCTCGGCAATGCCCTCGACGCCCTGGAGCAGTCGGGCACGCAAGACCCGGCGATCCGGGTACTCGCGGGCGAGAACCTCGCGGGAACGCAACTGTGGGTGCGGGTCAAGGACAACGGCCCCGGCATGGCTCCCGAAACCCTCGAGCGCATCTTCAGTCCGTTCTACACCTCGAAGCAAAGCGGCACCGGACTGGGGCTGGCGATTTCCAAGAAACTGGTCGACGCCCACGGCGGCTCGATCGAAGCCACCTCGACGCCCGGAGAGGGGACCGAGTTCGTGCTCACGTTCCCCCGGGAGCCCGGGAACCGGGAGGGTTAGTCGTGGGTCTACCCTGGATGGAAGAGGACCGGGTACGAGCGGACGGGTGGGACCCGGCCGGAGGAAGCCAAGTGCGCGACGAATGGGGCGACGAAGACACGGGCCAGACGCGGGGCGGCAAGCGATCACGGCGCCGTCGCAAGAAGCGTGAAGCCGAGGCACGGGCCCGGATCGAACTCGAAGAGGAGCTGACGCTTCCTCCGGAAGAGCGCGCCTATCGCCGCGCGCGCCGGATCGCCGAGGAAAAGACGAAACTCGCCTCGGAAGCGCTGCCGATTCTCCTCCTCGGTCTCATCCTGCTCTTCTGGATTCCGCCGATCGGACTGATCATCCTCCTCGCCTACGGTTGGCGGCCTGCCAAGCGGGCCTACAAGCTTTTCGTCGAGCCGGAGCTGCGCGAGCGTCTCGTGGAGAACGAGGTCGAGCGCCAGGTGCACGCCACGCTCAGCGAAGAGCGCCGCCACCTGGAGAGCGCTCACTCGCGGTCGATGCAGCAGCTCTCGGCGTCGATCGCCCACGAGATCCGGAACCCGATCACCGCGGCGAAGAGCCTCGTCCAGCAGATGGAGGAAGCGCCGACTTCCAAGGAAAACGTGGAATACGCCCGGGTTGCCCTCGAGGAACTCCAGCGGGTGGAGCGTTCTGTCTCGCACCTTTTGCGCTTCGCCCGGGATGAGGAACTCGGCATGGCCGAGGTCGCAATGGCCGAGGTCATCGACTCGGCGCTCGAGACTTTCCGAGACCGCTTCGAGCGCAACGGGATCACTCTCGAACGGAGGATCGACACCAGCGGCACGATGCGGGGGGACCCGGAAAAATTGCGCCGGGTCGTGATCAACCTCGTGGGGAATGCGGCGGACGCTCTCGAGGACAGCGGCGTCGCGGCCCCGAAACTCCGGGTGTCGATGGGGGAGAACCTGGCCGCTACCGAGGTCTGGGTGCGGGTGGGCGACAACGGACCCGGCATCCCGCCGGACGTACTCGAGCGGCTCTTCAGCCCGTTTTTCACGTCGAAGGCAAACGGCACCGGTCTCGGCCTGCCGATCTGCCGGAAGCTCGTCGATGCCCACGGCGGCAGCATCGAGGTGGTTTCGGAGCCCGGTAACGGCGCCGAGTTCCTGCTGACCTTCCCGAAGCTGCGTCGCGAGGAAGCGCTGGGATGAGCGCCCGAATCCTGCTCGTCGAAGACGAAAAGGCCATCCAGCTCGCACTGTCCGGCTTGCTGTCGCGCCAGGGCTACGAGGTGACGGTGGTGGGAACGGGAGAGGAGGCTTTCGACGAACTGTCCGGGTCTGCCTTCGACCTGGTTCTTACCGACCTGGCCCTGGGCCGCGGCGCTTCGGGCATGGATGTCCTGCGCCGGGCGAAGGAAACGCGCCCGGAGACGGTGGTCGTGATGATCACGGCCCATGGCTCGGAGCGCGTGGCCGTCGAGGCGATGAAAGCCGGGGCCGACGACTATGTCCCGAAGCCCTTCGACAACGACGAGATTCGCCTGGTCGTTCAGCGCGCCCTCGATCGCACGCGCCTGCAGCGGGAGAACCGGCTGCTCCTCGAGCAGGTGCAGCGGCAATACGGCTTCGAGAACCTGATCGGAACCGGTGCCGCCATGCGGGAGGTGTTCGAGACGCTCCAGAAGGTGGCGGAGACCGATCTCACCGTGCTCGTTCGGGGAGAGAGCGGTACCGGCAAGGAACTCGTGGCCCAGGCGCTCCACAACCGGAGTGCCCGGCGTCACCGACCCTTCGTCGCCGTCAACTGTGCCGCCATCAGCCCCGAACTGGTCGAGAGCGAGCTGTTCGGGCACGAAAAAGGCGCCTTCACGGGCGCCGACGCCCGGCGCCAGGGTCGCTTCGAAGCGGCCGACGGCGGGACCATCTTCCTCGACGAGATCGGCGACATGGCCCCCGAGACCCAGGCGAAGGTTCTCCGCGTGCTCCAGGAGCGTTGCTTCGAGCGGGTCGGCGGCACCCGTTCGATCGAGGTCGACGTTCGGGTGGTGGCCGCGACGCACCGAAACCTCGAGGCCGAGGTCGAGGCGGAACGCTTCCGCAACGATCTCTACTACCGGCTCAAGGTGGTGGAGATCGCCCTGCCCCCCCTCCGCGAGCGGCGCGAGGACATCGCGGCACTCGCGCAACGTTTCCTCGAAGCGGTGAGCGAGCGACTCGGGCGGGACAAGAAGCGGATTTCCGAGGGGGCCATGGCGTGCCTCGTGCGTCACGGCTGGCCGGGAAACGTGCGGGAGCTGCAGAACGCGATCGAACAGGCCGTGGTGCTTTCGGCCGGTCCCGAGATCGAGGAGGCCGACCTGCACCTCGCCGGCGGGCCCGCCGTCGCGTCGGAGGCGTCCGCGGACGTGGCGGGCCTGGGCTTCGCCGATGCGAAGAAGCGCACGGTCGAGCACTTCGAGCGCGGGTTCCTGCTGGCTGCCCTGCGACGCAATGACGGAAACATTTCCCGGACGGCCGAGTCCATCGGCATGGTCCGACAGAGTCTCCAGCAGAAGATTCGAGAACTCGGTCTCCGCTCGGAGGACTGGAACCCAAAGGATTCCTGAAAGGAGAAGATCATGACCTACGAACCCAGGGAACGTCCCCGCAGTCTATTCGGACGCTTCCGGAACCTGCTCAACGCACTCTTTGCCGGCTGGCTCCGCGATAGTGAGATCCAGAACCCGCGGGCGGTCTACGAGCAGGCCATCCACGAGCGAACGCGGCAATACCACCAGCTGAAGGAGGCGGTCGCCGGCATCCTCTATATGCGCACCAAGCTCGAGTCGGAGATCACCGAGCGCCGCGCCGAGATCGCCCGGATCCACGACGACGTGCGCCGTGCCGTGCGCGGCGGCCAGGACGATCTGTCGGTGGGGCTGATTGCCCAGAAGCAGGCGTTGCTCGAAGAACTGGAGCGCGCCGAGCGCGAACTCGAGAGCGTGCGCAACGAGGCCGAGGAAGCCAAGGGCAACCTCGTGCGCTTCCGGGACGAGATCCGTTCGCTCGTGCGAGAGAAGAGCCGGATGCTCGCGACCCTGGCCAACGCCCAGGCGCGCCGGCGCATCCAGCAGGCTCTCGAAGGCCTTTCGGTGGATGCCGAGATGAAGGCGCTCGAGACGGTGCGGGAGCACATCGCGCGGATCTCCACGGAAGGACGCCTCGACCGCGAACTCGGAGACGACGGTCTGCGCACGCGACTGCGGGCGATCCGAGACGAAGCCCGGGACGAAGCGGCACGGCGCGAACTCGACGAACTCAAGCGCCAGTTGCTGCCCCAGCACTTCACACCGCCGCCGGTCCCCGCCGAGCGGGAAGTGGCCGCCACGGGCGTCTAGGGCGCCAAGTCACCCGGCCGCGGGTCGCCGCGGAGTGGCGCGCGACCAATGCCGGGCCACACCCGCGCCACGCCGAAGGCCGCGCGAATTCCGATCCACGCCGCGGTGATCCCCCACACCGCGGCGAGGGAGTCGGCGAAGCCGAGGAGCACGGCGCCGGCGAGCGTGGCAGCGAGCATCGCGTTGCGCAGGTAGCGGTAGTCGCGAGCACCCCAGTGGATGCCGTCCGTCACGAAGGACAGGGCGTTGAGGGGTTGGGCCAGGGCGAGGAGGTACCACGCCCCCGGAAAGACGCTGCGGGCGGACTCGGGGACCAGCAGATCGGCGGTGGCCTGCTCGCCGAGCGCCATCAGCGCGGCGATGGCAAAGCCCGACGCGAGACCCCAGGTGCAGGCGACCGTTGCTACCCGCCGGGCCAGGGCGCGGTTGCCGGCGCCGAGGAAGCGCCCCACGAGACTCTGGGCGGAAGCGGCGTAGGCGTCGAGGAGGAAGGCCGACAGCAGCCAGACCTGGCGCGCCGCAGCGTTGGCGGCGCCCGAGTCCGGGCCGATCTGGGTGGCGGTGCGTGTCGCGAGGAGCAGGAAGAGGGTCAAGAGACCCGTGCGCAGGAAGAGGTCCCGCCCGACCACGAACAGTCCGAGCGCGTCGCGCCACGGGACGCGGGGCGCGAACCCGAGCCGCCGGCGCACGGCGACAAGGACCCACAGTGCGCCGAGCCACTGCCCGACGACCGAGGCCCAGGCGGCGCCGGCGATGCCGAAGGCCGGGATCGGGCCCCAGCCGAAGATGAGCAGGGGATCGAGGGCAGCGTTGGCGGCGTTGGCCCCTGCGGCGATCCAGAGGGGTGTCGTCATGTCCTCGAGCCCGCGCAGCGCGCCGAAGCCGGCGAGGAGCAGGAGGACTGCCGGGGCCCCGAGCAGCCGGATCGAGAGGTAGATGTGCATGTCGCCGAGGAGCGCCGGGTCGTCGCTCATGAACGCGGCGAGGGCCGGAAGCAGTGGCCAGAGACCGAGGGCGAGGCCCACCCCGATCAGCGCTGCGGTGGCCAGGGCCAGGGTTGCCGCTTCGGGGCCTGTCCCGTCGGCGCGACCCGCCGCCTGGGCGACTTCCGTCTGGGTTCCGATGCCGAGGAAGTTGAAGATCCAGAAGAGACTCGAAAGCAGCACGGTTGCCGCGCCGAGGGCAGCGAGGGGGGTGGCCCCGAGACGGGCCACGAACGCGGTATCGACGATGCCGGTGAGGGGCTCGGCGATCAGAGACGCGAGCACCGGAGCCGAGAGCACCGCGAAGGTGCGGTGGGGGCGCGCGACGAACGGGTGGGTTTCCGCCGCCTTCGGATCGGGCCGTTCCGCCACCTAGCTGTAGCGCGCCTCCGTCCCCCGGGATGCCCCGTGGTGTTCGACGGCGTGGGCGAGATCGGCGAGGAATTCGTCCACGATGCGGTCGTGTTCGGGGGACACCATCAGGTGCAGCGCGTCGGGGCCGGTCTGCCGGTCGAGGTGCCAGCCGCGCTCGTCCATGACGTCGCCGACGGCGAACACGTCCAGGGAGTCCGACCCGAACGAGAACACGCTCATTGCCGGCTCTCCCCAGACCCGGAGCGGGGGAAGTGCTTCGATCCCGGCGCGCAGGCGCCGGGTCGTGTCGCGCACGCGCCGGGCGAGCCGCAGGTACCCCGCCTCGCCCAGGTACTGCATCACGCCCCAGGCCGCCGCGATCGGCGCCGCCGGCCGGGCACCGGCCATGG
Organism: Myxococcota bacterium; assembly: GCA_036336695.1. Taxonomy (GTDB): domain Bacteria; phylum Myxococcota_A; class UBA9160; order UBA9160; family SMWR01. The sequence continues at coordinate 13,207 of JAYZFQ010000091.1, forward strand.
CGAAGGAGGCGTAGAGGCCGCCGGGCCAGCGGTCCCAGAAGAAGAGCTGGTGCTCTTTCAAGTTGGTCTCTTCCCGGTGCAGGATGACCGAAGCGCCCTTGGTGCAGTAGCCGTACTTGTGCACGTCCGCCGAGAGCGTGGTCACGCCGGGGACGCGAAAGTCGAAGGGCGGGACGGGCTCTCCCAGCCGCTCGTAGAAGGGCAGGAGGAAGCCGCCGAGACAGGCATCGGTATGGAACGAGATCCCGCGGTCGGCGGCGAGGGCGGCAAGTTCGGGGATGGGGTCGACCGTTCCGAACGGGTAGTTGGGCGCAGAACCGGCGAGGAGCACGGTGTTCTCGTTCAACAGCCGCTCGGCCTCGTCGACGCGGGCGCGGTGATCGCCGTCGAGGGGTATGGAATGCAGGGTGATCCCCAGGTACTTCGCCGCTTTTGCGAACGCGGGGTGGGCGGAGAAGGGGACCACCATTTCCGGGCGTTCGATGCCGCGCTCTGCCCGGGCGCGTTCTCGGGCCGACAAGACCCCCAGGAGGATGCTCTCGGTCCCGCCCGAGGTCATCGCGCCGCCGAAACCGCCGGGGGCGTGGAGCAGGCCGCCCGTCATCGACACCACGTCCACTTCCATGGCCCGCAGGCTCGGAAACCGGAAGGGGTTCAGCGCGTTTTCAAAGAGGTAGAGGTCGTTGGCGTCGCGCAGCACGGCGTCGACGTCTTCGCCCGCCGGGTAGATCAGGCTCCAGGTGCGCCCGCCCCGCCAGTCGGCGTCGGCGGTCTTCTTTTCGCGGATGCGCGCGGTGACCTCGGTGCGCGGCGTGCCCTGTTTCGGCAACTGCATCGGGCCATCTTAGTCACAAACGTGGGTCTCGCCGCCAGGGGAATTCCGGGGGGTGCTGCGAACCCGCGCGGTGCCCGTCAATAGCCGTGCCAGTCCCGGGCGGCCCGATAGGCACACCACACACAGGCCGCGTGGGCGAGAAATCCCGGCAGGAGCACGACCCAGTACGCAAAGCCGGTGAAGAGGAACCACAGGGCACCGGTCAGCAGGTTTCCGACATACACCTGCCCGAGGCCGGGCAGGAGGACGGAAAGCACCGCCGCGATTCCCGGGCTGGGCGCGCGGCGCACGACGAGTTCGTCTTCGAACTGATCCATGGATTGGTGCCTCCTGGCTGTGGATAGAGCAAGCTGCGTGCCGGGGGAAACGGGTTCTCCGCGCCCGAGACCGCAGGCGTTTCGCTGCACCTGTCGCGTCCGAGCGACAGGGCCGGCGTTCAGGCAGCGGGCACGGTCTTCTCGGGAACGAGCACGCAGTGGGTGCCCCGGTAGATCGTCGGCATGCACTTGTTGCAGTGCACGCAGAGGGAATCCGTCGCGCGGCCCTCGACGTACTTGCGGACCAGGTCGGGTTCGCGCAACAGGGCCCGGCCCATGGCCACGAAGTCGAAGCCCTCGGCCATGGCTTGCCGGATCGTGTCGAGGCGGTTGATCCCGCCGAGCAGCACGAGGGGCATCTCCAGGGCCGCGCGGAACTGGCGGGCATAGCGCAGGAAGTACGCCTCCTCGAACGGGTATTCCCGGAAGATCCAGCGGCCGAAGAGCGAAAGGCCCAGCTTCACCGGACCCGGCATCAGGTCCGCCATCTCCTTGAGCGGCGCCTCGCCCCGGAACAGGTACATGGAATTCTCGAGTGAACTTCCGCCCGTCAACTCGATGGCGTCGAGGGCGCCGTCGCTTTCGAACATCTTCGCGACGTCGACGCTTTCGTCGAGCCACAGGCCCCCCGGGACGCCGTCGGCCATGTTGAGTTTCGCGATCACCGCGATGCGGTCGCCAACCGCATCGCGCACGGCGCGCGCTACCTGGCGCGGGAAGCGGGCGCGGTTTTCGAGCGATCCTCCCCACTGGTCCTTGCGACGGTTGAGCTTGGGACTGAGGAACTCGCTGAGCAGGTACCCGTGCCCGAGATGGATTTCGACCGCATCGAAGCCGCCGTCGGCGACCCTTCGCGCTGCCGATGCGAAATCCTTCGTGATGCGTTCGATCTCTGCGGCTGTCACGGCGCGCGTGCGGGCCATGGCGAGCCGGCTGAAGACGGGCGACGGCGACAAGCCCTTGTGCCCGGTTGCGGCGGCGACAGCTCCCGCGTGGCCGATCTGCGCCGAGACCGCTGCACCCTCGGCGTGCACCGCGTCGGCGAGCCGCGAGAGTCCGGGGACGGTGTCTTCGGTCAGGATCATCTCGTTGGGCGTTCCGCACCCGTCTTCCGAAACCGCGCAGTAGGCCACGGTCGTCATGCCGACGCCGCCGGCGGCCATCCGGCGGTGGAATTCGATCAGCCGGTCGCTCACCACGTGGTCGCCGGTCATGCCCTCGAAGGTCGCGGCCTTGACGATGCGGTTGCGCAGGGTCAGGGGGCCGAGTTGCGCGGGGGCGAAGGGATCGGGGGGCTGGTTCATGGCGGTCCTCCTCGGGCGGTCGACGGATCCTGCCCGAACGGGAGTAGACTACGCGACGCCGTGGTGGACTACGACCCGTTTTCCGCAGAGATCATCCACGGCGACCCCTACCCCACCTACCGGCGACTCCAGGACGAGGCGCCGGTATTCCGGATCGAGCGGTACGGCTGTTTCGCCCTGTCCCGCTTCGCCGATGTCTGGGAGGCGTGTTCCCACCCGGCCTACTCGGCGGCCCAGGGCACCACGGCGGGTCATCTGCTGACGCGGATCCAACCCGTGGCGCCAATGCTGAATGTCATGGATCCCCCCCACCACACGCGGCTGCGAGCGCAGCTGCGGGGCTTCTTTTCCCCGCGTCGGATGCGTGCCCTCGAGCCCGAGATCCGTCGCTTCGTGGGTGAGTTGCTGGACACGCTGGTCGAAAAGGGCGAGTTCGACGTGGTACGCGACTTTGCCCAGCCGCTTTCCACCTTCGTGGCTGCCAAGGTATCGGGCTTTCCCTTCGAAGACGGCGCCGAAATGCGGGACCGGATCGAACTCGTGTTTTCCCGCGAAGAGGGAACCGACGCCGTCACCGATTCCGGCATCCGGGCCATGCAGGAAATCTTCGAGTACTTCACCCGGTTTTCTGCCGAACGGCGCAAGCGTCCGAGCAAGACCGAGGACGTGCTCGCCACGCTCCACGCATTCGAGATCGACGGGCGTTCCCTCGCCGACGACGAGGTGGCATCGCATCTTTCGCTGTTCCTGATCGGGGGGACCGACACGCTGCCGAAGGCCTTCGCGAATGCGATCGTGCGCCTCTACGACCACCCCGACCAGCGTGCGCGAGTTGCCGTGGAGCCTGCGCTCGCGCTCGATGCCTTCAACGAGGCGCTGCGCATCGATGCTCCGACGCAATACATGTGCCGTCTCCTGCTCGAAGACGTCGAGATTCGCGGCGAAACGATGCCCGCCGACAGTCCCGTTCTCCTGCTGTACGCCGCGGCGAATCGCGATACCCGTGAGTTCGGAGACGCCGACGTCTTTCGCCTGGACCGACGTCCGCCCCGCTTCCTCGGCTTCAGCCACGGCACCCACGGTTGCATCGGGATGCACGTGGCACGCACCGAGGCCCGGATCGGAATCGAGGAGATCCTGGCGCGCAACCCGGAGTACGCGGTGTTTCGCGACCGGGCCGAGCCCTACCAGAACGAGTTCGTGAAAGGCCTGGCGAAGCTTCCGATGCGCCTGTGAGCCGGCGCGGGCCCGACTAGGACTTCGGGGCGGGCACGGCGGCGGTTTGCTGCTTGCCCGAGAGTGCTTTTTTCACCTGGCGCTTGAGGCGTAGACCTTCCGGCGCCAACTTCGCGTCCGCTGTTCCGAGCAGGAAGGCGTCCAGGCCGCCGACGCGGGAGATGCTGCGAATCGCTCGCGTGGTTATGCGCAGCGAAACCTTGCGCCGCAGCGCGTCGCTGCGGAGCGTCGCCTTCTGGATGTTCGGCTCGAAGCGCCGGTTCGTCTTCACGTTGGAGTGGGAGACGTTGTGGCCGAACATGGGCTCGGTCCCGGTGAGCTGACAGCGCCGGGCCATTACTTCTTGCCGCCGCCGAAGCGCCGCCGGAAGCGATCGATCTTGCCGTCGGCGTCGAGTTCGCGCAGCTTGCCCGTCCAGAACGGATGGCTGTAGGACGAGATTTCGAGGCGGACGACCGGGATCTCCTCGCCGTCCACTTCGCGGGTTTCCTTCGACGTCACCGTCGATCGCGTCACCCACTCGTCGCCCGTCGCCGTGTCGACGAACAGGACCTTGTGGTACTCGGGATGGATGTCCGGCTTCACCGGCGCCCCTCCTACCAGCTCGACTTGCGCATGCCCGGGAGCATGCCCTTGAGCGCCAGATCACGCAGGGCGATGCGCGAGATGTCGAACTTCCGGTAGTAGCCCCGCGGCCGACCCGAAACCGAGCAACGGCGGGTGAGTCGCGTCGGGCAGGAATTGCGCGGCAGCTTGGCGAAGGCTTCCTGGACCTGGAGCTTCTCGTCGATGGTCATCATCGGATCCTTGAGCTTCGCGCGCAGCTCGGCCCGCTTCTCGGCGTACTTCGCGATCAGGCGTTTTCGGCGCTGGTCGCGGTTGACTTGGCTCGTCTTGGCCATGGGCTGCTCCTCAGGGAGGCCGGACGTTATCCCGAAGCCCGCGGAGCGGCAAGCGATCTGGCGAGGATTCCCCGCGGGGAAGACAGTTCGTGTGCTAATCCCCTGCGATGGCGCGGGTGAGAGCGATAGACCCCGCGACGCTGCCCAAACACTTCGACGCCCCGGCGGCCGAAGCACGCTGGGACGCCGCATGGGAGGAGAGCGGGATCTACCGCTGGGACGCGGCGCGCCCGCGGGATGAGACCTTCGTGGTCGACACCCCGCCGCCCACCGTGTCCGGCGAACTCCACGTGGGCCACGTCTTCAGCTACACGCACACCGACGTCGTGGTGCGCTTCCAGCGCATGCGGGGCAAGAACATTTTCTACCCCCTGGGCTGGGACGACAACGGCGTTCCCACCGAGCGGCGGGTTCAGAACCTCTTCCACGTGCGTTGCAACCCCGCGCTGCCCCGGGATCCGGAGCTTTCCCTCGAGCCGGCGACGGCGAAGCTCCGCAAGAAGCCGCCCCGGGTGATCTCGCGCCCGGATTTCATCGACCTGTGCGAGCGGGTGACCCAGGAGGACGAAAAGGCGTTCCTGGAACTCTGGCGCCGCGTGGGCCTTTCCGTGGACTGGACCACCGAGTACGCGACGATCGACGCGCGTTGCCGCCAGCTGTCCCAGCTTTCCTTCCGAGATCTCTTCGAAAAGGGTCACGTCTACCAGAGCGATGCGCCGTTCATGTGGGACGTCGATTTCCAGATGGCGGTGGCCCAGGCCGAGGTCGAAGACCGGGAGATGCCGGGGGCCTACCATGACCTGGAGTTCGCCGTCGAGGGTGCCGACCGGGGCTTCGTCATCTCGACGACGCGTCCCGAACTGCTGCCTGCCTGCGTTGGCGTGACGGCGCACCCCGAAGATACGCGCTACCGCGACCTGTTCGGAAAGCGCGCCATCACGCCGTTGTTTCGCGTACCGGTTCCGATCTTTCCCAGCGAGAAAGCCGACCCCGAGAAGGGAACCGGGATCCTCATGGTCTGCACCTTCGGCGATCAGACCGACGTCGAGTGGTGGCGCGAGGAAGAGCTTGCCCTGCGCCAGCTCGTCGGGCGCAACGGGCGGCTCGTTCCCGTGAACTTCGGTGACGCGGGGTTCGAAAGCGCGGACCCGGAGGCCGCGAACCGCTATTACGGAGAACTTGCCGGGTTGTTCGTGTCAAAGGCGCGCCGACGGATCGTCGAACTGTTGGCGGACGCCGAGGGCAGCGCGACGGGAAGCGGGCCGCCGCTGCAGGGAGAGCCCCGGGCCATCGAGCACGCGGTGCGCTTCTACGAGAAGGGGGAGAGTCCCCTCGAGTTTCTTCCGACGCGGCAGTGGTTCGTCCGACTCCTCGACAAGAAGGACCAGCTGCTCGCGAAGGGTTCCGAGATCGCATGGCACCCGCACCACATGGAGCACCGGTTCCGGGACTGGACCGAAAACCTGGGTCTGGACTGGTGCATCAGCCGCCAGCGCTACTTCGGCGTCCCCATTCCGGTCTGGTATCCCCTGGACGACGCGGGCGAGCCCGACTACGACCGCGCGCTCGTGGCGCCTGCGGAGCGGCTTCCCGTCGACCCGATGACCGATGTTCCCGAGGGCTACCGGGAGGACCAGCGCGGCCTGCCGGGGGGCTTTGCGGGGGAGCCCGACATCTTCGACACCTGGTTCACGAGTTCGCTCACCCCGCAGATCGGCTCGGGCTGGCTGCTCGACACCGATCGCCACGGGCGACTCTTTCCCGGCGACGTGCGGCCCCAGAGCCACGAGATCATCCGCACCTGGGCGTTCTACACCATCGCGAAGGCCCTGCTTCACGAAGACTCGGTGCCCTGGCACAACGTGTTGATCTCGGGTTGGATCCTCGATCCCGACCGCAAGAAGATGTCGAAGAGTATCGGGAACGTCGTGACGCCGACGCACCTGCTCGAGCAGTACACCGCCGACGCCGTGCGTTATTGGTCCGCGAGTGCGCGCCTCGGCGTGGACACCGCCTTCGACGACAAGGTCTTCAAGATCGGCAAGCGTCTGGTCACGAAGCTCTTCAACGCGAGCAAGTTCGTCTTGTCCCAGAGCGCCGAGGTGGGGCCCGTATCCCGGGAAGTGGATCGCGCCTTCGTTGCGGAACTCTCCGAGCGGGTGGCCCGGGCCACGGCCGATCTCGAGCGCTACGAGTTCGGGAAGGCGCTCCAGGAGACGGAGTCCTTTTTCTGGACGCGCTTTACCGACACCACGATCGAGTTGCTCAAGGGGCGTGCCCGCGACGAGAGCGATCCCGAGGGCGCGGCCTCGGCGGTGGCAGCCCTCCGCCTGGGTCTTTCCGTCCTGCTCCGGCTCTTTGCCCCGGTCCTGCCGTACATCACCGAAGAGGTCTGGAACTGGGCGTACGCCGAGGAAACCGGTACGCCGAGCGTTCACGCCGCGGCATGGCCCGGGGACGCGGACTTTGCTGGAATCGAGGCGCCCGAAGACGCGGGGAGCCTGGACGTCGCGATCGAATGTTGGCGTGCCGTGATGAAGGCGAAGGCCGACGGCGAAGTGGGGATGGGCCGCGTGATCGAACGTGTGGAGATCGCCGGCAACGCGGCGACCCTCACGCGTCTCGCGCCGGGTCTGCCCGACGTGGTGGCGGCGGTGCGCTGCCGGGCGCACGAACTGGTGGAAGACGCGGCTCTCGAGGACGGCGTCTTCGCCGCCCGCAACCCGGTGTTTGCCCCGAAGGAGGGCTAGCGCCCGTCGCGGCTCAGGTCCGGCGCAGCCGGATGAGCCCCTCCTGAGCCACCGAAGCGATGCGGCGCCCATTCCGCTCGAACACGCCGCCGAAAGCGAGTCCGTGTGCGCCGTGGGCGACCGGGCTCTCCGTCGCATACAGGAGCCAGTCGTCGAGCTGCACCGGGTGGTGGATCCAGACTGCGTGGTCGAGGCTCAGGTTCATGCGCTGGTTCCAGGGAATGCCATGGGGTCGCGCCGCAGTGCCGAGCAACGTGCGGTCCGTCGCGTACACGAGCATCGCCGCGTGAACAAGCGGGTCGTTGGGCAGCGCGCCGCGAACGCGCATCCAGGTCCGCTGGCGTGCAGGCGAGGGATCGTTCGACCAGGGGTCGACCATCCGCAGTTCGATGGGGCTCGTCATCGGCGGAAAGCTTCCCGGCAGCTTGGCCCGTTCCGTTTCCCAGTCCGGGAGTCCTTCGGGGGGCGGTGCTTCGGGCATCGGGTCCTGGTGGGCGATGCCGTCTTCTTCCCGGCAGAAACTCGCCGTGAGGTTGAAGATCACCGCGTCGTCCTGGCGCGCCGACACGTGCCGCGTGGTAAAGCTGCGCCCGTCGCGCACCCGGTCGACGCTGAGCCGGAGCGGCGCATCGTGGTGACCCGTGCGCAGGAAGTAGGCGTGCAGCGAGTGGAGCCGCCGTGACGAGTCGTCGATGCTGCGTCCGGCGGCCATGACGCACTGGGCGGCGACCATGCCGCCGAACAGGCGTCCCTCGCCGGGACCTGGATCGCCCTCGTAGTGGTCGCGCTCCGGTTCCGCAAGATCCAGCTGCTGGAGGATCTGTTCGAGGGGCGATTCGCGGGAGCCGTCTTCTGCCGTCACCGCGCCACCCGCAGCGCTTCCTGCACGAGGGGCAGCCGGTCGTTGCCGAAGTAGAGGTCGTTTTCGTCGATGAGCATCGTCGGTGAACCGAAGCCGCCGCGCTCGATCAACCGGTCGGTGTTGGCGCGCAGTCGATCCTTTATTTCGGGTTCGGCGATGCGCGCGAAGAAGGTTGCGGGGTCCATGCCAGTCTCTCGCACGATCTTCTCCAGCACCGCGTCCTGGGAGATGTCCTCCAGTGCGCCCCAGTAGGTCTCGAAGACCGCGCGGGCGAAACGGGGCAGGCACCCGGTGTCTTCCGCCACGAGGCAGCCGCGCATGGCCTTGACGCTGTTCACCGGGAAGACCGCAGGCCAGCCGATCTGCAGCTCGTAGAGCCGCGCCCAGTCGGCGAGGTCCTTGGCGTGGTAGCGGGCCTTCGCCGGAACGGGTTGGGCCCGCTGCGCGTAGACGCTGGGATTGACCTGGTTGAAAACCCCGCCCACGAGGATGGGCTTCCAGACCAGGTCGGCGCCGGCTTCGGCCGCGACCGACTCGATCTGGTGGAAGGCGAGGTAGGTCCACGGGCTCGAGCAGTCGAAAAAGAACTCCAGGCGGGCCAAGGCGGGGGGTCTCCGGGGGGTTCCAAGGCCGGGACTCTAGCGGCTGGCGCGCCGGCGACCGTTCGTCTAACATCGTTACACCCCTTGAACAGTGTTAGGAAAGCTCCCCTCCTCCATGGCCAGTTCCGTCCCCCAGTCCACGGCGACCCCGTCGGAGCGCCGCCGCTCGCAGCAGCGCGAGGAAGCCCGGCGCAAGATCCTCGGCGCGGCCGAGTCGCTCCTCGTCGACCATGGCTACGAAGGGTTCTCCATGCGGCGCCTCGTGGAGCGCTGTGGCTACACCGCCCCCACGATCTATCACTACTTCCACGACAAGCAGGGCCTCCTCGACGCGGTGCTGGAGGACCGGCTGTCCCTCGTCCTGGACCGGTTGCAACACCTCGAGCGCCACGCCGATGCCGCCGAAACGGTGCGGGAAATGGTCGGCGAGTTCGCGCGGTTTGGCCTGGAGAACCCGGCGCACCACAGCTTGCTGGCGCTCCACCGGCCCGAGGGTGCGGAGACGCCACCGAGCGCCCAGCGCATCGGAGATCTCTTTTCCGAATTGCTGGGAGAGCTCGCCGCCGCGGGCCGTCTGCGAGACGGCGACGTGGATGGAGCGCTCCAGTTCATCTGGATGCTGCTCCACGGCATCGTCTCGCTCCGCAGCGAGCGACCCGACGTGGAATGGCGGCGGTCGATCGTGGACTACTCGTTGGACATCGCGATCCAGGGCCTCATCGGTGACGGCTCGGCAGCGATCAGTGCGCGCCCCGGAAGGAACCGCTCGTGAAGTGGAGAGGGATCCCGTTGCTCGTTGCCGCCTTGCTGGCTTGCGGCGAGGAAGCGGTGGAGCCGGAGCCGAGCGCCCCGGTCACGGTGTATTCCGTGGAAAGCACCGATCTCAGCGAGCGCATCCAGGCGACGGGGGAACTCCAGGCGGTGGAGCACGCCGAGATTGCGGCCGAAGTCGGCGGCCGCCTGACCGACATCCTCGTAGAAGAGGGATCGAGGGTCGCTGCGGGCACCGAGGTGTTGGCGATCGACCCGGAACGCCGCTCCCTCGAACGCGCCAGCGCCCAGGCGCGGGTCGACGAGGTGGCGGCACAGCTGCGCGAGGCCAAGCGAGACTTCGTGCGGGTGGGGGATCTCTTCAAGCGGAACGTGGCCTCCCAGGACCAGCTCGACGGAGCGGAAACGGCCTTCAAGCTCGCGGAAGCGCGGCTGCTGGCGGCCGAGGCGCAACTCGGCGTCCAGGATCGCGCGTTGCGCGACGCCCGTGTGACGGCGCCCTTCGCGGGCTTCGTGGGTCGGCGCATGGTGAGTCGCGGGGAGTTCGTGCAGCCCGGCCAGGTGCTCTTCGAGCTCGTTGCACTCGACCCCATCGAGGTCGAGTTCCACGTTCCCGAGGTCGACTCCGGCCGGGTCGCGCCGGACCAGGTCGTCGCCGTAACGCTGGCGCCCTTTCCCGAGGAGACCTTTGTCGGAACCGTCACCTTCGTATCCCCGACGATCGATCCCTCGACCCGGACCCTGCGCGTCAAGGCCTTGCTCGAGAATCCGGGCGGCCGCTTTCGTCCGGGACTCTTCGCGCGGGTCGACCTCGGAATCTCGGAACGGCTCGGCATCCAGATGGTGCCCGAAGAGGCCGTGCTACGACGCGCGGAGGGTGCGGTCGTCTTTCGCCTGGTGGCCGACGACCGCGTGGAGCGGCTCGTCGTGGAGACCGGCTCGCATCGCGATGGCATGGTCGAGATCGTCGACGAACTGCGCGACGGCGACCGGATCATCGCCCGGGGGCAGGCCTGGCTGACCGATGGCCAGCGCGTTACGCCTCGGAACCCCGACGGCACACTGGTGAGTGAGGCGCTGCCACCGGTGGCCGAAGAGGGTGAAGAGGACCGCGCGGCAAACGTTCCGTGAGCCGCTTCGATCTCTTCATCGAGCGTCCCGTCCTGACGTGGATGCTGACGCTTTCGCTTCTCGTCTTCGGCGTGCTGGGCTACGCACGGCTCGGGGTCGACCAGTTTCCCAACCTCGAGTTTCCCGTGGTGACCGTGATCGCCAACCTCGAGGGCGCGAGCCCCGAGGTGGTGGAACAGGACGTCACGGATGTCCTCGAGGAGTACCTCACCACCATTGCGGGCGTCCGAAAGATGGAGAGCGACACCCGCCAGGGCGAAGCGACGGTGCGCGTCGAGTTCGAACTGGGCGTGGATCTCGACGTCGCGACCCAGGACGTCCGGGACAAGGTCGCCCAGGCGCGCTACTGGCTGCCGAAAGACGCCGAACCGCCCATCGTGATCAAGGAAGACCCGGGCGACGAGCCGGTCGTCTGGATTCCCGTCAGTTCGAGCCGCTCGACCGTCGAAACGAGCGAATACGTTCGCAACTTCATCAAGCCCCAGATCGAGACAATCCCCGGGGTCGCCGGCGGCATGATCTTCGGCCGCCTGGACCGCGAAATCCGCATCTGGCTCGACGGCGAGGCGCTCCGAGCCCACGGACTTGCGGCCACGGACATCATCGCCGCGGTCCAGCGCGAACACGTGGAAGTTCCCGGCGGGCGTGTCCAGGGGCCCCGGGTCGACTATTCGGTCAAGACCCAGGCCGAGTTCCTTTCGATCGCCGAACTCGAGGGACTCGTGGTTGCGTGGGAAGACGGCGCCCCGATTCGCCTGCGCGACGTGGGACGGGTCGAGGACGGCGCCGAGGACGATCGTCACGTCGCCCACTTCGACGGCGTGGAGACGATCGGGATCGGCGTGCGGAAGCAGTCCGGCGCAAACACGGTCGCGGTCGTGGACGGGGCCTACGAGAAGCTCGCTTCCATCCAACACCAGTTTCCTTCGGATTACACCTACAAGAAGGGAGCCGATTTCTCGCAACCGATCCGGGAATCGGTGCACGAGACGCTCTTCGCACTGGTCGTAGGGGCCCTTCTTGCGACGTTCACCGTAATGGTCTTCCTGCGGCGCTGGCGTCCGACGTTGATCGTGGCTCTCGCGATTCCGATCTCCCTCATCGCGACGTTCGGTGTGGTCTGGGTGCTCGGGTACACCCTCAACACGATGACTCTGCTCGCCATGGCGCTCGCCGTCGGCGTGGTGATCGATGACGCGATCGTCGTGCTCGAGAACATCGAGCGGCACCGCGAGGGGGGGGAGCCTCCCCGGGAAGCGGCGTCCAAGGGGACGGCCCAGATCGCGTTCGCCGTGACGTCTGCCACGGTAGCCATCGCCGTGGTCTTCCTCCCCGTCATCTTCGTGGAGGGCATCGTGGGGAGCTTCCTCGCGGAGTTCGGCGCGACGGTGGCAAGCGCGGTGATGATCTCGCTCCTGGTGGCGCTGACCCTGACCCCGATGCTCGCGGCGCGGATGACGCCGCCGAAGCCGCGGCCCCCGGGAAGTCTCTACCACCGTCTCGAGCGCGGTTTCGACTGGCTTTCCCAGAGCTATCGACGCACGCTCGACCTGGCCCTGAAGCGGCGTTGGACGGTGCTCGGCGTGGCGCTGCTGAGCTTCGGGGTGAGCTGCGGTCTCGGACTTCGACTCGAGCGGGAGTTCTTCCCCGCCATCGACAACGGGCTGTTCTTCGTCCTGTTCGAGGCGCCGGAGGGCTCGAACATCGACACCACTGCGGAATTCCTCACGCGCAATGAAGACTGGGTCCTGGCGCAGCCCGAGGTCTCCGGAATCTTCGGGGGCGCGGGTTTTTCGCCCGGGAGAGGCGGTGGCACGAACAGCGGAATGATGTTCGTGATGTTGAAGAGCAAGCAAGAGCGTGAGCGCGACGTGGCCGAGCTCGTCGTGGCTGCGCGAGAGGCACTCCAGAGGATTCCCGGACAGAAGGTCCGGGTGATGGACATGTCGAACATGGCCAGCAATAGCGGCGGGGGGGATTTCTCCTTCGAGTTGCGGGGCAACGTCGAACTCGACGAACTCGATCGCCTCGCCGATGCGTTTTCGGCGCAACTGGTAGAGAAGGGTGGCTACGTCGATCTCGACAAGTCGTTGAAGCTCGGGATGCCCGAGGTGCGCGTCCTTCCGGATCGGGAGAAGGCGGCCGCGCTGGGGATCGACGCCCGGACCCTCGCGACGACGGTCCAGTCCATGATCGGCGGACTCGATGTCGCCACCTTCAAGGAGGGCGGCAAGCGCTACGACATCCGCATGCGCCTCGAGGAGGAGTCTCGCAGGGAGCCGGCAGCCATCGGACGGCTCTACCTCCGAACCCGGACCGGCGACGCGGTCGAATTGCGCAACCTGGTGACGATCGAGACCGGAGCCGGGCCCGCGACCATCACGCGCCGGGACCGTCAGCGCGCCGTCACGATCTCCGGAAGTCTCGAGGGCAAGAAACTCGGCAAGGCGATCAGCGAGGCCGAAGAGATCGCTGCGAGTCTCCTGCCCGAAGGGGTGAACCTCGGACTTTCGGGCGAGGCCGAGAGCTACGTCGAGAGCTTCGAGCAATTCGGGGTCGCCATGGGGCTGGCGATCCTCGTGATCTACATGGTGCTCGCGGCCCAGTTCGAGAGCCTGGTGCACCCGTTCACGGTGATGCTCGCCCTTCCCTTCGCGATGGTCGGCGCGCTGGGCGCGCTCTGGATGCTCGACGTTTCGGGCCAGGCCGGCATGACGTTCAACCTGTTCAGCTTGATCGGGATCATCCTCCTGATGGGTCTCGTGACGAAGAACTCGATCCTGCTCGTGGACTATGCGAACCAGCTCCGCGCGGACGGCATGGACAAGTTGGAGGCGATGCGCACGGCGGCGCCGGTCCGCATGCGGCCGGTCCTCATGACGGCCCTCTCGATGATCTTCGGTGTACTGCCCGCCGCGATCGGCGTCGGCCCGGGTTCCGAGAGCCGGGCACCGATGGCCGTGGCCGTGGCGGCGGGGATGTTCTCGTCGACGTTTCTCACCCTGCTCGTGGTTCCCGTGTTCTACGTGGTGCTCGACGACGGCATCGAGCGCTTGAGCGCGGGACTGCGCCGCATCCTGGGCCGGGAGCCGCTCCGCTCCGGGGCTTGAAACCACTCGAGACAAAAGACGGCTTCGGCGGGGTCGCCGGGGGTGTCGGGGAGGAAGGACATGGCAATACCGAGTCGCGCTCAGCTCCAGAAGTGGGCCGAGAACTACGTCGCACTGTGGAACGCCGGCGACAAGGAGGGCTGGATCGCGAACTGGCGGAGCGTGGCCCCCGGAGATTTCCGGATGGTCGATCCCGTGGGCACTCCCGAGAAGCGCGGCTTCGAGGCGTGTTGTGCGGATTCCTTCGATCTCTTCCAACCGAAGGTGCAGTTCAAGATCGCGGAGGGGACGCTCTTCATCTGTGACAACGAGGTGGCCTGGCTGCTGGAGAATCGCATCACCCACGACGGCGAGACGACCGTGGGTCTTTCCATCGAGACCTACCGTTTCCAGGCGGACGGCTCGGTCGTGATCCGAACCTACTACCGGGTCCCAGCGCGAACCGACGATGAACTCGGCGAGATGTTCCAGGAGTATCTGCCGGAAGGGGGCTGAGTCGCGTCGCTCGCCGGGTCGGCCAAGGCGGGGCGTTACCGGGCGGAGCTGCCCCGGTAGGGTCTCGAGACGGCGATCTTCATCAGCTGGCCTTCCCGGAGCTTGGCATCGACGAAGATGCCGTTCATCACGGCCGTCTGCTGGATGTTCCAAGCGTTCCCGGTGCGTTTCGAGAGTTGCGCGAGCGTTTCGCCGTTCCGCGCGGGGACGATCTTCAATCGGGTTTCGCGGATCGAGTCGCGTTCTCGGGGTGTGATTGCGCGGAAGCTGCGGGCAACGTTGGCGAAGATCCCGCTGCGGGAACCGACGCCCACCGAGAAGCCCGTCAGGCGCAGGATGACTCCGTCTTTCTCCAGCCAGGTGAAGTGGACGCCGAGCGGTCCCATCGGCGACCGCGCCCGTCCTTCCACGCGGTAGGCTGGTGCGTCCCCGAGCACGATGTTCTGCGCGCTCTCGACGCGCAGGCCCTGGGTCTGAGCTTCGTCGAGGTACTTCTGGGCCGCCTCGCGCGGGTCGGTTCCGGCTCCCTGGACCTCGAGCACGATCTGGGACCTGCGGTCGGGAGAGACGGCACCGACGGCGTTTCGCGTGTTGATCACGTCCCAGCCGTTGGGAAAACGCATGCTGAAGCCCATTTCCGCGTGGAGGAAGCGTTCCCGTTGGAAGACACCTTCCGAAGCACCGGTTCCCACGACCAGGCCGTCGAGCTTGCGCAGGTACGCGTCGTGACTCCCCGCGATGCTCGGCGCCGGGGTCCAACGGATGGTTCGCGCGCGCGCGTTCGCCGTAGCCACCCGTTCGCTCGTCGCCGGGTGGGTGTCCCGGTAGCCCTGGAGACGTGAAAATCCGAGCCGGAGTCGTTCCGTGAATTCGAGGTCCCGGAGAAAGGTCGCGAGGCCTTCCGGGTTGTAACCCGCCACCGCGGCAAGACCCTGGCCGAGGCGGTCTGACTCGCGCTCCTGATCCCGTCCATAGGCGGCGGTCTGGCCCGCTGCCGCCCAGCGCAGGTACTTCGGCAGGGCATTCATCATGCTCTGACGCGCTGAGGCGTGGCGTCGCGCGACGTGGACGATCTCGTGTCCGAGCACGTTGGCGAGTTCGTCCTCGGAATTGGACAACGCGAGCAGCCCGCGGGAGACGAAGATGTAGCCGCCCGGCAGCGCGAACGCGTTGGGCGCATCCTGGTCGACGACCTTGAAGCTGTAGGCAAAGCTCGTGCGCGGCGCGTGTTTTGCGAGGCGTGCCCCGACGCGTGCCACGTAACGCGTCAGGGCCGGGTCTTCCACGAGACCGATCGCTTGGGGAACTTCCTTGGCGGCCTCTGCACCGGCGCGCTGGTCGTCCGCTTCGCTGTAGAGAATGATGTCCGGCTTGCGCTTCTTGCCGCCCTTGCCCGCCCCCGATGGAGAACCGCAGCCGACCAGCAGCAGGAAACTCAACAGTAGGATTCCCGCGCAGGCGCGCAGGCCGCGTCGGGTGCGCATCAGCTCTCCGGCGCGGATTTCGCGGGCAGGGTTTCGAGGGCGTGTTCACGCACGGTGATGCCCCGGTTCTTGAACTTCCTGCGCGCCTTCGGGGAAAACGATCCCGTCACGAGCACTTCCCGCGCCGCGATGGGGCGCCCGTCTTCGAGCTCGCTGCGTTTCAGCGTGTTGGCGTAGGCGTGGGCGGGTTTCGTCCAGATCGCGTAGTCGAGGGGCAGAGCGGCTACCAGCCGGCCATCGCGGGTGAAGCCCACGACCGTGCCGCCCCGGAACGGCGCGAGCAGTTCGAAAGGCGCCACGTTCTCGTGGTAGATGTGCAGCAGCTCGGCGGAGCGTGCGTACAGGTTGGCGTCTTCTTCCGACGTGGCGCCCAGGGCGACGTCGATCAGCGCTTTGCGGTTGTCGACGAGGTCCAGCGCCGCCAGGTGGCCGACGAACTCCGCGCGTTGACGGGGCGAATACCAGGGGTGGGCGAGAAAGGCTTCGGCGGAAGTTTCGGAGATTCCCATCACGGCGAGTTCGATGCGCGCGATGCGCTGGAGGTCTGCGGGCGAGAAATCGCGAACGAGTTCCGCCTCCCGGTCGCGGTTGTCGGAGGTGAAGAGTCGTTCGCCGAATCCGCCGACGGTCGATACCCAGGCGAAGCGGTTCAGTTCCTTCTGGAGGTCCGGGTTCGACGTATAGGGATCGACGCCGAGTTCGTACGCGAGTTCGCGCTTGCGCTGGGCGAAGCCGAAGAACTCGGAACGGTGGGAACTCCCGGCGTCGGCACCCCGGAGGTCGTCGGCGGCCGCTTCGGGAACCCCGTGCTCCGAATCCGACGGGCGGCTGACCAGGTTCCAGGTCGCCACGAAGGGGCTCGCCAGCGAGCGCTGGACGGCCTTGCCGAATTCGGCTCCCGCCGAGCGTTCTCGAAGCTCTGCCAACGCTTCGATCTCGGCGACCCGCACCCGGACGCCGTCGTCGCCGTAGGCCGTGTACGTGCCGTCGGGGGTGGAGATCTCGTAGACGCGCATGAAGCCGTCGGTGTGTACGGCGTCGTTCACGCGGTGGTGGGGGCCCTCGCGGATTGCGCCGGGCAGCACGGTGGTGGCCTGCTGGACGGGAGGCGTCTCGTAGCCGAGGGAGGCGTCCGTGTCGCCCTCCACCAGCGTGGGTAGGGAGGTGCGCTCGGGCATGGGGGGCGCCGGGGTCGCACAGGCCGCAGCGGCCAACAGCGTGGCGAACAGGGAGGTGCCGCGTCGTTTCATGTCCACGGCACGTTAGCGTGCGTTCCCGTCGAGCGTTGCGCAAGCGTCGGGGCCGTCATGATAGGATGCGGCCTGGATTTTCTTGGAGGGACGTCATGCCGGTGGACCGCGAAAAAGCCGTTGGAGCGAGCCTTGGAGTGCGCGAAGGGGGATGGGATGTCGACGACGTCATCCTCTACCACCTGGGGATCGGTGCCGGCGTACCCGTCACGGAGGCCAACGAACTGGAATACACCTACGAGAAGAATCTGAAGGTGTTGCCCAGCTTCGTCGTCGTTGCCGGTGGCCGTCGACCGAGCTCCGGGAGCGCAACGGGCTTCAATATTCCCGGAGTCGAGTTCAACCTGTCCCAACTCCTTCACGGCGAACAGGACATCGAGATCCACCGGCCGCTTCCGACCTCCGCGGAGACGAAGACCGAAGGCCGGGTGGCCGACGTGTTCGACAAGGGGAAGGCGGCGCTCGTCATCATCGAGAATGAAACCCGAGACCGGGACTCCGACGAGTTGCTCTACACGACCCGCATGTCCGCGTTCATTCGTGGAGAGGGCGGTTTCGGGGGGCCGAGCGGACCCAAGCCCGGGAACGAGCCTCCGGAGCGAGCGCCCGACGGCGTGGTCGAGACGCCGACGCTGCCCCAGCAGGCACTGCTCTACCGCTTGAACGGGGACAAGAATCCCCTCCATGCCGATCCCGAGTTCGCGAAGATGGCGGGCTTCGACACGCCGATCATCCACGGTTTGTGTTCCTACGGGATTGCCTGCAAGGCGATCGTGGACGCTGCACTGGGCGGCGACCCCACGCGGGTGGCCCGGTACCAGGCGCGATTCCGGGGCGTGGCCTTTCCCGGCGAGACCTATCTCACTTCCTGGTGGCGAGAAGGCGACGACATCCTGCTCTCCGTGAAATCGAAGGAGCGGGACGCGCCGATCATCAGCAACGCCGCCATATCCGTGCGCGACTGAAGCGCGGGGGCGGCGCGCCGCGTCGCTGGTATCCTGGGAAGGCGAGATGACGAGCGCCTCCGCACAGGAAGCTCCCCCGGCCCCCGTCTTCGTGATCGGGTGTGGGCGCTCGGGGACGACCCTGGTGTTCCGCGCCCTCGCGGAGCATCCCGATTTTGCCTGGATCTCGAACTGGTCCAATCGGTTTGGAGACGCTGCGCCCTGGCTTTCTCTCGCGGCGTTGCGCCACGCGCCCGGTGTGCGGGCGCTCGGCGCCAGCGGGGTGCGGCCCCGGCCGGTCGAGGGCTATCGCCTGTGGACGGATTGCTTTCCGGGCTTCAATCGGCCTGCGCGTGACCTGGTCGCGCGGGATTGCAGCGATGCCTGCGCCGAGCACATGCGCGCCCGGGTCGCGCGTCACCTGGCGGTTCAGCGCCGTGCCCGTTTCATCGCCAAGTACACCGGCTGGTCGCGCATCGAGTTCATGGACCGTGCGTTCCCCGGTGCGCGGTTCGTGCACGTGGTCCGCGACGGGCGCGCCGTGGCTGCTTCGCTCCTCGAAGTGGGCTTCTGGGAGGGGTGGCGCGGGCCGGAGCAGTGGCGTTGGGGACCGCTCACCGAGGCAGACGACCAGGTCTGGAACGCCCACGACCGTTCCTTCGCCGTACTGGCCGGATTGCAGTGGAAGCTTCTCGTGAACAACGTTCGCGCCGCCGGCGCGGCCGTTGGAGAGCGTTATCGAGAGGTGCGTTACGAGGATTTCGTGCGGGACCCGCTCGGGAGCGTCGACGGCTTGCGGCACTGGTGTGGACTGCGGACGGATGCGCGCCTGGCCGATCGGGTCACGGCGCTGGATGTGCGCGACGTGGGCCAGAAGTGGCGACGCCTCGATGTCGAAGAGCAGGAGCGCTTGTCGGAAGTCCTCGGTCCGGATCTCCGCGCACTCGGCTACGAGGTCTGAGCTTCCTTCACGACTTCGTCGAAGAGAGACAGGTGCTCTCGCGCGGAGTTTTCCCAGCTGAGGCGCGCGGCGCGGGCCTTGCCTCGCGCAACGAGAGCGTCGCGTACCGTGGCTTCGAAGAGCGTGTGCTCCAAGGCCCGTTCCAGGGCCGCCGTGTCGTAAGGATCGACGTAGTGCGCGGCCTCTCCGGCGACTTCGCGCAGCACAGGGATGTCGGCCGACAGGACGGGTACGCCGGCGGCCATCGCTTCGAGGAGTGGATGGCCGAACGTCTCGAGATAGGACGGAAACACGAACAGCGCGGCGTTCCGGTACCAGGCGCCGATCTCTGCGTACGGTACGTCTCCGACGATACGAATCCGCTCGGACAGCCGGCCGGCTGCTTCGCGCGCGGCGCGCATTCGGACCGAGTAGTCCGGGTCCATGTCATCGCCCGCAATGACCAGGTCCGGGACGTCGTCGCGTCGCGTCGCAAGCTGTGTCCAGGCTTCGATCAGCCGAACGAAATTCTTGTAGCGGTAGATCGAACTGACCGAAAGCACGTAGGGCCTGGGGTGAGGGGAAGGCGCGTCTCGTTGGAAACGCTCGAGATCGATGCCGTGGTGCACCACGGCGCGCCGTTCTTCGGGGAGCGCGATCGCATCGCCGATCCAGCGCGCGGAATCGTGGCTGACGAAGAGGATTCTCCGGCAACGCCGGGCCGTCAGCCGGGAGAGCCGTCGCAGCGCGCCCAGTCGAAATACCTGATAGGCGTACCACTCCTGATCGAGGGACGTAAACACGTTCGGGTTCCGAAAGCTCGCGATCACCGGACACCGGCAGGACAACGGGGCGAGATCGCCGGCGCCGAAGTAGAGGTCGGCGTTCCAGTCGGCAGCGATGCGCGGGCCGGCCAGCATGGTGAAGGCGAGGCGTCGGCCGAACCCCGTCTCCGGGTACAGCGTGGTCTCGACGTTGGCAGCGGGCGGGAGTTCGGCACGCAACGTCGGGTTTCGCAGCAGCATCCGGAACTGCCGCTCGGGTGCCAGGGATGCGAGCAGGGGGAGCAGGTTGACCAGGTAGGTAAACCCGCCGCCCCGGCGGGTCATGGTTGCGTCGATCAGGATGCGTTGTGCGCCGGCCGCCATCTTCAGGTCATTGCACCATAGGGGCGTCTGCGAGTTGCCGCTGCGTGCGTCAACGGGTTGCCAGCTCCAGGTGGATTCCTTCCCGCTCCAGCAGGCGGACCTCCTCCTCGAAATCGGCCCGGGTCAGCGCTCGCTCTGTGAGCCACGCGGCGGGCACCTCGATGCGGAGGTGGGCCTTTCGTGCCTCGAGACGTACCTCGGGGAGCGCTTCGCTGGTGCGACTGTGGTGCAGTCTCACGGCCAGTCGCAGAACCAGGGTGAGGTGGATCGCGAGCCTGCGCCGGCCCCCCGCGAGGTTGCCGAAAGCCGCCTTGGAAAACTTGCGGCGGTGCGCTCCGACGATGGCTGCGAGCAGCTGTTGTTCGTCGACGGAGAAACCGGGCATGTCGGCGTGCGCGAGAATGTAGGCCCCGTGCTTGTGGAAGCCGGCGAAGGCGATCGAAAGGCCGATCTCGTGGAGGGACGCGGCCTGGGACAGCAGGCGCTGCGCCGTTTCGGTCTCGTGTTCCCAGTGCTTGTTCGCCTGGGAGAAGAGCACCGCGGCGGTATCGGATACCCGCTGGGCATGCTCCCGGTCGACCTTGTACCTCGACGCGAGGTTGTCCACCGTGCGGTCCCGTGGATCGCCCACGGTGGCTCGGCCGAGCAGTTCATAGACCAGGCCCTCGCGCAGCGCGCCGGTGGCGGGCACCATTTCATCGATCTCGAGGAACTGGAATGCCGCCGAGAGAATGGCCACGCCGCCTGGGAACACCGCGGCGCGGTCGGGGTCGAGACCGGCGAGCTCGAGTTTCGAAATTCTCGAAGTCTCGACGAGTTTCGCTTCGAGCTTGGCGAGCGCTTTGGCGGTGATGTTTCCGGGCGACCACTTCTGCTGGCGGAGCACTTCGCTGACGGCAAGGATCGTGCCCGAGGAGCCCAGGACCCGGTCCCAGCCGATCCGCCGATAGCGCTGGACGATGGAGGCGAGTTCCAGGCCGGCGGCGAGCCGCGCGCGCTCGAAGGCCTCCCGGCTGAGTCTTCCCTCCCCGAAGAAACGGGCGGTGGCCTCGACGCACCCCATGTAGAGGCTGTCGAGTTCGAGGGGCTCGTAGCCGCGGCCCAGGATGCATTCGGTGCTGCCGCCCCCGATATCCAGCACGAGGAGCCGCTCCTGGATCTCGGGCGTCACGTGGGTCACCCCGGCGTAGATCACGCGGGCCTCCTCGTGCCCGGAGATGATCTCCACGGGGTGTCCCAGGGCTTCGGAAAAGGCGGCTTCCACTGCGGCGCCGTTGCGCGCCTTGCGGAGGGTGTTCGTGGCGACGGCCCGGACCGCGCGAGACGGCATATCGCGCAGCCGCTCGCCGAAGCGCTCCAGCGCCGTGGTGCCCCGGGCCACCGCTTCGTCGGAGAGATAGCCGCGTGCGTCGATTCCGGCCGCCAGCCGCACGGGGTCTCGCAGGCGGTCGAGAACGTGGATCCGCCCGTCGTCTTCCGAGCGGGCCACCATGAGGTGGAAGCTGTTCGAGCCGAGGTCGACTCCTGCCACGATCTCCGGGCGGTCGGCTCGCAGGAAGCTCGGGAGCGGCAGAATGCGGCTGGCCAAGGTTCCTCCGCGTCGCAACGGGCGAGCCGTCGAGGGTAGGTCGCCGGCTCCGAGGCGGCGACCGAGGGTTCCTGGGGCCGCCCGGGCGGCAGCATTGCTGACCGGATCGCGCTTTGGGTCCAACGACTGACCGTCGGGGCATTTGAGTCCAACGGATCGCGTTGCGGGCCCACGGGCGGCCGTGGATGTTCCCGTCGCCGCGTTTCCCGTCGGCGCCTGGGGGATTGGTGAACCCGCTCGACCCGATCAAGTCGCCTGCCGACCTTCGCGCCCTGTCACGGGAGGATCTCGGAGAGGTCGCCCGAGAGCTTCGCCGTGAACTCGTACAGGTGGGCGCCACGGTGGGCGGCCACTTCGCCGGGAGCCTCGGCGTGGTCGAACTCACCGTTGCGCTCCATTTCGCTTTCGAGACGCCCCGCGACCGGATCGTCTGGGACGTGGGCCACCAGGGGTACGCCCACAAGGCCCTGACCGGTCGTCGGGAAGGGTTGCTGCGCATCAAGCGAGCCGACGGCCCCAGTGGTTTCCTGCGCCGCTGCGAGGGTCCGTTCGACGTGTTCGGCGCCGGACATGCCGGGACCTCGGTTTCTGCGGCGGCGGGAATCGCCGAAGCCCAGCGGCGCGGTGCCGACGCGGCCCGAACCGTGGCGGTGATCGGCGACGGTGCCGCGACCGCGGGCATGGCCTTCGAGGCCTTGAATCACGCGAGCACGCTGGGGGCCGACGTGCGGGTCGTCTTCAACGACAACGGCATGTCGATTGCCCCGAATGTGGGCGGCCTGAACAAGACCGGGAATGCCGAGCACTACTTCCGCGCTCTCGGCTGGCGTTACCTCGGTCCCGTCGATGGTCACGACCTGTCCCAGCTTCTTCCAGCGGTGGAAGCGCTCCGGGATGCGACGGGCCCCACCGTCCTCCACGTGCAGACGAAGAAGGGTGCCGGTTATGCCCCGGCGGAGGCCGATCCCTTTCGGTGGCATGCCACCACGCCCTTCGACCGGGCGTCGGGAGTGCGAGAGAAGAAGTCCGGCGGAACCCCGAGTTGGACCGCCTGTTTCGCCGACGCACTCACACGCCTGGCCGACCGGGACTCGCGCGTCGTGGCCATCACCGCCGCGATGCCCGACGGAACCGGGGTCGACCGCTTTGCCGAGCAGCACCCGGACCGGGTCTACGACGTGGGTATTGCCGAGCAGCACGCAGTCACCTTTGCCGCCGGCCTGGCGACAGAGGGGGTTCGCCCTGTCTGCGCGATCTACTCGAGCTTTCTCCAGCGCGCGTTCGACCAGATCGTGCACGATGTCGCGTTGCAGGAATTGCCTGTGACCTTTGCCCTGGACCGCGCCGGCCTGGTGGGTGCCGACGGTCCGACGCACCATGGCGGACTGGACCTGGCGTACCTGCGCATGATCCCCCACCTCGTCGTCTGTGCGCCGCGAGACGAGAACGAACTCCAGCACCTGCTCGCGACGGGAATCGAGTCGGGTCGGCCGTTCGCGGTGCGTTTTCCGCGCGGCGCCGCCCCTGGGGTGCCTCTGGACCCCGACCCCAAGCCGCTGCCCATCGGTCGCGGAGAGTTGCTGCGCGAAGGCAGCGACCTGGCGCTGGTCGGCCTGGGCAAGACGGTGCCCGCGGTGCTCGACGCAGCGGAACGGCTTGCCGAGCAGGGCGTCTCGGCGGCGGTCGTCGATGCCCGGTTCGTCAAACCCCTCGATGTCGACCTGCTCGTCGCCGTCGGTCGCAGCTGCGGTGCCATGATCACCGTAGAGGACCACGGCCTGACCGGCGGCTTCGGAAGCGCGGTGCTCGAGGCGCTTGCCCCGCGGCTCCCCGGATTGTGCATCGAGCGGCTGGGCCTGCCAGACCGCTTCGTCGAGCATGGCGATGTCAACGACCAGTGGCGAGAGGTCGGTCTGGACGGAGCGTCGATCGCGGAGCGCGCCTTGCGCGTTGCGCGCCCGTCGGATGTCCACTCCGCTGGCACGCAGTTTCCGCTGGTTTCCGATGGGTGAGCAGCGCCCGTGTACCCTGCGCGAGGCACAGAACCACTGCGCCGAGCTGGTGCGGCAGGCGGACTCGAGTTTTTCCGCCGCGTTCTGGATGTTCCCGCGCGACCAGCGGCGCGCACTCCACGCCATCTATGCCTTCTGCCGCCTGGCCGACGATATCGCCGACGACCCCGCCGTGCGCGGCGATCGGCGCCTGCTGCTCGAACGCTGGCACGCGGAACTGTCCAGTGCCTACCGAGGGGAGGCGGTGCACCCGGTGGGCGTGGCGCTCGCCGATGCCGCGCGCCGCTTCGAACTGCCCGAGGCCGTGTTCGCCGATCTCCTGGCGGGAGTGGAGAGCGACCTCGCCGGTGAACCGATCGAGTCCTTCGAGGACCTCCGC
>JAYZFQ010000092.1:0-6080 GCA_036336695.1 Myxococcota bacterium
GGGAACTTCTCCCGGAAGACGCGCCAGGGTGTATTCGCCAGCCGCCAGGCGCAGACCCGAGGAAGGCGCGAGCCAGTCGAGCAGCGTCGTGGCGAGGGGTGCGATGAGGCACGCGAGGAAGAGCGCTCCCGGAACCACGCAGTAGAGCGCTTGCCAGGCCCAAGTGCCGCACGCCCGCGGTTGCCCCGCGCCGTCGTACTGGGAGACGAAGGTCTGCACGCCGCTCGCGGTCCCGTTGAACAACGCGAACAGGGTCCACAGCCACACGGACGCGAAGCCCACGGCGGCGAGCTCGGTGGCTCCCAGCCGGCCGACCATGGCGGAGTCCACGACCATCATCGTGGTGGCCGAGACCTGTTGGACGACGACGGGCGCGGCCAGTACCGCGACCTCGCGGATTCCACCGCCCCGCGGTTCTGCCGCCCCAGCCGGGTCGTTTTGGTTTGAAATCGTCATGCCAGAGCCTCGAAAAAGAAAAGGGCCGCGGTCGCGCTTCGCGTCCGTGGCCCCCGCAGCTGACTCGGGCTCCGACCTGGGATCAGGACAGGACGCGATCCTCGTAAGAGTGGGGATTGGGATTTTTCATGGGCGTCCTGTCTCCTGCGCGCCGGTGTTTACCCCATCTTCGTGCTGTGGGCAACGCCTTGCGATTGCCACGGAGCGCGGGTCTGGGTTACACCCGCTCCCATGCGGTTCGAGAAACGCGCCAGGACCCTGCTGATTTCGGCGGCAGCGCTCGTTTTCATGGCAACGTCGGGATGCGCACACTTCGAGGCGGCCCGTTTGTATCGGAGCGGCACGCAGGCGCTCGACCGTGGAGACACAGATACGGCGATCTTCGAACTGGAGCAGGCGGCTGTTCGTGCACCGCGCGCCTCCGAGATCCAGAATCACCTCGGCCTGGCCTACGCGGCGGCGGGTCGCAATGGGGCGGCGCTTGCCGCGTTCGAGCGCGCGGTGGAGCTCGACTGCGAGAACGCCGCTGCCCAGGAGAACCTGGCGGCGGCCCTGGCCCAGGCGCGCTGATGGGGGACGACGACCGCCCGGGCTTCCTCGACCGGGAGAAGAAGAGCTTCGCCGAGCTCGACCGATTGCGTCGCGAGGGGCGCGGCGACGCTGGGCAAACCGGCTCCCGGAAGCGCACGAAACAAACAGCGGAGCGTGCACTCGAACAGGCGGACGCCTTGTTCGCGAGCCCCGCCGACAAGGTACTGGCGCAGGAGGTCCTCGAAGCGCGGGGGACCCCCGGCCTTGCCGCGGCCTGCCGTGCCTATCGATCCGAGGTCGGCTTGCCGACGGAAACGCGGCTGATCGGCTGTTTCCTGGACGCGGGCGATGCCGAGGTCGTGCTGGCGGGCATCGCCGGGGTCCGGGAGGCCCGCGGCAGAGCCGCTCTGGAGGTCACGCCCGGGCTCCGGACCCGGCTACGGATGCTCGCCGAAGGCGCCGACGACGCGGTTGCCGAAGCTTCCGAAGCACTGCTGGAAGAGCTCTGATTTCGGAATTTGCCGCGCTCCGGGCGCTCGATTAATTTGGCAGCCATGGCGTCGGAGATCGAAAAGAGGACTCTCGATCGGTACCTCGAAGAGCACAACCTCAAGCACACCAAACAGCGAGAGGCGATTCTCGAGGTCTTCCTGTCGCTCAAGGGCCATGTGACGGGCGAAGAGCTCTACGGCAAGGTGCGCGAGGCGCACCCGCAGGTCGGGTACACCACCGTCTACCGCACCCTCAAGCTGCTCTGTGCCGCCGGCCTCGCCAATGAGAGCCATTTCGACGGCGGCATCACCCGCTACGAGATCCAGCACGAGCACCACGACCACCTGGTCTGCACGCGCTGCGGGAAGATCATCGAGTTCGACTGCGAGATGATCGAGACGGCCCAGGAGCGAATTGCGAAGGAGCACGGCTTCCGGGTCCTTCGCCACCGGCACGAGCTCTACGGCCACTGCGCGGACTGCCGGGAGGCCTCCTAGCCTCTCTCCGGGCGGGTCTGGGGCCGAAAGACCGCCTGGCAGGCGGCTTGGGGCGGCGCCTCGATTGCGTTGACAGGGCGCGGGGGTCCCTGTAGAGTCCTGATGAAATTGAATATGATTTTCAATTTCAGAAGAGGTGTTGCCGTGTCCCGTCCCTCCGCCATCCGAACCGTTGGACTCGAGGCGAGTTCCGACGACTGCCGGTGCCTCTGCGGGAGCCTTCTCGCCCGCGCAGTCCCGGGGGGTGTGGAGGTCAAGTGCAGGCGCTGCAAGCGCACCGTGGTCTTGCCCGTCGAAGGCGTTTTCGCTCCGCCTGAGCGGGCCGTCCAGGCGCGGTAAAACCCCGATCTACCAGGACCCGAGGCCAGCGGTCGAGAACCCCGAGCCCAACCCCACCCGGAGCCTTCGCTCCCGGGAACGAGGTTGGACTCGATGGCAAACCGATCAAGATGGCTGAAGGGCTTCTTCCCGCTGGTAGCGTTGTGGGCCGGGAGTGCCTACGCGGACACGGCGGCTTCGGAGAGCGATCTCGCGACGGCGGATCGGATCGCCGAGCTCGAGCGCCAGGTGCGCGTCCTCACCGAAGAGGTCGAGCGCGCGCGGATGGATACCGCGGTGCCCGCAGAGCTGGAGAGCGCCTACGGCTACGGCCCCGCGGCCTCGAAGGTCTACGGCGTCGCCTCCGGACTCTCGATCGGCGGTTACGGGGAGGCTTATTACACCGCCTACGTCGGAGACAAGGGGAACAACCAGAACACGAGCGACTTCCTGCGCGCCGTTCTCTACTTCGGATACAAGTTCACCGATTCGATCATCTTCAACAGCGAGATCGAAATCGAGCACGCCGACGAGGTCTTCCTCGAATTCGCGACCCTCGATTTCATGCTCAAGGACTACGCCAACATCAAGGCCGGCCTGATGCTGTTGCCGATCGGCTGGCTGAACGAGTACCACGAGCCGCCGTTCTTCTTCGGCGTGAACCGGCCCCAGGTGGAGCGGTTCATCATTCCGACTACCTGGCGCGCGAATGGCGTGGGACTGTTCGGCAACTTCGGAGAGAAGGTGCATTACAAGCTCTACGCCGTGAACAGTCTCAACGGCGAGAAGTTCAACGCCGCGGGCTTGCGTGGTGGTCGCCAGAAGGGCAGCCAGGCCCTCACGGAAGACATCGCCGTCACCGGCCGGCTCGATTTCACGCCGTTGCCCGGAATGATCCTCGGCGCTTCCTTCTTTGTCGGGGATACCGGCCAGAACGAGACCGGTCCCGGCGGCAAGCTCCCCAACGCTCAACTCACCCTGTTCGATGTTCACGCCCAGTGGCAGTGGAAGGATCTCTGGCTCCGGGGCCTCTACACCATGGCATTCGTCGATAATGCAGCGGAACTCTCCGCGGCGAACGGGCTCGCGCCGACCGATAACGTCGCGCAGACGATGCTCGGGGGCTACGCCGAAATCGCCTACAACATCTGGGGTTTCCTGGCGGAATCCGAGCGGTCGCTGCAGCCCTTCTACCGCTTCGAGTACTACGACACCCAGTTCAACGTGCCCACGGGCGCCATTCGCGACAAGAACGATGCCGTGGTATCCCATACCGTCGGGGTCCAGTTCGAACCGATTCCCAACGTCGTGCTCAAGGCCGATTACAGGAACCTGACCCCGGCGGAGGGCAAATTGGGAGATACGTTCAACCTGGGGATCGGCTACGTCTTCTAGCCCGTTGCGACGCTTCCTCTTGCTGGCCGCCCTGGTCTGGCTTTGGCCGGCTGTGGGTTCCGCCAAGGTGTTCTTCAGTCGGGCCGAAGCCCTGGAACTCGCGTTTCCCACGGCGGACCGTGTGGACAGCAAGCTGCACCTGCTCACCGAAGCGCAGGCGCAGGAGATCGAGCAACTCGCGCACGCCCCCCTCGAGTCCAAACTCGTACGCATCTACTCGGGCTTCTCGGGGGAGGAGCTTCTCGGCTACGCGGTCATCGACGTCCACAACGTGCGGACGCTTCCCGAGGCCTTCATGGTCGTCCTCACGCCCGAGGGAGCCGTCCGTTCGGTGCGCGTCCTGGCCTTTCACGAGCCCCTGGACTATCTGCCGAATGAACGTTGGTACGAGCAATTCGCGGACAAGACCCTCGGCGAACCGATCCGGGTGGGCAATGATGTACACGCGGTCATCGGTGCCACCCTGTCGGCACAAGCGACGGTACGGGGTGTGCGTCGCGCGCTGGCCTACTACCAGGTCTTGATTGCAGGAGGCAAAGACTGAGGTGCGATTCTTCGTCACCGGAGAGTGGAGTCGCAATCGGCTGCTCCAGGTCATCGTGGTGCTCTACGCCATCTACGTGGGTCTCCTGTGGTTCACGAACCTGGGGCTCTATTTCGCGAAAATGGACCTCAACCCGGCTTCGGTCGTCAGCTACTACCTCGGCAACGAGGCACTGTTCACCTCGCCGCGCAGTTACCAGGGCCTGCTCGAAGTCTCCCACTTCCACCTGTTCGCCATGGGGATGCTGCTCCTGGTGTTGACCCACCTGATGCTGTTCGTACCGTTGGGAAACCGCTTGAAGGCGTGGCTCATCATCGCACCCTTTCTGTCCGCTCTCGTCGACGAAGGCTCCGGATGGCTCGTACGCTTCGGCCACCCGGCGTTCGCCTGGCTCAAGGTCGCGGGGTTTCTCGCCTTGCAGGCGAGCCTTGCGCTCCTCATCGGCGTGTCGCTCTGGGCCGTTTTTACGGAACAGCAAGACGAGAACTACTGGGACGAATGATGCGCAGCGCGGTCGTGCTCGGCGGCCTCTGGCTCGTCCTGGGTTGCGCGGCGACCCCTCCGCCGGCGCCCGTAGTGGTGAGCGACGGGCGCCTGGTGATGGGTACGGTGCTCGAGGTGACGCTGGTCGCCCCCGATGCGGAGGCGGGCCGGTCCGCGCTCTCGGAACTCTTTGCCCTCGTAGAGAGCCTGGAAGCGGTCTTCACGCGTTTCGACCCCGCGAGTCCGGTCTCTCGCCTGAACCGTGCGGCCGGCTCGGGGCCTCAGCGGGTCGATCCCGAACTCGCGCTCCTGCTGGCCCACGCGAGGCGCCATGCCGCGTTGACCGACGGTGCCTTCGACGTGACGGTGGGCCCACTCGTCGCGTTGTGGACGGGCGCCGCGGCGCGCGACGTGTTGCCGAGCGACGCCGAACTCGCGGCGACGCGATCGCAGGTGGGCTGGCAGAAAGTCCGTGTGCTGAGCGACGACGAGGTCGCCCTCGATGCCGCCGGAGTGAGCGTGGATCTCGGGGGTGTGGCCAAGGGGTGGGCACTCGACCGCGCGCGGGCATTGCTCGCCGAGCGGGGACTCGAGCGCGCGCTGCTCAACTTCGGCCACAGCAGTGTCTGGGCCCTGGGCCGGCCGGCGGACGTCCCCACCTGGCGACTGCTCGCGCGGGGTCCCGGGAACGGGTTTCTGGGGGTTGTCCACCTGGAGGACCTCGCGCTTTCCGTGTCGGGCAGCCTGGGGCAGGCGGTGGAAATCGGCGGGCGGCGCTTCGGCCACGTACTCGACCCCAGGACAGGCCGGGCCCTCGAGGCCCGGCGCCAGGCGCTCGTGGTCGGGCCGGACGCAACGCTTGCCGAGGCCCTGAGCAAGGCCCTGCTCGTGCTGGGGGAATCCGAAGGGCTTGCCCTGGTGGAAGCCCAGCCCGGATGCGAAGCGCTTCTCGTCGATGCGGATCGCGGCGCCTGGCGTACCACGGGTTGGGACGCCCTGACCGCGTTCGCCGCCTTCTAAAGGGCGGGCGCCGGCCATCCGATTCTTCAGCCATGGTGGAACTCGCGTGCCCGATCTGCAGCGCCGATTTTCCTTTGTCCGGGGACGAGCGGAAGGGCGAAGAGGTCTATTGCACCTATTGCGGGGCCCCGTGCCGCCTTACTGCGCAACCGGATTCGGAGGAGTGCCGCGTCGAAGAGGACTTCTAGTCCGCCTTTGAACTCCGGCGTCTAGTCCGCGGCGGGAAGCAGCCGTTCGCGCACCTCGCTCAGCAGGGGAGCGTCGCGATCCTTGCCCGACAGGATCGGGGCGTCGACCGGCCAGGGGATCGCCAACTCGGGGTCGTTCCAGCGCACGCTGAACTC
>JAYZFQ010000093.1:0-57669 GCA_036336695.1 Myxococcota bacterium
CAACTGTGGGAAGGCCTTTCCAGCAGCGAGCGGCAGTGGCTCGAAGCTTCGGCGCAGACCTCCAGCGAAGTGCAACGAAAATTGTGGAACCAGGCGAGCGCGAATGCACTCCGAGCCGTAGAGGAAGCCGGTGTCACGGTCGTGCGCCCGGACCCGCGGCCCTTCGTCGCAGCGAGCGAGGGGTTGCGCGCCGCCGCGCGCGATGACCCGGTACTCGGCCCGATCGTGTTCCGTATCGAAGCGCAGGAACACTGAACGTGCGACGGGCCGTCGATGGCGCCACTCGGTTGTTGCTCGTCGCCCTGATGGCGGCGTCGGTCATCAACGTACTGTGGCAGGTGTTCTCGCGCTACGTGACGGAAAGCCCCGGTTCCTTCACGGATGAACTCGCGCGGTACCTGCTGGTCTGGGTGGGACTCCTGGGAAGCGCCTACGCCGCGGGGCAGCGGCTCCACGTCGCGATGGACCTGCTGCCGCAACGGGCCGGAAAGGCGCGAACGGCAATCACCCTGTTCGCCAACGGCATCGTGGCCGTCTTCTCGCTCTGCGTCCTGGTCGCGGGCGGGGCCGGCCTCGTTCACCTGGCGTTCGAACTCGACCAACGCTCGGCGGCCCTGGGGCTCCCCATCGCGGGGGTCTACCTCGCAGCTCCGCTCTCCGGCCTGCTGATCGCCTTCTACGCACTCGACGACATGGCGACGGCCTGGCGTCAGCGCTCCCGACCGGAAGAAACGTCGTGACCGAGGGGCTCCTGCTGCTCGCTGCCTTCGCGGGACTGTTGCTCCTGCGGGTGCCGGTCGGTTTCGCGATCGGTACCGCGGCCGTCCTTGCCCTCGCCACCCAGGTTTCGCTCGGCCCTGCCCTGCTGACCTCCGCCCAGCGGATCACGACCAGTCTCGACTCCTTCCCGCTCCTCGCCATCCCGCTATTCATCCTCGCGGGGCAACTCGCCAACCGAGGCGGTACCGCGGCGCGGCTGATCACCCTGGCCCAGGAGTTGATGGGCGGGATCCGCGGCGGCCTCGCGCACGTCCACGTGGTGGCGTCGATGCTCTTCGGCTCGATCTCGGGCTCCGCCGTGGCCGCGGCATCGGCAATCGGAGCCGCCATGGGTCCCCGCATGGAATCGGCCGGCTACGACCGGGATGACGCGGCCGCGGTAAACATCGCCTCGGCTACGACGGGACTCGTCATCCCGCCGAGCAACGTGCTGATCGTGTATTCCCTCGCGAGCGGCGGTACATCGATCGCCGCACTTTTTCTCGCCGGCTACCTGCCCGGGCTCCTGGTCGGCCTCTCTCTCATGGCCGCCGCGGCACTGACGTTGCGGGGCAACAGGGATACCGGTCCCCAAGCAAAGCGCAGGATCGCGCAACCGCTCCTCGCCGCCCTCCCCGGGCTCGGGCTCCCCGTTCTCGTGATGGGTGGCATCGCCGGGGGTTTCTTCACGGCCACGGAGGCTTCGGGCGCCGCGGTTCTCTACGCCTTGGCACTTGGCGTTGCCCAGCGAGAACTCACCTGGCGCGACCTTCCCGAGAGCCTCCTCGACGCCGCCACCACCACGGGCGTCGTCATGCTCTTGATCGGAACCTCTGCAGCCCTGTCCTGGGTGCTCGCCTACGAACGCATCCCGGAACAGGCGGCGACACTCGTCCTCTCGCTCAGCCGTGACCCCATCGCGGTGCTCCTGCTGGTGAACCTGACGCTTCTCGCCGTCGGAACCTTCATGGACATCACTCCCGCGATCCTGATCTTCACGCCCATCTTTCTCCCTGTCGTGAGTGAACTCGGCATCGACCCCATCCACTTCGGCGTCATCATGGTCGTGAACCTGTGTATCGGCCTTTGCACCCCACCGGTCGGAACGGTGCTCTTCGTCGGTGCAGCGGTGGCCGGAACCGAAGCACGCAAGATCGTGCGCCCGCTGCTCCCCCTCGTGCTCGCCATGTTGCTGGCACTCCTCGCGGTGACCTTCGTGCCCTCGATCAGCCTCTGGCTCCCGCGGCTGGCGGGGGCCGCCCCGTAGAACGACCCTTCTCGGCTTGCGGTCCGGGGCCGCCGCAGCCTTTTGTGACGCTCCTCGCGCATTCGACTACCGAAAGAACGCCCGGAGACGGTATCCTGCCCCTTCCGCCAACGGGAGAACCACAGCAATGACCCCCATGCAGCATGAGAGCCGCCTCCTCATCGACGGGAAACTCGTCGAGGCCGAAGGAGGCCGCACCTATACGAACGTCAACCCCGCCACCGAGGAACCGATCGGCCCCGTGCCCGACGCGGCTCCCGGCGACATGGATGCGGCGATCGGCGCTGCCCGGCGCGCGTTCGACGAGACCGACTGGTCCACGGATCTCGCGTTCCGCTCGCGCTGCCTGCGGCAGCTCCAGGCGGCGCTCGACAAGCACCGCGAAGAGTCGCGGCCCCTGATCGTCTCCGAAGCCGGCTGCCCGATTCAACTCACCTACGCCGTGCAACAGGACTCCTGCATCCAGGACATGCTCTGGGACATCGGTGTTGCAGAAAAATACGAGTGGGAGCGGGAACTGGGCGTGCACGAGTTCTTCGGCATGAAGAGCCAGCGCATCGTCTACAAGGAGCCGATCGGCGTCGCGGGCCTGGTCACCCCCTGGAATTTCCCGTTCATGCTGAACCTCTCGAAGATCGTTCCGGCGCTGATGGCCGGCAATACCGCCGTATTGAAACCCGCGCCCGACACGCCCTACTCGGCCACGCTGATCGGCAAGATCGTGGCCGAAGAAACCGACCTGCCCCCCGGCGTGCTCAACATCGTGACGGCGAGCGACCCTGCCGAGGTCGGCGACGTGCTGACGGGCGACCCGCGGGTCGACCTGGTCAGCTTCACCGGTTCCACCGCGGTCGGCAAGCACATCATGAAGCGCTGCGGGGAAAACCTGAAGAAGGTCTTCCTCGAGCTCGGTGGGAAGTCCGCAAACATCATTCTCGACGATGCAGCCTTCGAGGCCGTCGTTCCCGCGGGTTCGATGACCTGCATGCACGGGGGCCAGGGCTGCGCGATCACCACGCGCATGCTCCTGCCGCGCTCGCGCTACGAAGAGGGCGTCGAACTGGTCAAGGCGGCCTTCGAGAGCGTCAACTACGGCGACCCGATGGACCCGGCGAACATCATGGGCCCGCTGGTCAACGCCCGCCAGCGGGAGCGGGTGCTCGCCTACATCGAGAAGGGCAAGGCCGAGGGCGCCCGCTGCCTCGTCGGCGGCGGAAGGCCCGAACAGTTCGACAAGGGGTACTTCGTGCAGCCCACGCTCTTCGCGGACGTCGACCCCGAATCGACCATCGCCCAGGAAGAGATCTTCGGGCCGGTGCTCGCCGTGATCCCCTACGACGACGACGACGACGCCATTCAGATCGCGAACAATTCTCGCTACGGGCTGTCCGGATCGGTCTTCAGCGCTTCCCTGGAACGCTCGCTCTCCGTGGCGAAGCGCGTCCGGACCGGCACGCTGGGCGTGAACGGCGGCATGTGGTTCGGACCCGACTCGCCCTTCGGGGGCTACCGGGAGAGCGGCGTCGGCCGCGAGCACGGTGTCGAGGGGTTCGAGGAGTACCTGGAGACGAAGACCATCGGCATGCCGGCCTGAAGAGGTAGACGCGATGCTCAGCAAGTTCGACGACTACATGATCCACCAGACGCCGGAGCCGATCGCGCACAAGGTCTCGAGCGAACGCAACCTGTACGACCGCTACTGGTACAACGGCTACGACAAGGACGGCGAGTTCTACATCGGGATCGCCATGGCCCTGTATCCGAACCTGGGCATCCTCGATTGCGGATTCAGCATCGTGCGCGACGGGGAACAGCACGCGTTCCACGCTTCCCGCCGCGCGTCGGACGAACCGAGCGACACCACGGTGGGGCCGTTCCGTCTCGAGATCACTCGCCCGATGCTTTCGAGTCGGCTGGTGATCGACAAGAACGAAACCGGTATCGAATGCGACCTCACCTTCATTCCCCGCACGGCCAACGTCGAGGAGGGGTACCAGAAACTCCGCAACGATCGCTCCGTCGTCATGGAATCGACACGGTTCGCCCAGTACGGCACCTGGCAGGGTGTGGTGCGCTACGACGGCAAGGAAGTGCCCGTCGACCCTTCCCGGGTCTACGCCACCAAGGACCGCTCCTGGGGCCAGCGCCCCGTCGGGGACCCGGCGCCTCCGGGAGCACCCGTCGTCGCGATGCCCCAGGTCTTCTTCCTCTGGGCTCCGCTTCAGTGGGAAGATCGGTGCACGCACTTCGGCGTGTTCGAGGACGAAAACGGCTTCACGTGGCACACGGACGCCCAGGTCGTCCCGGCCTACGCGTCTCCCGAAGCGATTCCCGGCGTCACGGATCCGGGCACCCAGGTCTGGGGAAACTGCGAACACCGCGTCGAGTACGTCAAGGGAACCCGCGTCGCTTCCTCCGCCGAAATCGCGATGATTTCGAAGACGGGGGAGCGGCTCGACATCGAGCTCGAACCCCTGATCCTGTACCGGATGAAGGGGAGCGGCTACTCCCACCCGGAGTGGGGGCACGGCAAGTGGAAA
The DNA here is from genome assembly GCA_036336695.1 of Myxococcota bacterium. Lineage (GTDB taxonomy): Bacteria > Myxococcota_A > UBA9160 > UBA9160 > SMWR01. The sequence continues at coordinate 4,567 of JAYZFQ010000093.1, forward strand.
GGGGAACTCGCGATCGGCGGCGAGATGTGGAAGTGCGATGACGCGGAACCCCTGGCCCTCGAGAACCAGCACATCCAGCAGGTGGTCCGGGCGCGCTGTGGCGATCGCACGGGCGTCGGGGTGTTGGAACAGATCTGCCTCGGACCCCACGCGACCTACGGCTTCAAGGAATTTCTCGACGGCGCCGCCTAGCGCACCGGGACAGCCCGGCGAACACGAAACCGATGCGGTGGACGCGCGCGGCGGGCGCGCTCCAGATTCGCGCGACGCTCGGCACAGGGAGAACGGCAGATGACCCGGCGCCTCGAGGGCAGAGTGGCAGTGGTGACCGGAGCGGCCTCGGGAATCGGCGCCGCCACAGCCCGCCGCTTCTCGGACGAGGGCGCACGGGTGGTGCTCGGTGACCTCGACGAAGCGGGTGGAAGCTCGGTCGCGGGCGAGTGCGGCGGTGCCTTCGTTCGAACCGACGTGACACAGGAAGATCAGCTCCAGGCACTCCTGTCCGAGGCCGTCGAGCGCCACGGACGGCTCGACGTCGTGTGCAACAACGCCGGCATCCTCGTACCGGGAACGCTCCCCGACCTGGCGCCCGAAGACTGGCGCCGTGTGATCGACGTGGATCTCAACTCGGTCTACTACGGCTGTCGTGCAGCCATCCCCCACCTGCGAGCCTCGGGAGGCGGTGCGATCGTCAATCTCGCCTCGGTCTCGGGCCTGGCCGGCGACTACGCCATGCCCGCCTACAACGCGGCCAAGGCGGGGGTGCTCAACTTCACCCGCGCGATCGCGATGGAGCACGCGCGAGAGGGGATCCGGGTCAATGCAGTCTGCCCGGGCGTGATCGACACACCCATGTCGGCGGCCGTGCAAGCCTTTCCGAAACTGGTCGACGCGTACCACCAGAACATCCCGATGGGCCGGTTCGGACGCGCCGAGGAAATCGCGGCAACGATCGCATTCCTCGCCTCGGACGACGCGAGCTACGTTACCGGTGCCGCCCTGGTCGCCGACGGTGGCCTCACCGCGGGAACAGGACAACCGCATCCAGCACAAGTGCTGGATCTCCCATGAAACGGACAGGGGAAGACCCAGGTGGAACTGCTGATCCGAAACGGAACCCTGGTCGACGGCAGCGGCGCTCCCCCGCGGCCGGCGGACATCGCGGTTGAAAACGGCCTCGTCACTCGAATCGCGCCCGCGAAATCACTCGCAGCGGAGGCTGCGACGAAAACCCTCGAGGCCGAGGGCTTGTTGGTGACCCCCGGCTTCGTCGATGTACACACCCACTACGACGGCCAGGCGACCTGGGATCCCGTGCTGGCTCCCTCATCCTGGCACGGCGTGACCAGCGTCGTCATGGGCAATTGCGGCGTCGGTTTCGCACCCGTGCGGCCCGAGGGACACCGGGAACTGATCGAGCTGATGGAAGGGGTCGAAGACATCCCCGGTTCCGCCCTTTCCGACGGGATCCGTTGGGCGTGGGAGAGCTTTCCGGAATACCTCGATGCCCTCGAGTCCATGGGACGTTGCATCGAGGTCGCGGCACAGATTCCCCACGGCGCCGTCCGCGCCTACGTCCTCGGCCCGGACCGGGCGGCCCACAACGCTCCGGCGAGCGCCGCGCAGGTCGACCGGATGGCGGGAATCGTCCGCGAGGGCATCGAAGCGGGCGGAGTCGCGTTTTCGAGCAATCGCCTGCCACTTCACACCTCGATCCACGGCGATCCGGTGCCCGGCACCTTCGCCGACGAGCAGGAACTCCTGGCGCTGCTCCACGCCGTGCGCGCGGGGGGCGGGTCTCGCGTCGAAGTCGTCCCCGCCGGCGCCATGGGTGAAGACCGGGACGCCCCCTTGCGGGAGGTCGCGCTCTACCGGCAACTCAGCCTTGAAACGGGCTGCACCATCACCTTTTCCCTCGCCCAGATCAATACGGACCCGAAACACTGGGTGGACGTTCTCGCGGCGAGCGCGCAGGCCAACGCCGAGGGAGCGCGACTCGTGCCCCAGGTCTCCGGTCGGCCCGCCGGCCTCCTGCTTTCCTGGGACACGTTCAATCCCTTCATGGAACGGCCGACGTACCAGGCGCTCCTGGCGCTTGCCTCGGACGAACGTCTGGCACGACTCCGGGAACCCGCGACACGCGCAACGATCCTCGGGGAAGCCAGTCACGATGGCATGGCGATGAAGATGATGAAGAACAGTCTCGACGCGACTTTCGCACTCGACACCGGGCCGGCGTTCGAGCCGGACCCGGAAGATTCCATGGCGCAGCGCATCGCCCGGTCCGGCCAGGAACCCGACGAACTCCTGTACGACACGATGTGCGAGTTGGCCGAAGCTGCCGGCGAGGGAAAGCCCGGTTTCCTCCACGTGTTCTTTTCCGGCTACAAGAACGGCAGCCTCGAAGACATCGGGGAGATGATGCTTCACCGGGATACCGTGGTCGGCCTGGCCGACGGCGGCGCCCACTGCAGCATGATCTGCGACGCGAGCATGCCGACGTTCCTGCTCCAGCACTGGGTGCGAGACCGCACACGCGGGCCGAGACTTCCCGTCGAAACGGCGGTGCGCATGCTCTCTCGGGATCCGGCGGAACTCTACGGGTTCGGCGACCGCGGCGTGCTCGAAGCCGGTCGGCGCGCGGATCTCAACCTGATCGATCTCGACGCGCTCACCCTCCACGTTCCCGAGATCACCCACGACCTTCCCACGGGAGCGCCGCGGGTGGTGCAGCGCGTCGACGGATTCCGCGCCACGGTCGTCCGCGGCCAGATCACCTTCCGGGACGGAATGGAAACCGGCGCTCATCCCGGCGGATTGATCCGGGCCTAGCAAACCTGCCGGGGATTTCAGTCCTCGGGGAAGTGGTCGTAGAACGCGCGCGGATAGCGGCGTTCGAGTTCGCCCGCTGCATCGAGCCGTGCCACCTCTTCGGGTTCCAGGTCGATCTGCCCCGCCGCGAGATTCTCTTCCAGTTGCGCCGCGCTGCTCGCACCCAGGACGACCGTGCTCACGCCGGAACGCGCCCGCACCCAGGCCAGGGCGATCTGGGCGCAGCTGGCGCCCCGGCCCTCGGCCACCTCGCGCACCGCGTCCAGCACCGCGGGACCCCGGACCGGGTCCACCGGAGGATAGGCGTAGGCATCGCGACGACGCGTGTCGTCCCCGCCACCCAACTCGCCGTACTTCCCCGTCAAGAAGCCGGCCGCGAGGGGACTCCAGACCATCATCCCGAGACCCGCCTTCTGGAGAAAGGGCAGGACGTCCTCCTCGATATCCCGTCCGACGAGGGAGTAATACATCTGCGCACAGCAGAACTCGCTGAAGCCCCGTTCCCGCTGGAGCCCGACAGCAAGCGCTGCTTCCCAGGCTTCCAGGTTGCAGAAGCCCACGCACCGCACCAGTCCGCGTTGCACGAGGCGGTCGAGGGCGGCCGCCGTCTCCTCGAACGGCGTGCGGACGTCGCGCTTGTGGATCAGGTAGAGATCGATCCGGTCCGTGCCGAGGCGGCGCAGGCTCGCTTCGACCGACGCCGCGATGCGCGGCCCGGAAAGACCGCGGGATTCCGGCCCGCTGCCGATGGGAAACCCGACCTTGGTGACGATGAGCGCCTCTTCGCGCCGTGCGCCGAGCGCCCGGCCCAGCATCTCCTCGGAGCGGCCCAGGCCATAGACATCCGCCGTGTCGAACAGGTTGACCCCGGCATCCAGTGCCATGCCGACGAGGCGCCCGGCTTCCCGGTCGCCGGGAACCGTCGAGAGCGGCTCCATCCCCTCGCCGAAGGTCATCGCTCCGAAGGAGAGTTCCGACACCTCGAGCCCCGAAGCTCCGAGCGAACGCCTCCGCATCGTCAGACCTCCAAGGCTCCCAGCCAACGCGGGCGCATCGTCAGACTTCGAAGCGCTCGCCGAGAATCTCTTCGCTCATGGCCCACAGGCGCACGGCCGCCTCGGGATCCACCGCGTAGTCCATGACCCCTTCCATCCCGTCCGGGTCCCGTGGCCCGGCGATGTGGCAATCCTCGAGGTAGCAACCGCCCTGCCCATCCAGTTCCGGCGCCGTGGCGGCGTAGACCTGGGTGGCCGCTCCCGCCTCGGGCGGCTTGAACTGCAGTCCCTTGCCGCCGGGAACCCGGGCGTTCATCAGCGCGATGTCCTCCTTCTGGAGGTGACGCCCCAGTTCGGTCACGATCGCGCCCGGATGAATGCCGAAGGCGCGAACGCCCCGGCCCGCGAGTCTCCGGTCGAGTTCCACGGCATGAAGCACGTTGGCCGTCTTGGCCTGGCCGTAGGCCACCCACTTGTCGTACTCCGTGCGCTCGAAGTGCGGATCCTCGAAAAGCACTGGCGAGAACCGGTGCCCCCCGGAACTCACGTTCACGATCCGAGCGGGAGTTCCCGCTTCGAGCGCGGGCACCAACAACGCGGTGAGCAGGAAGTGTCCCAGATGGCACGTCGCGAACTGCATCTCCCAGCCCTCATCGGTGCGCGCCATCGGGCAGGCCATGACACCCGCGTTGTTGATCAGGATCGAGAGGCCGTCGTGGCTTGCGCGCCAGGTTTCGGCGAACCGCCGGACGCTCTCGGGGCGCTGCAACTCCAATTCCATCACTTCGACCGCCTGGTTCTCCGTATCGGAACGGATCTCCGCCGCGACCTTTTCTCCCTTCGCAACATCCCGCGCCGTCAGTGTCACCGCGGCCCCGGCCTGAGCAAGGCCGCGGGCAGCCACCGCACCGAGCCCCCCCGATGCGCCGGTCACGATCGCAGTACGACCGGACAGGTCGATGCCCTCCATTACCTCGTCCACTGTCGTTTCGAACCCGAAACCGGTTCGTTCGGCCATGAGACCTCCTAGATCCGTTCGAGGATGCTGGCCGTCGCCAGCGCACCGCCGCAACACATCGCGATCAGGGCCGTCGACCCGTTCGCGCGCTCGAGTTCGTGGAGCGCCGTCGTCACCAGGCGGCTTCCGGTCGCTCCCACGGGGTGTCCGAGCGCAATCGCACCGCCGTTCACGTTCACCTTGTCCATGTCGGGCTCGTGAACACTCGCCCAGGACAACACCACCGAGGCAAAGGCCTCATTCACCTCGAACCGATCGATGTCCGAGATCCGCATGCCCGATTTCTCGAGCACGCGTCCCGTGGCTTCGACGGGCCCGTCGAGGTGGTAGTAGGGATCCGAACCCACGAGCGCCTGGGCCAGGATCCGGGCGCGAGGACGCAAGCCTTCCGAACGCGCCCGCTCCTCGCTCATCCACAACACCGCAGCCGACCCGTCGGAGATCTGGGAACTGTTTCCGGCCGTGTGCATGCCCCCGGGCACCACCGGCTGCAACTTTGCGAGCCCCTCGGCCGTCGAGGCGCGGGGCCCCTGGTCCCGCTCCACGGCCTGGGTCTCCCCGGTGGGCGCCCCGTCCGCCCCAAAGAGCGGCGCGTCGACGACCAGGATCTCCCGGTCGAAGCGACCCTCCTCCTGAGCGCGCGCGGCGTTGTGCTGCGAGCGCAGGGCCAGCGCGTCGACGTCATCCCGGGTGATTCCGCGCTTTTCCGCGATTCGCTGGGCTGCGCCGAACTGGTCGGGCATATCCCATGGAAAGTCTTCGGTGCGCGAGGAACCCGGACCGTTCATGCCCTCGGAGCCCAGGGGCACCCGGCTCATGGCTTCGACACCGCAGGCCAGGCCCACGTCGATCGCGTCGGCCGCGATCAGGTTCGCGACGAAGTGATTGGCTTGCTGGCTCGAGCCACACTGGCAATCGACCGTGGTTCCCGGAACTTCGAAGGGAAGACCCGCGGCCAGCCAGGCATTTCGCGCGATGTTGAAGGACTGCTCTCCCGCCTTGGTGACGCAACCCCCGACGACCTGCTCCACCTTCCGCGGTTCGAGACCCGCGCGTTCGAGGACCCCTTTCTGGGCGAGCGCCAGGAGTTCTGTCGCGTGGAAGCCCGACATCCAACCCGCCCGTTTTCCGATCGGCGTACGAACGGCCTCGACGATTACCGGCTTCGCCACGACACAACTCCTTTCGACCCCTGGTCCCTACCCTACCACCGCAGCCCCACGCGACGCGGCGCGCCTTTCGCCGCTAGCGCATGCCCCCCGCCACGATCAGGTCGGAACCGGTCATGAAGGACGAAGCGTCGCTGGCGAGGTAGAGCACGGATCCGATGATCTCGTCGGGATCCGCAACGCGCTTCTGGAGCGTCGCAGCGGCGGCCCCCGCGTTGAAGCCCGGCGCGCTCTTTTCCGCCCCGGCCATCATGTCGGTGGCGAATGGTCCGGGCGCCAGGGCATTCACGCGCACGCCACGGCCCGCCCACTCAGTCGCCATGACGCGGGTCAGGTTGAGCAGCGCGGCCTTCGAAGACGAATAGGCGCCCACCCCGGCGCCGCCAAAATAGGCACCCACCGTGATCACGTTGACGATGCTGCCGCCGCCGTTCTCGGCCATTCGCGGCGCGACCTGCCCGGCCAGCCGCATGGGGCCCTTGAGATTCACGTCGTAGACCTTGTCCCAGAAGTCGGCGCTCATGTTTTCGACGGTCATGAACGCGGGGTTGATCCCCGCGTTGTTCACAAGAACGTCGATGCGCCCACACGCCTCCCAGGCACGCACGACGAGCGCATCGATCTGATCCCAGTCTCCCATGTGACAGGCGACGCCGAGCGCCTCGGTCCCAGTCTGCTCGGCGATCTCTCGGGCCGCCGCATCGCAGGCTTCCTGCTTGCGACCCGTGACGACCACCGACGCGCCGGCTGCGGCCAGTCCGCGCGCCATGCTGTTCCCGATCCCCCGGGTTCCACCGGTGACGATGGCCACCTTGCCCGACAGGTCGAAGATTTCGTTCACGCTCTGCACTCCTTTTCGCTCAGGGAAGAACCGCCCCGCCGTTGACGCCGAGCAACTGCCCCGTCACCCAACTCGCCTCGTCGGACGCGAAATAGACGACGGCGTGTCCGACATCCTCCGGCGTCCCGAGTCGGCCCGTCGGCTGAGTCGCCGCGAGCCCCTGCACCGCCTCGGCATCACCGACGTTCGACATCAGGCCGAGCGAGATCGTGTTCACGGTCACCCCGGTGGACGCGACTTCCATGGCGAGATGACGCTGAAAACCGATCGCGCCGGACTTGCCCGCACCGTACAGGGTGATGCCGATCGGAAGACCCGTCTGTCCCGCCCCCGACGAAATCGTGATGATCCGGCCGAAGCCGCGCTCGCACATCCCGTCAATCACCGCCTTGCAGCAGTTTGCCGGGCCGTAGAGATTGACGTCCACGAAACGGCGCCATTCACTCGCCGGCATGTCCCGGAACTGCATCAACGCCATGGTGGGGCCGCCCCCGGCATTGCCCGCGTTGTTCACGAGAATGTCGACGGGTCCGAGCGCCTCGCCGATGCGCGCGACACCGGCCTCGACAGCGTCGAGACGGGTGACGTCGAAGACCGCCGGGATCGCTTCGCCGCCTTGGGCGGCGATCTGCTCGACGGTCTCCAGGGCCCGCTCCTCCACGAGATCGTTCACGGCAACGCGGGCGCCCTGGACTGCAAGCGCGCGTGCGATCCCCACCCCCATTCCCTGTCCTGCCCCGGTGACCAGAGCCACGCGTCCCGTCAATTCGAACATCCCGCTCTCCTACCAGCGATTCCAGTGAGTGACTTCCGCCGCCGGCCTTCGCGGCGCGCGCTTGAATTCGGTTCCCACCGTGTAAGCGACAGGAAAGAGGCCGGCCTGGGTGTACTCCGCGTACGGAATGCCGAGCAGTTCTGCCGCCTCGGCTTCGCGGTGCAGGTGGACCGTGGTCCAGGCACTCCCGAGGCCACGGGCACGCAGAGCCAGCATGAAATTCCAGATGGCCGGAATCACCGAACCCCAAAGGCTCGCCTGGGAAAAGATGTCGAGTGAATCCATCCGCCCGGCAATGCAGGGGATGAGAATGGCAGGAGACCGGTGCAGGTTTTCGGCCAGGTGCATCACGGACTCGGTCATGCGACCGAACCCCGGGTCTTGCTGCGCTCGCTCCGAGAGTCCCTGGCTCTCGTACACTTCGGAATACGCCGCAAGCGCCGCGTTATAGACGGCCGCGAGCCGTTCGATGGTGCCGCGGTCGTCGACGACGACCCATTGCCACAACTGCATGTTCGAACCGTTGGGCGCCTGGAGGCCGACATCGAGGCATTCCTCGATGAGCGAGCGAGAAACCTCCCGGTCGAAATCGAGCCGCTTGCGCACGGCCCGCGTGGTCGTCAGCAGTTCATCGGGCGTGAGCGAAAGCGTCATTGGCGCTCCTTGCGATTTTCCCGGGCGCTGACGAGAAGCCGGACCGGCTGGCGCCCCCTCGGAGACGGAGCCTCGCCGAGCGCGCGCCGGAACCTTCGAAGAAAGCGCCCCGAGTCGAAGGTCATCACGCGCCGTGCACCGCGCTTCCGTCGAGGGTCCGCGACGCTCGCCCGAGTTCCTCCAGGAAGGGGGTCGAGTAGAGAATGCGCCCGGTGATCATCGGTTCGACCGGTTCGCACAGCGCGAGGGCCGCCTCGGCCATGCACTCGACCGGCTCGGCACTCGCCTTGTACTCGTCGGGAATCACCCCGATCGCCAGGGCACCGGGCGTCAGCACGGCGGCAACGGGCGCAAGGGAATTCACCGCGATGGACGCCGCGTTCAACTCCGCTGCCAAGCCGGCGGTCATGCGCTCGAGAAAGGCCTTGGTCGAACCGTAGAGCGTCGCCCCGCCCGCGGCTTCGAAGGCGTCGTAGGGGGGGCCCGAGGGCAGCATCGAGGTCGCCGAGGATATGTTGAGAATCCAGCCCCGACCCGCGGCGCGCATGTCGGGGATCACCTGCTGGGAAAGGTCCCAGGGAGCGCGCGCATTGATTTCGAACGCGACATGGAACCGCTTCGACGAAATCTTCTCGAAGGGAATGTAGAAGGACGCCGCGGCGTTGTTGACGAGGATGTCGATCGGGCCGAGTTGCCTTCGGGTCTCCGCCACGGCGCGTGCGCGGTCGGCTTCCTCCAGCAGGTCGCCCTGAATCGCCACAGCGCGGCCACCGCGCGAGTCGATGGTTTCGACCGTTTCGCGGAGGGTTCCCGGGAGTTTCGGATGCGGATCCAGGCTGCGCGCCGTCACGGCCACAGCGGCGCCCTCGGCCGCAAGCCTCTCGGCAACCGCCGCACCGATGCCCCGGCTCGCGCCGGTTACGAGCGCCACCTTTCCGTCGAGAATCCCCATGTCTTCCTCCCCGGGCCGGGCAGTGTCCGACATTTACTTGACAAAGACAAAACGAATTCCCCAGTGTGACCGGCCATGCGCTCCGAAAGCGACTCCAGGCCGCCGCAGAGCGCCGCAAAGCGCCATTCCCGGCCGGGAGAACGAGTACGGTGAACCGGGGCTTTCGGGTCTACTGCAGCATGGACGAGCGGATGCCCCTGTCCCAGGTGGCTGCGCACGCCCGTCGCGCCGAGGCACTGGGCTACGACGGGCTGTGCGTGCCCGAAGCCGTGCACGACGGGCTCGCGGCCGCGACCCTCGCACTCCACGCGACCACGCGACTCCGCGTGGCGACCAGCGTGTTGGTCGCCTTTCCGCGCAGCCCGATGACCACCGCCGTCGCCGCCTGGGGCCTGCAGGAAATGTCGGGCGGTCGTTTCGAACTGGGCCTGGGCTCCCAGGTGCGCGGAAACATCACGCGGCGGTACGGCGTCGCCTGGACTCCCCCGGCGCCGCGAATGCGCGAATACGTCGCGGCGCTCCGGGCCATCTTCGATTGCTGGCAAAACGGCGGGGAACTCCAGTTCGAAGGCGAGCACTACCAACTGACGCGCATGCAACCGTTCTTTCGCCCCGACCCCCTCGAACACCCGGCACTCCCGATCTATCTCGGGGGAATCGGACCGGCCATGACCGCGCTGGCCGGGGAGGTATCGGACGGACTGATGACCCACCCGACGAACACGGCACCACGCTACATCCGCGAAGTCATCCGGCCGCGCCTCGCGCGCGGCGCCGAGCGTTCGGATCGCGACCCGGCCGAAGTTGCCCTGATGGTGGGACCGCTCACCGCGACCGGCCCGACCGCCGCCGACGTCGAGCGAGAGCGCGAGGACGTGCGCCAGATGCTGACCTTCCTCTACTCGACGCCGTCGTACTGGCCCAGCCTGGAAATCTTCGGCTGGAAGGAGCGCGGTGAGCACCTCCATCGGCTGACCCGGGAAGGGAAATGGGACGACATGCGAGACGTGGTCGACGATGCCATGCTCGACACGTTCTCTCCCACCGGCACCTACGCCGAAATCGCCGGTGTCCTGGCAGACTGGTACCGCGGCCTGACCGACTGGATCCTCTTTCCACTGCCCAAGGATCCTGCCCGGGATGCGGATGCGGCCCAGGCCATCGGCCAACTGCGCGAAGATTCCTGAACCCCAGAAACCAGGGAGCGTTTCCCGTGAAGCTCGGCCTCTTCCTCGACTACGCCGGAAAACAGTTCCGGCTTCCCATGGAGCGAATTCGCCTGGCCGAGAAACTCGGCTTCGACTCGCTCTGGACCGCCGAGGCCTACGGGTCCGACGCGCTCACGCCGCTCGGCTATCTCGCGGGACAAACCGAGCGGATCCGACTCGGAACCAGCATCGCCCAGCTTGCCGGGCGCTCCCCTGCGATGTGCGCGATGCAGATGGCGACCGTCGACGAGCTGGCCGGGGGCGGCCGGGTCGTCTGCGGCCTCGGACTCTCCGGCCCCCAGATCGTCGAGGGATGGTACGGCCAGCCCTGGGGACGCCCCTACTGGCGCCTCCGGGATTACGTCACCATCGTGAGGAAGGTCCTGAAGCGCGAGGGGCCGGTGATCCACGACGGGCGGGAGATCGCACTGCCCTACACCGGCGAGGGCGCCCTGGGCATCGGCAAGCCGCTCAAGTCGATTCTCCACACCAACCCGGACATTCCCATCTGGCTGGGAACCGGCAACGAGACGAATGTGAAACTCACCGCCGAGATTGCCGACGGCTGGATCCCGATGGGCTTCGTCCCCGGAATGATGAAGGTCTTCGAGCCGTGGCTCCAGGAGGGCTTTCGGCGCGCCGGCGGAGGAAAGTCCCTGGCGGATCTCGAGATCCAGGCTCAGACCCAGCTTGCCATCACCGACGACGTCCAGGGGGCGCTCGACGCCATGAAACCCCAGACAGCCCTCTACGTCGGCGGCATGGGGCACGAGAAGATGAACTTCCACAAGGACCAGATGGCGCGGCGCGGTTTCCCCGAAGCGGCGGAACGCATCCAGGAACTGTTCCTCGGCGGCGCTCGGGCCGAAGCGATCGCCGCCGTTCCCGACGAGTACCTCGACCAGGGTGCATTGATCGGTCCCGTCGACCGCATCCGCAAGAAATGGTTCGGCTGGGAGGAATCGGGAGCTACCGGACTCACCCTGCACACGCAGCAGGAGGAAGCCATGGAACTGGTGGCCGACCTGGCGGGGACGCGCCCCTAGCTCAGGACGAGTGCGTCGCCACGCCCCGGTACATGTGGGCGAGCAGTCCAGGGCCCTTCGCGCGGAACCGCTCGAAAGAGGTCAACTCGAATCCGCCCGCTTCCACGAGGCGATCGATGCGGCGATTGATGTTGCAGCCATCGGAGAGGCGGCACCAGATCGGGTTGAGCCGGTCCTGCCAGCGCGCCGTGGTGTCCCCGGGCGCACGCCCGTGCTCGATGAAGACGTAGCGCCCCCCCGGCTTCAGGACGCGGCGCATTTCGGCAAGCGCGCGCGCGACTTCGGGAATCGAGCACAGGGTCCAGGTCGTGACGATGGAGTCGAAGCGCCCTGCATCGAAGGGCAGTTCGCCGTCGGCCCGCAGCGTGCAGCGTTCCAATGGAAACGGCGCCCGGGCGATCCGCTCCCCAACCTTCGGAACCGAAGACGCATCCATGGGGTCGACCGCCGTCAAAGATCGGACGCCGGAACCGTAGTGCTCCAAGTTGCGCCCGGTGCCGAAGCCCACCTCGAGCACCTCGCCCTCGGCGGCTTCCAGGGCCTCGGGCCGCAGGTCGTCCATCATGCGCATCGCCCAGTCCAGGAACCGGGGCTTCAGGAAATCGCGGAGGGCCATCCCGGGTAGGATGACCGGAAGGCCCATCGATCGCCACGGGCAGGCTAAGATGGCCTGCCGACCCCGCCCGTACCGAAGAGGAGTCCCCCCGCCATGTCCGAGCCCGTCGTCATCGTCGAAAAGGACGGCCACACCCAGATCGTCACCCTGAATCGCCCGGAAAAGCGCAACGCGGTGAATTCCGAGGTGATGTGCCGGCTCTACGACGCCTGGGTCGCTCTCGACGAGGACGATGATCTCCGGGTGGCCATCCTCACCGGGCGCGGCAATACCTTCTGCGCCGGCATGGACCTGGCCGAGATCGGCAAGATGCGAACCGGCAAACCCGACAACGAGTACATGGAGCGGGTTCTCAAGAACAACGAAATGATCATGGGCGCCTGGCTCAAGACCTACCGCCCCCGCAAGCCCGTGATCCTGGCCGCCGAAGGTTTCGCCCGGGCCGGCGGGACCGAAATCCTCCAGGGCACGGACATCCGCGTCGCGGGAGAAAGCGCCATGTTCGGCGTCACCGAAGTCCAGCGCGGGTTGTTCCCGATGGCCGGCTCCGCCGTGCGCCTGCGGCGGCAGATCCCCTACGCCGTGGCGGCCGAGATGCTGCTGACCGGTGAAGACCTCCCGGCCCACCGCGCCCACGAACTCGGCTTGATCAACCACGTCGTACCCGACGGACAAGCCCTCGCCAAGGCGCGGGAGATCGCGAACCGGATCGCGGAAAACGGCCCCCTCGCGGTGAAAGCGATCCTCGCCACGTTGCGCGAAACCGAAACGCTTTCGGAAGCAGAGGCCTTCGAAATCGAGACGCGCTACGGCATGGAGGCCATGACCTCCGAGGACGCCGCAGAGGGTCCGCGCGCGTTCCTGGAAAAGCGCAAGCCCGTATTCAAGGGACGCTGAAGCGCAACGGACTGATCGGACGACCATGAGCGAGAAAGACTGGAAACCGCACCTCGACGAACTCGAACGCCGGAGGGCCGCGGCCCGCGCGATGGGCGGCGAAGAGCGCATCGAGCGCCTGATGACCCAGCGGGGCAAACTCGACGCCCGCACCCGGCTCGACCTGTTGTTCGACGAAGGGAGCTTCGTCGAGCTGGGTCCTCTGACCGGGGGAGACCGCGTCCCGGGTGACGCCCTGGTTGCCGGGTTCGGCCGGGTGGCGGGACGCACGGTCTTCGCCGCCGCCGAGGACTTCACGGTGCTGGGCGGGTCGATCGGTTCCGGCTCGATGGCGAAACGCTACCGGATCTGCCAGCTCGCTCTTCAGGAAGGGGCGCCCCTGGTCTTCCTGCTCGACGGCGCGGGACATCGCCTGACGGATACCGGCGGCGGCGGGCGCGCTCCGAACGACCTGCTTGCCCTGGCCGACTGCGCGGGCCAGATCCCCATGGTCTGCCTGGTCCTGGGCGCCTCCGCAGGCCACGGCGCTCTCACGTCGCCCCTGTCGGACTTCACGATCATGACCGAGGCGGCATCGATGTTCACGGGCGGACCGCCGCTCGTGAAGGCCGCCCTGGGCCAGGACGTGACGAAGGAGGAACTGGGTGGCCCGGAGATCTGCGCGGAGATCGCCGGAACGGCCCACAACGTGGTGCCCGACGACCCGGCCGCGATTGCCATGGCACGACGCTACCTCCAGTTCTTCCCCCAGAACCGCACGGAACCGGCGCCTCGGCACGACGGTCCGGACACCGACCCCCGGCTGCTGGAGACGATCCTCGAACTGATTCCGCCCGACGACCGCAAGCCGTACCGGATGCACGACGTGCTCGGCCTGCTCGTGGACGAAGGGAACTTCCTCGAGATCCAGCCGAAATACGGAACGACCCTCATCACCGCGCTCGCCCACCTCGGTGGCAACGCCGTCGCCATCGTCGCCAACGAACCCGCCGTGCGCGGTGGAGCCGTCGACAGCGCCGCTGCCATCAAGGCCATGGATTTCATCGAAACGGCCGACGCCTTCAACCTTCCCCTCGTCTTCCTCGCCGACAATCCGGGGGTGATGGCGGGAACCAAGGCCGAGCGCGAGGGCATCCTCAAGTGGGGCGGGAAGATGTTCAAGGCACAGCGCCGGGCCACGGTCCCGAAACTCCACGTGACGTTCCGCAAGGCGTTCGGGTTCGGCGCCACGACGATGGCGCAGAACCCCTTCGACGAGCAGACGCTCACCCTCGCCTTCCCGAACCTCACGATGAGTTCCATGCCCGCCGCTTCGGGCGGCCGCGCATCCGGACTCGGCGAGAAGGACCAGGCCGAGGTCGAACGCATTCAGGCGGGAGGGCCCTGGGGAATGGCTGCGGCCATGGCCTACGACGACGTGATCGATCCCCGCGAGCTCCGCAACGCACTGATCCACGGCCTGTCCCTGGCGGAGGGACGGCTCGGAAGCCCGCCCACGGAATAGCGGCGAACCGCACGAGGTTCCGAACTACCAGCGTATGTCGAACTTGCAACCCGGACCGCGCCCGGAATGGGTTCAGCGCTTCAACGCCGTTGGCGACCCCGCGTGGATCTCCATCGACGGCGCCGCCCTGATCGAAGAGGCCTGCGCTCGGACCGGTCTTTCCGACTTTGGCGGCGATTCCTGGCGCGCCGGTTACGACGTTTTCGTCGCGGCGCTCGAAAACGAAGCACAACTCAACCTGGTCGGACGGGTCTTGGCACGCTCCGACCTGCTCAACTGGCTCGAAAATCGCCTCCGCATCGCCGAAACCGTCAAGCGCAACCCCGAAATCTCCGGCGAGCGGGTCGAAGCCCCGATCTTCATCACGGGCCTGCCGCGGACGGGCACGTCGATCCTTCACGAACTACTCGGACAGGACCCGGCCCACCGGGTGCCCCTGGCCTGGGAGGTGCGTTACCCGGTTCCGCCGCCCGAGACGCAGACCTACGACACGGACCCCCGTATCGCGCGCGCCGACGAGGACATCCGTTTGTGGTGCGACATCGTCCCCGAGTACGACAGCATGCACGAACTGGGCGGGCGGATTCCCGTCGAGTGCGTGCAGCTGATGGCCCACGAGTTTCGGAGCGACGAACTTCCCGGCCGCCACCTGGTTCCCTCCTATTCGGCATGGCTTGCTGGCGCCGACCTCGAACCCGCCTACGCCTTTCACAAGCGCATGCTGCAGCTCCTCCAGTGGCGCTGTCCTGGCGACCGGTGGGTCCTGAAAGCGCCCTCGCACCTTCCGGCCCTCGCGCCGCTGCTCGCCGTCTATCCCGATGCCCGCATCGTGCACACGCACCGCGACCCCCTCAAAGTACTTCCCTCGGTGGCGAGCATCCTCTTCTCGACGGCCTGGGTGCGTTCGGATGCGGTGGACGCCGAGCAGGTTCTCGGTTGGTTCACCGGCGAGACGTGCCGCTACCTCCTCGACAGCGCCGAGGCCGTCCGGGAGAGCGGCGTTGCCGCACCGAGCCAGTTCTGCGATGTGCGCTACGCCGACCTCATGCGCGACCCGTTCGAAACGCTCTCCGGCGTCTACCGCCACTACGGAATCCCCTTCACCCCCGAGGCCGAGGGCGCCATGCGCGGCTACCTCGACGCGAAGCCCAAGGGCAAACACGGCGCCCACCGCTACGCCTTCGAGCACACGGGGCTCGACAAGCAGGAAGAGCGGAAGCGTTTCGCCGACTACCTCGAAAAGTACGGTGTGCCCGCGGAGGAATGACGATGGCCACGGCCGAAGCGAGCAAACGAACGATCCGCAACTACTTCGAAAAGATGGGCTCGGGAGATCCGGACACTGCAAGCCTCTTCACGGAGGACGTCACGTGGTGGGTCCCTCCGAGTTCGCCGCTCGGCGGCACCCACGAGGGGCGCGACGCTGTCCTTGCCTTGATGGCCCAAGGGGTGCACCTCTACGACCGGAGCACGCCGATGCAGGTCCAGATTGGCGACATGGTCGCGGAGGACGACCGGGTCTGCGTCCAGCTCGTCATCCGGGCGCGGACCGCCAAGGGCGAGGACTACGAGAACCACTACCACTTTGCGTTCCAACTGCGCGACGACAAGATCTGCGCCGTCCGGGAGTACGTGGACACCCTCTATGCCCAGCGCAAGCTCTTCGATTGAGGCCCTCATGACGAATCTGGAAAATCGCGTCGCCGTCGTGACGGGTGCCGGTGCCGGCATTGGACGCGCGACCGCACTGCGGCTGGCCCGAGCCGGTGCCGCTGTCGTCGTCAACGACATCGACGCGGCGGCCGCAGACCACACCGTCGCCGCGGTTCGCGACGCCGGGGGCCGGGCCGACGCCTGCCCCGGAGACGTCACCCAGCCGGGCGCGGCCGACGCACTGGTCGCTCGAGCCGTCGAGTGTTTCGGCTCCCTGTCGATCTTTCACGCGAATGCCGGAGGCGCTCGCCCGGAACCCATGGACGGCATGACCGATGCCGCGTATCGCGAGATCATGGCGCTCAACTTCGACGCCGTCTGGTCGGGGACCCAGGCAGCGCTCCGCGTGATGCTCCCAGCAGGCGGCGGCGCGATCGTCGTGACGTCATCGGGAGCCGCCGTCAGCGCCGAACCGGGTCTGGCCGCCTACGGAGCGGCCAAGGCCGCCGTGATTTCACTCGTACGCAACCTGGCCGTGGAATACGCGGGCCGGGGCATTCGCGCCAATGCAGTGGTTCCCGGCCCGATCGAAACGGTGCAGATGCGCGCGTGGCTGGACAGCCTGCCCGACCGGGGTGCGGGTTTCGGAGCGCGGGTGCCCGCGGGAAGACTCGGGCGACCGGAAGAAATCGCCGAGGCGGTCCTGTTCCTGGCGTCCGACGCCGCGTCCTTCGTCAACGGCGTGGCGCTTCCCGTCGATGGGGGCGTCGTAGCGCGGCTCGCGTCCCCCACGGCCGGCTGAACCGGGCCTCAGGTCTCCGGCGGACGTTCGACGTAGGGCAGCACCTTCGCGGCGTAGAGTTCGAGACTCTCCCAGGCGAACTCGGGCGGCGTCCCGCCGCACAGGGGGTGCATGTGCGTGTCGGCGTAGGGCCCGCGCTCGGCGGCCCGCGCGATCAACTCTTCGGGGGTGAGGATGCGGAACTTGCCCCCCGCGCGGAGTTCCTCGACGCTGCCCGCGCCCGAATACACCACCGACTCCTGGCCCGGGAGCTGCCAGCTTGCGTAGACCATCGCGTCGTGGAGCAGGTACTTCCCGATCTGGGACCAGGTGCGGTCCGGATCCGCGGAACAGAAGATGGTCTCGCCGGAGCCCGGCGACATCACATCGGGGTCTTCGACGCCGAGCCGCTCGCACTCGGAGAGGTACTCGTCGAGCACCTCCTGCTTGTTCACCGAGGATTGGAAGGGCAGCCCGAAACGCGCCGCACGGCGGGCGCCGACCTTGAGCGTTCCGCCCACGAAGATCGGCGGTTTCGGCCCGGTGACGGGGCGAGTCGTCATGTGCACCCGGCGGCCGTTCCAATCGAAGGGTTCTCCCGTCCAGGCCTTGCAGAGCACCTCGAGACACTCGTCCATGCGCTTCCCGCGCTGCGCCCATTCCTGTCCGAACATGGCGTATTCGTCGGGCCGGTAGCCGATCCCGACGGTCGTTCTGCAGCGACCGTCGCTGATGAGATCGAGCAGACAGAGGTCTTCAGCGAGCTTGACGGGATCGTAGAGCGGCAGCAGAAGCGCGCTGGCGACAATCGGGATCTCCCGGGTACACGCCGCGAAGCCGGCCATCAGCGTGACCGGCGAGGGCAGGAAACCGTCGGGGTCGGCGTGGTGTTCGGAAGTCACCAGGCTATCGAAGCCCTTCTCGTCGGCCCACGCCGCCATTTCGAGCGCTGCAGCGCAGAGATCCCGGGAACTCGCAGGCGAGAAGGAGGGCGCGCGGAGATCGAAACGAAGCGCCGTGACTGACATCGCCGCAGGGTACACTAGCCACGAGATCGCCGGGACGAGAACCCGGGCCAAGTGCAGCGCATTCGTCGGAGGATCCCCAACCATGGCCATCGAACTCTCTGCGGGTCTCCTGCCCCACCGCGACGCACCCCGGATCGCCAAACTCGCCGAAGATCTCGGTTACGCGCGCGTCTGGGTCTACGACTCACCGGCGCTGTACGGAGACGTCTGGATCACCCTGGCCCGGGCTGCAGAAGCAACTCAGCGCATCGGCCTCGGGACCGGCGTCATGGTGCCCCACCTGCGCCACGTGCTCGTCACGGCGAGCGCCCTGGCGAGTCTCGAAGAACTGGCACCGGGACGCACGACCCTCGCCATCGGCACGGGCTTCACGGCCCGGATGACCTTCGGCCAACGCCCGCTGCCCTGGAAGGACGTCGCGGATTACGTGCGCGCCCTCCGCGGCCTGCTGCGCGGGGAGACGGTCGCCTACCAGGGGACCCAGCTGCGTATGATGCACCCCGAAGAAACGGCTCCGCCGCGACCCATCGAAGTGCCGATCCTGATCGGGGCCAACGGTCCCAAAGGACTCGCGGTCGCGCGCGAACTCGGCGACGGCGTGATGTCGGTGGGAGTGCCCCAGCCCGGCTTCGCCCACAGCGCGATGCTCCAGACCGGCACGGTGCTCCAGGAGGGCGAGGACATGAGCACGCCCCGGGTCGTCGACGCCCTGGGCCCGACCGCCGCCGCCGGCTACCACGCCATCTACGAATCCGCCGGCGCCGCCGTCGACGACCTGCCGAACGGAAAGGCGTGGCGGGAAGAAATCGAGCGTTTTCCCGCCGATGTGCGCCACCTGCACGTGCACGAGGGACATTTCGTCCGGCTGTCCGACCTCGACCGACGGCACGTATCCCTGGACATCGCCGGTGGCGGCCTGGTGGGAACGCCGGAACAGATCCGCGAGAAGGCCGCCGCGCTCGAAGCCGCCGGCTGCACGGAAATCTTCTATGCCCCCATCGGCGACATCGAAGCCGAACTGCGCGCAATGGCGGCCGTACTGCTGGCCTAGACACTCGCGCGCGTGCGATCAGGCGTGCTCCGCGCCCGTTGGGCCGGAACCGGCGCGGGCGAAACGCGCGTAGAGGCCAAGCACCACCCAGCACGACAGCATCGCGAACAGCACGAGGTGGAACCCCGTGTTGTAGTTGAAACCGCGCCCCGAGTGGATGAGCAACGCGGTGAGGCTCGTGGGCACGAAGAAGAGCAGCAGCTTGACCTGCGACCAGTCGCGTCGAACCAGTAGCCAGGCGAGGACGGGAAAGAACAGCCAGGCCGAGAACGGAAACTCCACGTGGTTCGGACCCAGCCCGAACCGCACCGGGGTCGTGTCGCTGAAGATGCGCACGATGCGCTTGCCCAGAATTTCGGCGTACCAGGCGGGATCTTCACGAATCTGGTGGAGAATCGCATCGCGCAGAATCAGGTTGTAGGCGGGCAATGTTTCGGGCTTGATTCGGTAGGGCGCATTGCCCTCTTCGAAGTTCCAGAGCAGGTAGCTCTTCGGAACGAGCTTGTAGTCCGTCCCGAACCGGATGTTCACCCGGGGGATCGCGAAGCGGTAGGCGGCGCGGTCCGACCACTTGTGTCCATACTTTCGATCGAAATCGCTGAGTCCGCACCAGACAGGATGCCAGAGCGAGTGGTACCGGTTGCGGGCGCCCTGGTACGGGGTTCCTCCCGCGGCTTCGACCGTGCGAACCGACTCTGCGAACTGGTGATCCCAGTAACGCGACCACGCAGCCGTGGTTCCCGCGAACGAGACCGCGAGCAAACCGCAGAGCGCCGCCCGCCTGCGCCACCCCCCGCTGGCGAAGAGGCAGCAGGCCGCCACCGAAATCACGATGAGGGCCGGCGTCGGGCGCACCTCGCGGGCGGTTGCCAGGAACACCCCGGCAAGCACCGGAATTCCGAGAAGGAGGCGCGCGGAGGAGCGGCGGAGGATCAGGGGAGAGCACAGCGCGAGCGCCAGCAGCGCCGTTGCGATCTGATAGCCATGAACGTTGTTCTGGACGTAGACCTCCCGTAACAGGAATGGATTGGCGCCGAAGAGCGCAACGAGCACGACGGCGAAGAGCCGATGCTGTTGCAGGGAAAAGGCGACGAAGAGCGCCAACAACGCAAGGGTCAAGAAGATGCGGTTGAAGGCCTGGAGCGTGACACCTCGTGGCGTGCCCCGCAGCCATGCATCCGGATAGAGCAGGAAGATCTTCCCGAGGTCTCCCGTCCGCACGAAGGCATAGGACTCGTTGACGAGTCCAGGACTGTCGAGCAGCGCGTGCGCCGCCTCTCCCGAGTACTCCAACTCGAGACCGGGCGGTTCGATGGAAAGCGGAAACTTGCCCGTGTAATAGAAGAAATAGAAGAAACGCTGGGAGAGCCCCGGATACAACCCCCGAGATCCGCTGATCCCGTAGGTGGTGTCGAGTTCGGCACGGCGCTCGAAGGAGATCGCCTGCCAGCCAACGATCGCGAGACAACCGGCCAACAGGAAAACCGCGCTGGCCTTGCGTCCGAGTCGCAAGCTCTCCGGGTCTTCCAGCCGAAGCCGGAACACTGAACTCCTCGACCCACCGCTCAATCTGCGCTTCCCCGATTCTCCGCGAACATTCTCCCGCTCGAACCGCCGCCCGGGGGCGCCGTCCGACTACGCCGACTCCGCCTCCGACGCGGGGCGGGGGGTCGTAATGAAACGCGCGTTGTCGCGCATGATGCGGCGGACATCGCCCTCTGAAAAGCCTTCGAGGTCCTTCAAGAAATCGAGGGGCCGCTGCAGTCCCTCGGCGTGGGGGAAATCCGAGCCGAACAGGACATGGTCCGCACCGATCAGGTCCACGAGCCCGCGGATGTCATCCTCGAAGAACGGCGCCACCCAGACGTGGCGCCGGAAGGTGTCTCGGGGGTCCTCGGCCAGCAGCTCCGGCATCTGGCCGTAAGCCTTCTCCATGTTCTTGAACAGCCAGGGAACCCAGAAAGCCCCACACTCGACGGTCGCAACACGGACGTTGGGAAAACGCCGAAAGACTCCATGGGCGATCAGGGCCGCAAGCGTGTCCATGATGTAGCGACCCTGCTGGGTCATCATGCCGAGCAGGAAGCCACCCCGGAAGCCCTCCATCTGGCGCGGCGACTCCCACTTGGAGGTCGTGTAGTACCCCGTGTCGCCGGTATGGAAAGCCACCGTCACCCCTGCCTCGGCAATGCGCGCCCAGAAGGGATCGTGTTCCGGGTCGCCCGGCGAGGTGGTGCGCCCCCCGCCCTTCGGCACCGGTGCCGGTCGCAGGTAGACCACCCGGGCCCCCCGCTCGAGCACCCACTCGAGTTGCTCGACCGCTCGCCCGGTATCCGCCAGCGACAGCATCGGAACCCCGAAGAGACGCTCCTTGTAGGCGAAGCCCCAGTCTTCGTGGAGCCACTGGTTGAAGCCGTGGAGTGCAGCGTGGGTCGCCTCGGGATCGTGCGACAACGGTTGCTCGATCCCGCAGCCGAGCGTGGGGAAGAGCAGTGCGGCCTCGAGGCCCTGCTCATCGAGTACGGCGAGACGCGCATCGCGGTCCCGGTAGGACGGCCGGATCGGCTCGATGTTGCCCATGAAGAGTTCGGCCATGGACTTCCCCTCCGGGTTCACGCCGCGAAAGTAGTCCTCGAGAACACCGGGCTTCGTTACCGGGTCGAACGTGGGATTCGGAATGAACTTGTCCAGCTTGCCTGCCACGAGAATCCGTCGCCTGCCGTTTCGCTCCACCCACTCGACCGCGCGCTTCTGCATTCTGCGATCCACGTGGCGGGTGAACGCATCCTCGTGCTCGTAGTAGTGGTTGTCGGCATCGAAGGGAGAAAAGGGGAGTTCACCCATCAGAGGTCCTCCTAGAGACCGAGTTCCTCGCGGAAGAGGTCGACGGAACCGAGATCCTGGACCGCCTGGGTCGTTCGGCGCATGCCGTCCAGCCCGACCCGGAGCGGTTGCCACTTGTCCCCCATGGCTGCCGTCACCGTCGCGGAAACCCATGAGTAGGGACAATGGAGACGATAGCGCTGCCAGAGCGTCTCGAAGTCGGGGGGATGCACCCCGGCTGCTTCGAGAGTTTCCCGGTAGAGCGCGAGCAGGTTCTTCTCCTCGGCGCGGCGAAGTTCGGTCTCGATCGAATTCGCCAGGTAATAGGCGAAGTCGCGGATGCCCGGGCCCCGGTTCATCACCGCCCAGTCCAGGAACCCGATCCTCCCCGCGTCGAGAAACAGGTTCCCGATATGACAGTCCCCGTGAACCAGCGTGGCCTCTCCCTCGTCCCAGAGATCCGATACGGCCTCGTGGTGATCGATGTAGGTGCGGCCGATTTCGGTGAAGACGGGCGGCATCTCGCCCCCGAACATCCCGAGAGCCTGTTCCACGAGGCGGGGTCCGATCTCCGATCGAAGTGGCGGCTGGAGCCACGAGAGGTCTGCGTCGAAACGAGGACTCTTCCAGAAGTGGGCGTGCACACGCGCCTGCCCGATGACGACCTGCCTCGCGTGATCGAGCGCTTCGGGATCATCGGGCTTGGGAATCGAGCACCCTGCCGCGAAAAGGTCCTCCAGCACCATGATGTACTCCCCGCTCGCATCGCCGTACCTCGCGTGAAGCGGCCGGGGAATGCGAACGGGGATCTCGGGCGCAAGTTCGGCGTAGAAACGCGCCTCCTTGCGACCCATGTCGGTGACCTCAATCATGCGGCGCTGCGGCGCGTCGAAGGGCGGCAACTTGACGAAGACCGAAGCCGGACCCGTTCCTCCGTCCCCGTAGCTGACGGCGAGCCGGGCGCGTCCGGTCGTACCTGCGTGGGCCTCTAGGATCGACACCTCGGTGACCGACCTCCCCAGGGCCTCGGTCAACCACACGGGCGTGATCTCCTGGGGCGAGGCGGGAATCGGGAGCGGCATGGGGCTAGTCTAGCCCCGGGCGCGTTGCGGGGGGCCGCAAGGCCCCCCCCCCCGGACGCACCCCTGGTTCGGGGTGCGAAGAGGAGAACATCCCGGATGCAGGCGCCGCCCGAACTGTCCGGGGGAAGACCGCTTCTCGGCCATCTGCTCGAAATGCGCCGCCGTCCCCTCGAACTCTTCCAGCGCGTGCGGGACGAATGCGGCGAGATCGGCGAGATGCGCTGGGCGCGCCAACCCGTCGTGATGCTCAGCGGGGCGGAGGCCCACGAGGCGTTCTTCCGGGCCCCCGACGAGCAACTGGACCAGGCCTCGGCCTACCCGTTCATGACGCCGATTTTCGGCGCCGGCGTCGTCTTCGACGGCACGCCGGAACAACGCAAGCAGGCGATCCGGAACCAGTCTCTGCGCGACCAGATGATGCGCGGCCACGCCGAGGGAATCGCGGCGGAGACCGAGCGCATGCTCGAACGCTGGGGAGACCACGGCGAAGTCGATCTCCTGGATTTCTTTGCCGAACTCACCATCTACACGTCGAGCGCTTGTCTGATCGGCAAGACATTCCGCGACGAGCTGACACCGGAGTTCTACCGACTCTTCTTCGATCTGGAACTCGGGACCGACGCCTTCGCCTACGTGAACCCAAACTTGCCCCTCCCCTCGTTCCGGAAGCGCGACCGAGCGCGGCAAAGGCTCGTCGAGCTGATCGACGGGATCATCCAGAAACGGAGCCAGGCATCGCGCGACCCTCAGGACCTGGTCGACATCCTGGTAACCCTCCGAAACCCGGACGGTTCACCGCGCTACACCGCAGACCAGGTGACCGGCATGTTCATCTCGATGATGTTCGCCGGCCACCACACGACGTCCGGCACCTCCGCCTGGTTCCTGATCGAAATGCTGCGCCACCCCGAGGTCGGAAGACGGGTGCTCGAAGAACTCGACACGCTCTACGCCGATGGGCGGGAAGTGAGCTACCAGGCCCTCCGCGACATCCCGGAACTCGAGTGCGCGCTGAAGGAGAGCCTGCGACTCCACCCGCCGCTCGTGATCTTGATGCGCAAGGTGGTCCACGACTTCCACTACAAGCACTGGGTCGTGGAGGCGGGGAAGACGGTCGCCGTTTCTCCCGCGGTCTCGAACCGCATGCCCGAGCACTTTCCGGACCCGGACCGGTTCGATCCGGGACGCTACGCACCGGGGCGCGACGAAGACAAGCAGAGCTTCGCCTGGATTCCCTTTGGTGCCGGGCGACATCGGTGCGTCGGTGCGGCCTTTGCGATGATGCAGCTCAAGGCGATCTTCAGCGTTCTCCTGCGGCGCTACGAGTTCGAGATGGCCCAACCGCCGGAACGCTATGCCAACGACCACGCGAAGATGGTGGTGCAGCTGAAACAACCCTGCGTCGTCCGCTACCGGCGCAGGAAGCAGCCGGCGATCGCTGTGACTGGAGCCGCGGTGTCGCAAAGCAGCGCTGCCAGCGACCGCGCCGGGATCGATGTGGACGAAGACCTGTGCCAGGGGCACGGCGTCTGCGTGGGAGAGGCTCCGGACCTGTTCGGCCTCCACAAGGGGCCGGACGGTTCGCTGAAGGTCCGCAAGCTCCGGGCGGATGTCCCGAGCCAGCTCCGCGACGCGGCCGATGCGGCCGTGCGATACTGCCCCACCCGCGCACTCCGGTGGCGAGAAGGAGACGAGAAATGACCGCGTTCCCGCGCACGGAACTCGAAGAGATGCTGCGTCGCTGGGTCGCCGCCAATGACGAGGCGGGCCGAACGGGCGACTGGTCTCCGATGGGCGACTTCTACACCGAAGACGCGCTGTATACCTGGAACAACGGCCCGGGTTGGGAATTCGCGGCCCGCGGACGGCAGGAGATCACCGACTGGGTCTTCGGCACCGAAATGGCCGGACTCGAGCACTGGACCTACCCCTATGTCCGTACCCTGATCGACGACGAGAAGGGCGAGATCCTCGGCGTGTGGCGCCAGCTCGCGCCGGACCGGGGTCCGGACGGAGCCCCGTACGAAATCGCGGGGACCGGCGGATCCTGGTTCCGGTACGCGGGAAACTTCCGGTGGAGCTGGCAGCGCGACTTCTTCGACCACGCCAACGCCGGCGCGGTCTTCCTGGAGATGGCCAAGAACGGCGACCTGACGGAAAAGATGCAGACCCGGATGAAGAAGGGCTCCAACATGCCGGGTTGGGTGAAGCGAAAGGCCTTCGACTGGTACGAGACGATCTCGGACCGCGAGGCCTGAAGGCGAGCTAGGATCGCGGCTTGAACGCCATCCCGATCGGAATCGCGTTCCTGCTACTCGCCGCCTGGAGCTGGGGGCGCTGGACGGACCCCCAGATCGACTTCGGCAACGAGTTGTACGTCGCCTGGCGACTCTCCGAAGGCGAGTCACTGTACGGCGACATCGCCCACCGAAACGGGCCGCTCTCCCACTACTGGAACGCCCTGCTCTTTCGGATCTTCGGCGTCTCCCTCCGCACGCTCGTCTGGGCCAACCTCGCCGTGCTGGCCGCGATTTGCGCCCTGGCCCACGCCGTGCTGCGGCGCGCCGTGGATCCGCGGACGGCGACGATCTGCGTTCTCGTGCTACTGGGAATCTTCGGGTTCTCCCAGTACGGCGACGTCGCGAACTACAACTACGTGACGCCCTACCACCACTTCCAGACCCACGGCATCGCGCTGGGTCTGGGACTCCTCCTCGCCTTGTTGCGGGCGCTGGAAAGCGGGAGCCGTGCGGCGCTCGCGACCGCCGGGCTGTGCCTCGGCGCGTTGATGCTCACGAAGCTCGAACTCTGGCTCCCCGCTGCAGCCGCGGCGGGAATCGGCCTCGTGCTCGTGCTACGGGTCCACCGGGAAGCGGCTCGGCAGGGTCTGCCGGCCTTCGTCCTGGGAATCCTCTGCGTGCCGGGCCTCTTCCTGGCGCTGCTTGCCAGTGCCATGCCCTTCGAGTTGGCGTGGCGCGGCCTCTTCGGCAACCTCGCACACCTCGGCCCTGCGCTGTGGGGCGATGCCTTCTACCGCGCGGGCGCGGGGCTCGACGCACCCGGCCGTAATCTCCTCCGCATCGGGTTCGTCTCGCTCGGCCTAGCCGGAGTCGCCCTCGCACTCGTCGCCGCCGACCGGGAACTGGAGCGCCGGGCCGCACCCGCCGGGCTCCGCCTTTTCGCAACGCTCCTGGTTTTCGCCGTCGCGATCACCGTACCTGCGCCGGCTGCCTGGTTCGCAACCGCAGCAGCCCTGCCTGTCGTCGCGCTCGCGGTCTGCGCGACGACCGCGACAGCCATCGCCCGCGAACCGTCGCGCAGCCCCGATGCCCTGCGGCGCGCCACCCTCCTCCTCTGGTCGATCTGGTCGCTCGGACTTCTCGCCAAGCTGTTCCTGCTGCCCCGATTCCAGCACTACGGGTTCGCGCTGGCCATGCCCGCGAGTCTGCTCCTCGTCGCGGTGCTCGTCGGACTCTTGCCCGGCTTGGCCCGGCGTGCGGGCGGCAGCGGCAATTTCGCACGCGCGGCGGCCACCGCTCTCTGCGCAGCCGCAGTCCTGGGGGGCCTCCGCGTCTCTGCGGAGCGCTACGCTGGGAAGAGCCTGTGGGTCGGGCCGCCGGGAGACACGATCCGTGTCGAATCGGCCGAACGGGCGCCCCGCGGCACACGGATGGGAGCGCTCAGTGATCGGCTCGCGGAAGTCCTGCCGCCCGACAGCACCCTTCTCGTCTACCCCGAGGGCGCGATGCTGAACTACTGGACGCGACGCGACAACCCGTCCCGCTTTCTCCTCTACCTGCCGACCGAACTCGATGCAGCGGGCCGAGAGACCGTGCGCGCCGACGTTGCGCACGCGGCGCCGGACTTCGTCGTGATGGTCCAACGGGGACACGGCGAGTTCGGCGTTGGCCCCTTCGGCCAGGATCCACGCAACGGCCAAGCCCTCGTCGCCTGGATTCGCGCGAACTACGAACTGGTCGAACGCCTCGGGCCGGAACCCTTTACCCGCCGCGGGTTCGGCGCCGAGATCTGGCAGCGCACGGAGGGCGCAGGGCCGTGACCACCCGCCGCTGGTGGCTGAATGCTGTGGTGCTGTTCGTCGTGGCGCTCCTCCTGCGCGCCCTTCCGGCGGCCCACGTGCTGTTCCGCGGCGAGGTCTTCTTCCGCGGACCCGACGGCTATTACCACATGCGCCGGATCATCTACACGATCCGAAACTTTCCGGAAGTCCTCGGTTTCGACCCCTACATCCAGTTCCCCCACGGTTCGCAACCGATCTGGCCGCCCCTGTTCGACTGGCTCGTGGCCGCACTCCTCCTGCCCTTCGCCTCCGGCGATGACTGGCTACGCGTGGAGCAAGCGGCTGCCTGGATTCCACCGATCCTCGGCGCACTCACGGTGGTGGCCACCTGGGCCGTTGCGCGGCGTCTCTTCCCGGAAGCAGCGGCGTTCGGAGCAGGGGCACTGCTCTGCGTCCTGGGCGGCCACTTCGCCTACTCCCGCGTCGGCGCACTCGATCACCACGTCGCCACTGCCCTGATCGCGACGCTCCTGCTCGGCGCCACCATCGCCACCCTCGATGCGGGCGACGGTCGGAAACGACTTCGAGGAGCGCTGACCGCGGGATTCTGGATCGCCATCGGTTTGCTTCTCTGGCCGGGCAGTGTTCTCTACGCAACCCTGGCGCTGGCAGGCTTCGCCGCGTTCGCGCTCGCCGCACCCGACGCAGCCCAGGCTGCGGCGCGCTGGCGCTCGCTGGCACTCGCATCGGGGTTCGCAGCATTGCTGGTCGCGCCATTCTGTCTGGGCAATACGTGGACCCACTACGGGCCGATGAGTCCGCTGGTCTTGACGAGTTTTCAGCCCTGGTTTCTGGTCACTGTCGCCGCGGTTGGACTCGGCACGGGCCTCGCATCCGAGCGACCGTCCCTGGGCCATCGACCGGCGGCCCGGGCCGCAATCGCCTTCGGGATCGGGTTCGTTCTCGTGGGGGCGAGCCTCGTTCTGAGCCACGATCTCTCCGACAACCTCTCGGAGATGTGGCGCTGGCTCGGCAAGACCGAGACTTTCCAGGAAAGCGTCACCGAGTCTGACGGGCTCTTCTTCGTCCGCGGAGAATTCTCGACGTGGATGGCTCACCTGCACCTCTCCTACCTTGTCTACGCGTTCCCCGCGCTCTGGGTCTTGCTCCTGGTGGAAGGCTGGCGCGCGGAGCAGCGCGCGTCCCTGCTCTTTCTGCTCGGGTGGGCCGCGATCCTCTTCGGCGTCACGTTGCTGCAAAAGCGGTTCCTCGACACCTTCAGCGTCGCCTTCGCCATGGTCGCCGCCGCCGGCATCCAGGCGCTCTGGAGCCGGTGGCGCCTCGGGTCGCGAGACACCCTCGGAAGGCTCGCCTTCCTGGGAGTCCTCGCCCTGCTCTCGCCCCTGGCAGCCAACTACCTGCCACATCTCGAAAATATTGCGCAGCGGGCGGTGGGCAAACCCCTGGAAATCCACCCCTGGGCGGCGGCCCAGCGGCACCTGTTCGAAATGGGACGCTGGATGCGCGCCGCCACGCCCCACACCCGCGGCTGGTACGACAGCTCCGTTCAGCCCGAATACGGCGTACTCGCACCGTGGTCGCTCGGTCACGTGATTCAGTACGTGGCCCGTCGGCCGGCGATCGTGGACAACTTCGGCGATGACGTTGGAGAAGAGAACTACCGGATCGCACGCGACTTCTGGCGTTCGACGGTCCCTGCTGCAGCCGAAACCGTCGACGCCCTCGGCGCCCGGTATATTGTCGTTCCCGCGGCTGGAGAAGAATCGCAACCGTTTCAATTCGCAACCGTATTCGACAGTCTTGCCAAACGTGACGGGCGGGCGGTCGAGTTCCAGGAAAAGAAACGTCTCCCTGCCGCCAGCCGGTTCCGTCTCGTCTTCGAATCTCGCCCCCTCGGAAACGCGGAGCAGCCCTACGTCAAGGTCTTCGAGGTCGTCGCTGGTGCACGTCTCCGCGGGCGCGCGCCAGCCGGTTCGGTGATCGATCTCTCGCTGCCCGTGACCACGAACCGGGCAAGGCATTTCGAATATCGCGACCGTTCGGTTGCGGGCGAAGACGGCTGGTTCGAATTCGTCGTGCCCTACGCGACACAGGGCGGATCCATAAACGTGGACACGCGAGAGAAGTACACCTTGACCTGCAACGGCCGGGTCTCGACGGTGCGCGTGCCAGAAACTCGCGTCCGGGCGGGGAGCGTCGTCCTGGCCCCGGAACCCTGCGCAAGTTGAAGCCAAACCCGATCCCCGGTTCCCCGGTCGATTGGGGTATGCTGGCGCGTCTTTCCGGCGGGGACCGCGCAACCATGCAGACAACCAGCACGGCGGACGCCTGATGGAATTCAACCCCTCGAAACTGGTGCTCCTGCTGGCGGTTCGCGGCGATGTGAACCGGAGCGAAACGGAAGCCCTGCTCCGGGGCGAAGCCACTCGGCTCGGCGCCGCGCTGGAGCATCCGGATCGCGTGACGGCGTTTCACCGGATCGAAAGCGACCCGTTTTCCGAGGTCCCGACCCAACTCTGGCCGTTCGAGGGAACCCTCGAACTGAGGGGCCGCGACCCCGACACCCTTCGTTCCGCGGTGGACGGATTCGCCACCCGAGTCGAGGACCGGGTCCACACCGATCTCTCAGTCGCGCTCTTCGGCACCGACGATTCCGTGGTGCCCTGCGGCCCTACCCGCTACCGCTACCAGTACGTGATGCGTCGACGGCGCGACAAGACCCACGCCGAGTACCTCGATCACTACACGAAGGTTCACGCCGAGTTCGGCCGCGTCACTCCGGGCATCGAGGGGTATACGCAGTTTCACGTGGATCCGGAAGCGGCGCGCGCGGCTGCAGCGGCTGCGGGATTCGGAGGTTGGAAGGCGGATAGCGTGTCGGAACTCCACCTGGCGTCGGTTCAGGGCTTTCTCGACGCGATCGCGGCCTGGGAACGCAACGGCGAAGCGCAGGCCGATGAGGAAAACTTCGTCGACCGGAGGAACTCGGTCATGTTCACATCGGAGGAACTCGTATGAGTGGGCTCGCGGGGCGCGCAGCAATTGTGACAGGGGGCGGCGGGGGCATCGGCCGCGGAATCGCACGCCGGTATGCGCGTGAAGGGGCCTCTGTCGTCGTCGCCGAGCGCGACGAATCGAGCGGCAAGCGCACGGCAGAAGAACTTTCGGAACTCGGCGGGGCCGGACTCTTTGTTCAGGCCGACGTGAAGCGGAAGACGGACGTCCAGCAAGCTGTCGCGGCATGTGTCGACGCCTTTGGCCGCGTCGACGTTCTCGTCAACAATGCGTGGGGAGGCGGGAACACGGGGCGCTTCGAGTGGAAGACCGACGAGGATCTCAAGCACGGCTTCGAAATGGGGCTGATGTCGAGTTTCTGGGCCATGCAGGCCGTCTTTCCGCAGATGAAGACACAGGGTGGAGGGAGCATCATCAGCATCTGCTCGCTCAACGGTGTCAATGCCCACATGTATTCACTCGAGTACAACACAGCGAAGGAGGCACAGCGAAGCCTTACCCGAACCGCTGCCCGGGAATGGGGACGACACCAGATTCGCTGCAACATCATCTGCCCGGCTGCAAAGACCGCCGCCTACGAGGCATTTGCCGCGGCCAGTCCGGAAAACGCCGAATTGCTGAACCAGCAGAACCCGATGGGACGGATGGGAGATCCGGAAGAAGACATCGCCGGCGTCGCGTTCTTCCTCGCTTCGGACGATTCACGCTACATGACGGGGAACACCCTCTTCGTGGATGGTGGAGGACACATCAACGGAGTCAGTTGGGCGCCCTCCCTCCCGGAAGAGCCCCCGGCGGGTTGAGGGGTCGGAGGCACCCATGCCCTCCAGCGCACGCGTCATCCAGTTCGCCGTGTCTCCCCTTGGCGCCGCCATCGACCGCCAGACCGTGCGCTGGTCGGGGTGGTCGCTGGTGAATTTCCTGTTTTCACGGGCCACGGGACAGCCCTACAACGCGCCCCTGCTCCTGACCGCCACCGGCGCCAAAACGGGCAAACCGCGGCGGGTCGTGCTTCCGTTCTTCCCCGCAGGAGACGCGATCGCCATCGTTGGATCTCGGGGCGGCATGCCGACCGACCCGTATTGGGCGCGGAACCTGCGCAAAACGCCCCAGGCAACGATTCACATCCGCCGCGCCCGGCGGCGGGTGACTGCCCGCCTCGCCCAGGGAGAAGAGCGTTCGGATCTCTGGGAAGCGATCACCGCACAGGCGCCGATCTATCTCGACTATGCGCAGCGCGCGGCAAGGCACCGGGAAATTCCGGTGTTCATCCTGGAAGATCCGCCGTAACGAAAACCCCGGACGTCCACGTTCCGGACGCGGCAGGCTACCAGAGAGCGAGAGTCGCGTTTCGGCGGCCGCGGCTCTGCCCAACCCGCGACTTTCGGCGGCGGCGCATGCGCTGGTGAAGCTGCTTGCGACGCGTGCGCAGCCACTCCTCCCGCGTCGCCGAATCCTGACGTTTACCGAGTCGCTTTTCCTGCTGTTTGCGGAAACTGCAAAAATCCCGGTACGCATCGAGATCGTGGCGCAGTTCTTCAGCCACAAGTTGAATCATGATCGCGTCGTCGAGAAAACCGAGTACCGGCACCCGGTCGGGAATCAGGTCGTCCGGCTCCGCGAAGTAGGCCAGCGCATCAACAACCCGAAGCCTGTCGTCGGGTCCCAGGTTCCATTCGTGGTCTTCCAAGATTGACACCAGCGTCTCGAGGACACCGACACGCTCCCGCACGAAGTCGGAGAGATCGACTTCCTTCAGTTTCGCCACCAGGCCCCGGGCCGCAGTGGTGATGTCGTTCTCGTCCTTTTCGCGCGCGTTCGCTCGCGCCTCCCGCAGCACACGTTTGAAGTAGCGCAAATCGCGGGGACTCAACTCGAAGGTCACTCTCATGGACGCACTCCACTCCTGCCAACCAGGGGCTGGCATCCTACAGCATCGGACCGCAAAACTTCCCGCCGAAATCGCCAGGAGGGACGAAACCTTCACCGGCCTTCAACCGCCCCGCCGAGCACGCCAGTATACTGGGCGAGAACGTCCGAAGGAGAACGGCGTGCTTCGAGCTTCGATCTGGATGTGCCTGCTACTCGCCGCATGCAGCGGTGGCCAGGCGAACACCCGCTGCGAGTCTACACAGGAGATGGAGGTCGTCTGCGGCTTCCAGAATCCGGAAGATCTCGTACTCGCACCCGACGGCCAGACGCTCATCGCGAGCCAGGCCGCGCACCTCGACGGCAGCGGCGGCGGCGGACTGGTCTCGTTCACCCCCGGCGATACAGGCCCGACCCCTCTCTTTCCCACGGACTCCCAGGACTCCGGACCGACAGACTGGGGCGCACCCGAGTGCCCTGGTCCCCCAGATGCCGCGTTCAGCCCCCATGGCATCGACATCGGGCGCGGACCGGGAGGCGAATGGCTTCTGCTCGCCGTCAACCACGGCGGGCGCGAATCGGTCGAATTCTTCGAGGTCGCGACGTCCAGCGACGGCACGGTCCTGCGCTGGCGCGGTTGCGTACCGGCCCCGGAGGGCGGCAACTTCAACGACGTGACCATCCTGCCCGGCGGTGGTTTTCTGGTCACCCAGATGTTCCCGGCCGGCGGCGCGGCCATTACCGCTTTCCATGTGCTGCGCATGCTTGCGTTTGGCAGTGAACTCGGTCGCGTGCTCGAATGGCAGCCCGAGACGGGTTTCACGGACGTACCCGGGACGGAAGCGGCGTTTCCCAACGGCCTCGAGCTCTCCGAGGACGGCTCCGTGCTCTACCTGAATGTCTACCTGGGCGACGAACTTCGGGCGATCCGGAGGGAAACCGGCGAACCGCTCTTCGCCGCAGAGGTCGAAAGTCCCGACAACGTCACCTGGTCCCAGGACGGCCGACTTCTCGTTGCGTCGCATCCCGGCACGTTCTTCGAGACCCTCGCCTGCGCAGGCATCGAATCGGGAAGTTGTGTGCGAGCGTTCCGCGTGGTCGCGATCGATCCGGGAACTGGAGACAGCGAGTTGCTCATCGATAGCGAAGGCACACCCATGGGCGCGGCGACCGTGGCGCTCCAGGTCGGCGACGATCTCTGGCTCGGGAGCTTCATCGGCGACCGGATCGCACGGGTGCCGCTTCCGCGCTGAATTCACACTCCAGGGCGGAGCGGTTCCCGCGCTCACGCGCACCCCTCAATTTTCAGAAACACGGAAGGAAGACTTCTTGAGTGATTCAACCATTCTCGTGGACGACCCGGCACCCCACATCCGGCGCATCACCCTCAACCGGCCGGAGAAACGCAACGCGCTCAATGCGCGCCTGCGTCGCGAGCTTCTCGCCGCATTGCGCGAGCACGACGACGACCGGGAGGTGCGTGTCACCATCATTCGGGGAGCGGGACCCTGCTTCTCCGCTGGCTACGACCTCAGCGCTTCTGCCATGGAGGACGACCAGCCTCCGGCTCACCATACGGCGAGCGGCCTCGGCTCCTATCCGCGGCACGTCACCGAGGGTTGGATGGGGATCTGGGACCTCGCCAAGCCCGTAGTCGCCCAGGTGCACAGCTACTGCCTCGCCGGGGCAACGGAACTCGCGACGGGCTGCGACCTGGTCTACGTCGCGGAAGACGCGCAGATCGGCTATCCGGCGGTCCGCTTCGGAACGCCCGACATGCAGTACCACGCTTGGCTCATGGGCATGCGCGCGGCGATGGAGACCATGCTGACAGGAGACTCCCTTTCCGGCCTGGAGGCCGTGCGCGTCGGGTTCGCGACCCGCGCCTTTCCGGCGGACGTCCTGGAAGACCGCGTGCTCGAAATCGCGGCTCGCATTGCCAACATTCCGACGGATATCGTGCAGATCAACAAGCGCACGGTCCACCGCGCGATGGAAGAAATGGGAATGCGCAGCGCGATTCGCAAGGGCACGGAACTCTGCGCGCTGGCGATGCACACGGATACCTTCGCGGCGTTCATGGCGGACCGGAACGCCGGGCTGACCGAAGCCCTGAGCAAGCGCGATGCGCCGTTCGGAGACTATCGGACCGACGGCGGAAAATCCGAGTAGTTCGACGACCCGGGCGCTTCAGCCGCTCGCGGCGACCAGCAGAGCGCCGAACACCGCAGGTTCATTCGAAGCGCTTGCGAAGCTCGTGCTTCAGAACCTTCCCGGTTGGATTCCGCGGAAGCTCAGACACCAGTTCCAGGCGCTCGGGAAGTTTCTGCACCATCAAGCCGCCATCTTTCAGGAAGGCTGAAAGCTCGGAGAGTGCGACCGGACCCGATGGATCCGCTGGAACGACGACAGCGCAGGCGCGCTCTCCCGTCTCCGCATCGGGCAGTCCGATCACGGCAACGTCTTCAACCCCGGGATGGGAATAGAGGAGATCCTCCAGTTCCTTCGCGCTGATGTTCTCGCCCTTGCGGATGATCACGTCCTTCAGGCGCCCGGTAATCGTCAGGAACCCCTCGGCATCGAGGGCGCCGAGGTCCCCCGTGCGAAAGAATCCCTCGCCATCGAAGGCGTCCGCGTCCAGGCTCGCATCGAGATAACCGAGGCACTGCTGGGGAGCCTTGACTCGAATCTCCCCCTCCTCGCCGGGCCCCCGCTCGGTTCCGTCGAGACCCACGATGCGCACGACGGCTTCCGGCGGACAGGGACGACCCTCGGTGTGCGCCAACTTGTCGTCGGCTCCGTCGGGACCGTTCATGACGAGTACGGGGCACTCGGTGAGTCCATAGCCGGAAGCGATCGGGGCACCCATTTCCTTTCGGACGTCGTAGTGCAGCTGCGGGGGCTTCGGCGCGCCGCCTCCCGGAAAACAACGCACCTGGGGGAAGAGCGGTGTGTCGGGACGCTCCCGCTGGGCGGCCAGGTAGGCCTGGTGAAAGACCGTACCCGCCGTCGCCTGGGTGACCCCCTGTTCCGCGAGGAAGGGGATCGTCTCGCTCGGATCGAAGACCGGAACCACGAGTTGTCGACAGCCCACGAGAAGCCCATTCATCAACCAGGCGATGCCGCCGACGTGAGTGAGCGGAAAGACCAGCGCAATCCGATCGTCTGGGCGAAGGAGAAGACGCTGCGCAAAGCCCCGTGCGGCGGCGAGCAGCGTGCCATCGGTGTGCTTCGCCCCCTTCGGATCCGCGGTCGTTCCCGACGTGTACAGCACCCACCGCAGCGCGTCCGGATCCGCAACCCGGGGAAGTGATCCGGGGTCGCCGTCGGGCAGTCCGTCGTCGATACAAATCACGTCCAGGTCGGGCAGCGTCTCCGAGACTTTGCGCGCCATCGCTGCGTGGTCGAAGCCGCGAAACACGCCCGGAACCACCAGGAGCCTGGACTCCAGTTGCCGTACGGCGAAACCCACTTCGCGCTCCCGGTAGATCGGGAGAATCGGGTTCTGCACCGCCCCGAGCCGCGCCAGCGCCGCACACAGGATCATCGCGTCGATCGTCGTGGGCAGCTGCCAGGAAACACGGGTTCCTTCCGTGACCCCAAGCGCGTTCAGACCTGCGGCACAGCGCAGCGCCGTGTCACGGTAGCCCGCGAAATCGATGCGCCGTCCCGCGTCATCCATGGCGAAGACGCCATCCGGCGTTTCGGCGGCACGCCGTTCCACGAGCTCCCACAGACCGTGCGCCTCGAGCATGGGGACATCCGCTTCCCGGAAACCCATCGGTCAGGAACGCCCCACGCGCTCCCGGAGCTCGAACTTCTGCACCTTCCCGGATGGCGTCATCGGCAGCGCGTCAACGATCTCGACCCTCCGGGGCACCTTGTAGTTCGCCATGTGCTCCCGGCACCAGTCGATCACAGACTCGGCAGTGACCTCGTTTCCCGGTGCCGGTACGACGAACGCCATGCCCACCTCGCCGGCGCGCTCGTGGGGGATCCCGATCACGGCAACTTGCGCGAACATGCCGCTGCCGTAGAGCAGGCTCTCCACCTCGGCCGGGTACACATTGAACCCACCGTTGATGAACATGTCCTTGATGCGATCGGTGATGCGTAGATAACCCCGCTCGTCCATCACCGCGATGTCTCCCGTGTGGAGCCAACCCTCCGCGTCGATGGTCTTGCGGGTTTCCTCCTCGTCGTCGAAGTAACCCCGCATCACGTTGTATCCCCGGACGATCACCTCGCCCGGTTCACCTCGGGGAACCTCCACCCGGTTCTCGTCCACGCAGAGGACCTCGACGTCGGGAATCGCCCGCCCCGAGGTCGTGGCGATCGTTTCCGGATCGTCGTCATATCGGCACATGCTGACCGTTCCGCAGGTTTCGGTCAGACCGTAGCCGGTGATGATGGTTTCGAAGCCCAGCTCGTCTCGCATCCGGTGAATCAATTCCACGGGAATCGCCGCGGCACCGGTGACCGCGAGACGCAGGGTCGAGAGGTCGTAATCTCCGAGATCGGGACGCGAGAGGAACGACTGATAGAGGGTCGGGGGCCCCGGCAACATGCTGATGCGCTCTTTCGCGACTCGCTCGAGAACCTCGGCGGCATCGAAGACCGCGTGTGGCACGATGGTCGCGCCTCGCATGATCGCGGAAAGCCACCCGGCCTTGTAACCGAAGGAGTGGAAAAAGGGGTTCGCGACCAGGTATCGGTCGCCCTCCTGGAGACCCACGACTTCGCTCCACGCCGCGAATACACGGACGTTCTGGTGATGCGCCGTCATCACCGCCTTCGGACTCCCCGTGGTTCCACTGGTGAAAATGAAGTCCGAGAGATCCTCGGGGTCTACCGCCTCGGCGCGGGCACGCGCCTCCGCGGGATCGACCTGATCGCCCTCGGCCAGGAAGGTCTCCCAGGTCTGCGCACCTTCGGCTTCACCCCGGAACGTGACGATCCGCTCCAGATCCGGCAGATCTTCGTCGACGATGGCACCGACGTAGTCAAAGCCCAGAAATTCCGTCATCGTCAAGAGCAGTTTCGCGCGGCTCTTGCCCAGGACGTAGGCCGCCTCGGAGCCCTTGAACCGCGTGTTGAGCGTGACGAGGACGCCGCCGGCCGCCTGGAGACCGATCGCCGCGACCACCCACTCGCCGATGTTCGGAGCCCAGACACCCACGCGGTCGCCGGGTTCGATTCCCGACGCAATGAAGGCACGCGCAGCGCGGAGGCCTTCTTCGGCGAGTTCGCGGAAGCTGAGGCGGAGATCACCGTCTTCGAGCGCCGACGCATCCCCGAAGCACTCTGCGGCAGAGAGCACGACCCGGGGAATCGTGGTTTCGGACGCGGGGCTTTTGGCGCCTTGCATGGGAGCCGTACCGTATCATAATAGGCACCGCGTTCTGCGCCGCGAACCCCGGCAACACCCGATCCGGAGCCCCCATGAACCTTCGCTTCAGCGACGAGGACGAGAGCTTTCGCCGGGAGATCGCCGGCTGGCTGGCGACGGAACTTTCCGGAGACTTCGCCGAGGTGCGTGGCCGCGGCGGACCCGGGGACGACAGCGCCCTGATCGAGGAACGCAAGGCCTGGGAACGCCGACTCGGGGAGGCCGGCTGGATTGGCCTCGGCTGGCCCGAAGACCTGGGCGGGCGCGGCCTGTCCCTCACCCAGCAGGTCATCTTCTACGAGGAGTACGCGCGGGCGGGAGGCCCCGGCCGGGTGAATCACGTCGGCGAAACGCTGCTGGCTCCGACGGTGATCGCGTTCGGAACCGATGAACAGAAGCGTCGGCTCCTGCCCCCCATCCTCAAGGGAGAAGAGATCTGGTGCCAGGGATATTCCGAGCCGAACGCAGGCTCGGATCTGGCGAACGTGCAGACGAAGGCCCGCCTCGAGGGCGACGAATGGGTGATCGACGGGCAGAAAGTCTGGACCTCCTGGGCCGAGTGGGCCGACTGGAGTTTCGTCGTGTGCCGCACGGACCCGGAATCCGAGCGACACAAGGGGCTCGCCTATCTCCTGGTACCGATGCGGCAACCCGGCGTCGAGGTGCGGCCCATCGTGCAGATGACCGGCGACGCCGAGTTCTTCGAAACCTTTTTCGACGGCGCGCGCACGGCGGCCGACAACATCATCGGATCACCGGGCGAGGGCTGGAAGGTGGCGATGGCCACGCTCTCCTTCGAACGCGGCGCGTCGACCCTCGGCCAGCAGATGAATTTCCGCCAGGAACTCGACGCGATCGTCGAAGCGGCACGAAGCAACGGAAGCATCGACGACCCCCTGATCCGCCAACGCCTCGCCGACGCGTGGATGGGCCTCGAAATCCAGCGCTACAACGCCCTGCGCACGCTCTCGGACTCGGGCGAGGCGTCGAACCAGGCCGCCATGGTGACCAAGCTCCACTGGGCGACGTGGCACCGTTCTCTCGGAAAACTGGCCATGGACGTACTCGGACCCGAATCCGAGATCGCAGACGATTTCCCCTACGCCCTGAGTCGCCTCCAGCGCATGTATCTCTTTACCCGCTCGGACACGATCTACGGCGGCTCCAACCAGGTGCAGCGCAACATCATCGGCGAACGCGCCCTGGGCCTGCCCCGGGAGCCGCGATGAGCACGACCGCTCCGGACTATCCCCCGGGCAACTCGCTCCTGGCCGGCAAGACCGCGGTGATCACCGCGGCGGCCGGCACCGGCATCGGCTTCTGGACGGCGCGGCGCTGCGCTGAAGAAGGCGCCACGGTGCTGCTTTCCGACTTTCACGAGCGAAGACTTTCGGAAGCGGCCGACAAGCTCGAAGAACGGATCGGAACGCGACCCGCCACTTGCCTCTGCGACGTCACGAACCTCGAACAGGTCGAAGAACTGGCCCGAACCGCGGTTTCGGCCCTCGGCCACGTCGATGTGCTCGTCAACAACGCGGGGCTGGGCGGTCACGC
This sequence comes from Myxococcota bacterium, assembly GCA_036336695.1. Classification (GTDB taxonomy): domain Bacteria; phylum Myxococcota_A; class UBA9160; order UBA9160; family SMWR01. The sequence goes on from JAYZFQ010000093.1 coordinate 43,361, forward strand.
CCGCGTCATCGAAATGACCGACGAACAGTGGGAACGGGTGCTGGACGTGACCCTGAACGGAACGTTTCGTGTCACCCGCGCGTTCCTGCCCCACATGCTCGAACGGGGCACGGGAGCGATCGTCAACAACGCGTCGGTACTCGCCTGGCGTGCCCAGGAAGGCCAATCCCACTACGCCGCCGCCAAAGCGGGAGTACTCGCCTTTACCCGCTGCGTCGCAATGGAAGCGGCCGAAGCGGGCGTGCGCGTGAACGCCGTATCGCCCAGCATCGCCATCCACGAGTTCTTGTCCAAGGTGACGCCCGACGGTCTCATCGAAGAACTCACGGCGAAGGAGGCGTTCGGTCGCGCAGCCGAGCCTTGGGAAGTGGCAAACGCCATCGTTTTCCTCGCAAGCGACTACGCGAGCTACATGACGGGCGAGGTCGTCTCCGTGAGCAATCAGCACCCGTAGGAGCAACCATGGCAGCAACCGTTTTCGAACACCCGGATGAATTGAAGGCAGCGGTCGGCTCGCCGCTCGGCGTGTCCGACTGGCTCGAGATCGACCAGAAACGCATCGATCTCTTCGCCGAGGCCACGGGCGACCACCAGTGGATCCACGTCGACCCGGAGCGGGCAAAACAAGGGCCCTTCGGGACCACGATTGCCCACGGCTACCTCACGATGTCTCTCGTGAACCTCTTCATGCCCGAGATCATCGAAGTGCGCGGCATCTCCATGGGCATCAATTACGGCACCGACCGCCTGCGCTTCCCCTCCCCTGTGCCGGTCGGCTCGAGACTCCGGGGGACTGCGGAAATCGTGGCCGTGGAAGACACGAAGGATGGCGCCGTCCAGGCGAAGGTGCGGATCGCCATCGAGATCGAGGGGGGCGAACGGCCCGCCTGCGTGGTGGATACGATCAGCCGCTACTACCCGGCCTGATCAGTCGCCAGAAAGCGTCGGACAGTTCCCACCCTCGATCGCTGCGTATTCCTCGGCGCTCAAGCCGGAACTGCGTTCGGCAAGAAGCGCGTAGACTTCGCAGCGCTCTTCCGTACTTTCCAGCCGTGGGTCGGTGGCCACCGCCGCCACCACGGAATCTCGCGTCACCGTGTCTTGCGACATGTGGATGCCGCCTTCGTCGGGAGTGTCGAAGACGAGAAAACTTCCGCCGCGAAGGCTCCACGGCTCCCAGAAAGGCAAATCGCCCTCGCGTCCGCGCCCGGGAGATCCCGCGTAGGCGAACTGGGTCCAGTACGAAGTCATCGCCCGGGAAAGCGCCTCGTCCGCCTCGCGCCGATCGGGATCGAAGACGAGCGAAGTAGCAGGCCCGAAGGAAAGACGACCGAACACGAAGGGAATCTCCATCGCGTGGCCCGCCCCGAGCCAGGTTCGCAGGTCCAGCCAGAGCGGCTCGCGCTCCCCGTCCCAGTCGAAGCGATAGCCGTACACCGTGGGACCCTGGATGCGCCGCATGGCACTGAGCGGTTCGTCGGCACCCAAGGCCTTCCACATCAGGCTCGGGTAGTACGCGGTGACTTCGTACATGCGTGCGTTCTTCATCCCCACCGGGACGTTCATGACGCGGCGCAGGTGGGGTGATCCCATCAACATGAAGAGTTTCACTTCGTCCCGGTTCGTTCCGGCAATTACGGGCACCCGGTTGTAGTTGCCGCTCGCGAAAGCTTCGAGGGGCTCCTGCTCGGAGATCACATGCCCGTCCCGGAGAAGTTTCGGCGAGTCGTACATCCCCCCCGCAAAACCCACCTCGTAACTCGTGATCAGCTCCCGGGCGGATTGGGCGCGGAGCAGTTCGGCGACCTCCGCGTCGGACATGGCCGCCGCCGCCTCCTGCGCGGCGGCACGGTCGCCGGCGCGCCCGTCGCGCTGGAGGATCTTCAAGAGCACCTCCGAGGAACTCAAGGAACTCCCGGGCTCGGGGTCGTCGACGAGGTTCTCCGCCTCGGCAAGGGTCTTGCCCCGTACGGTCCCGCTCTGCGCGATCGCCCGCTGGAAGAGGCCTTTCGCGCGCGGCGAGCGCAGCAGCGCAAACACGTTGCTCCCGCCGGCAGACTCTCCAAAAATCGTGACCCGGTCCGGGTCACCGCCGAACGCCTCGATGTTGTCGCGAACCCACGCAAGGGCCCGGACCTGGTCGAGAGTCCCGTAATTTCCCGAGCGGTCTTCCGCGGTGGTCCCCGGGCCGCCCAGCGCCCGGTGTCCGAACCAACCAAAGGCACCGAGCCGGTACTGCACCGCGACGACGATGACGTCGCGGGTAGCCGCCAGAGTGGCACCGTCATACAGCGACGCCTCCCCCTGGCTATTGCCACCTCCATGGATCCAGACCATGACCGGCAGGCGCAACAGGCCCGACGGCACCTCCTCGGGAGTCCAGCGCGGCGCGTAGATATCGAGCGTGAGGCAATCCTCTCCCCCGTGGAGCGCGACGTCCGCCGGAGCGTCGTCGGGATCCGCAAGCGGGTCGTATTGCGTGCACGGCGTCCCGTAGGTCAGCGCCTGGAAGGGATCGGACCAGGGCGCGAGCGGTTGGGGCGCACGCCACCGCAGCGCACCCACCGGCGGCTGCGCGAAGGGGATTCCGAGCCAGGCGTGGGCATCGGCCAGGGGAGACGCGAAACCCTCGACGGGTCCCGCGGGCGAATCCCGCAGCGACGTCGGATCCGGCGTGGGCGGGGGTTCGGAACCCGCACAGGCCAGGGTCAGCGCGAGCAACCCAAAGACCATGACTCGGGAATTCGGCATGGCGACAACGCTAGCGGATTCTCGAAGCACGCCGGCCCGATTCCCCCCGAGGGAAGCAGGCGCCAAAAAAAGCGACCGCACCGCCGAATACGAAACGGCCGCGCGCGTCCAATGCAGACGTGACGCGCCGCCGAGCCAAGCTATGCTTCGCGCCCGACCCCAGTGAGCACCCCGGCAATCCGATACCCGGTGGGGCCACCAACTTGGAGAGCGAAATGAAGGACGATTCCAGGACATCGATGCACCGGCGGGAGTTCGTCTTCGCCGGTCTCACGACCGCGGCACTCCTGCCTGGCGCGCTGCTCACCGCGAGAACAGCGCAAGCCGCAGAACTCATCACCGACATTCCGGCCAATCAGCCGATGGTCACGGCGCTCCAGTACGTTGCCAAGTCCCCGAAGGCCGACCAGAACTGCGGGAACTGCCAGCTCTATACCGCCGGTGAAGGCGGCACGGGCAAGTGCCAGCTCTTCGTGAACGGCGTCGTCGGCGAAGCCGGGTGGTGCATGTCCTGGGCCGCGAAGGTGAGCTGAGGCCGGCACACCCCTACGACACAGCGCGCGACCGTGGCGCTCAGTCGCTGTCGCGATTGGCCGCGGCCAGGAAGGCGGGGGCCTCCCCGCCGCCGTCCATCAGCAAGCTGGAGCCGCTCACGTAGCTCGCCAGGGGCGAGGCGAGGAATACGCAGACGTCGCCCACGTCGCCCGGTTGGCCGAGGCGGCCGAGGGGAACCGTCTTGCCGATGGCGGCCACGCCGTCCGCATCGCCGTAGTGGAGTTCGGAAAGTTCGGTTTCGATCATCCCCGCCGTCACCGCGACCACGCGTACCTTGGGCGCCCACTCGACGGCCAGCGAACGGGTCAGCTGCAGGATCCCGGCCTTCGCCGCGCTGTATACCGCCGTGCCCGGCGACGGACGGATCGCCGAGATGCTCGAGATGTTGATGATGACGCCCCCTTCGGGCTGATCCTGCATCACTGCGTTCGCCTGCTGGGCGAAGTGGATCGGTGCAATCAGGTTGAGCCGCAGGATCGATTCGTGAAAGCGCGGAGACGCCGTCGCCGCCGCCGCCTCGGGCGCGCCGCCGGCGTTGTTCACGAGGACATCCAGGCGCCCAAAGCGCTCCCGCGTGAAGGCGATCACCTGCTCGATCTGCTCCACCTCGCGCACGTCGGCGGCCGTGAACACCGCGGCACGACCTTTCCCGCTGGGCAGTTCGTCGGGTTCGTTGCGGCCACAGATGACCACGTCCGCGCCGAACTCGAGAAAGCGCGTCGCAATGCCCCGACCCACGCCCCGGCTCCCGCCGGTGACGATGACGGTGCGTCCACTCAGATCCAGGGGATCGCTCATGCGTCGAATACCAGCTGAGCGACACGTTCGCGGTGCCAGTCCGGACCGCCCAGCATCACTTCCGTCGACTTCGCCCGCTTGAAGTAGAGGTGCGGATCGTATTCCCAGGTGAATCCGACCCCCCCGAAGATCTGGATCGACTCCGCGGCACACTGGAAGAAGGCGTCCGAGCACACCGCCTTCGCCGTGGAAGCCGCCACAGGCAGCGCCGAAGAGTCTTCGGCAGCGACGCATGCCGCGTAGTAGGCGGCGGACCGCGCGGACTCCACCGCCATCATCATGTCGGCGCACTTGTGCTTGATCGCCTGGAACGAACCGATCGCCCGCCCGAACTGAACGCGCTCCTTCGCGTAGGCAACGGACAGGTCCAGGCAGCGCTGGGCACCACCCACCTGCTCGGCCGCCATGCCCACCGCAGCAAGGTCGAGGGTCTTCCGCAGGGCGGGCCACCCGCCCGTGGGATCGCCCAGCACCGCCGCAACGGCCACGCGAACGTCCCGGAGCGAGAGACGCGCCTGGCGCCGGGTCTGGTCCATCGTCGCCAGGGGAGAGACCTCCAGGCCGGCCGCGTCGGCGGGCACCAGGAAGAGACCGATCCCCTCTTCTCCCGTGCTGCCTTCGCAGCGCGCGGCGAGCACGAACAGATCCGCGCAGTGTCCATCCGGTACGTAGCGCTTGGAACCCGTGAGCACGAATTCGTCGCCGTCCCGTCGAGCGACGGTTTCGATCCCCGCCGCGTCCCAGCGTCCGCTGGGTTCCGCAACGGCGAGCGTCGCGCGCACGCGGCCCTCGGCGAGCCCGGGCAGGTATTCCCGCTTCTGCGCGTCGCTGCCCCCGGCCAGGAGCGCGGCACCGCCCAGGCACACCGTGGAAAAGAACGGCGAGCAAAGCAGCGCCTCGCCCGTCGTCTCGAGCAGGGCAACCAACTCGATCCACGTGAGGCCGAGTCCGCCGTATTCCTCGGGAACGATCACGGCCGGCCAGCCGAGTTCCGAACCGATCCGTTTCCACACGTCCGGGTCGTAGCCGAGTTCGCTCTCCATCACCTGGCGAACCTGCTCGCCCGAAGAATGGTCTTCGAGGAAGGCCCGCGCCATGGCGCGCAATTCCTCCTGCTCTTCGTTGAAGGCGAACTGCATCTGCGTCTAGGTTCCGTACACCTTCTGCGGCGGGACCCGCTTGCCCATCAGATCCGCTACGGCGGCGCCCACTTCGTCGGGCTCCCAGCGGCCGCCCTTGTCCACGCTCGGCCCCGCGCGCCAGCCATCGGCAATGCTGATCTCGCCTCCCGCCAGCTCGAACACGCAGCCCGTGACCTCCCGGGACTCGGCGCTGCCGAGCCACACGACGAGCGGAGAGACGTTGGCCGGGTGCATGGCATCGAAGCCCTCTCCCGGCTTGGTCATCATGTCGGAGAACACTTCTTCGGTCATGCGCGTGCGTGCGGACGGAGCGATCGCGTTCGCCGTGATTCCGTACCGGCCGAGCTCCGCCGCCTGGTTGAGCGTCAGGGTCGCAATTCCCGCCTTTGCCGCCGAATAGCTGCTCTGGCCGACGCTGCCCTGGAGACCCGCGCCGGAACTGGTGTTGATGATACGCGCGTCGACCGCATTGCCGGCCTTCGATTCGTTGCGCCAGTACTCGCAAGCGTGACGCGCGAGACAGAAATGACCTTTGAGATGCACGCGAACCACCGCGTCCCATTCCTGTTCGCTGCACGAGACGAACATCCGGTCGCGCACGAACCCCGCATTGTTCACGACGGCATCCAGACGACCGAAGCTTTCAAGTGCCTGCTGGACGAGTTGGCCCGTCTGCTCCCAGTCGGCCACGTCGGCGCCGTTCGCGATCGCTTCTCCGCCATTCGAACGGATCTCTTCGACCACTTCGCCCGCCGGCCCGGAACCGCCCCCGCTACCGTCGAGTTCGACACCGATGTCGTTGACGACAACACGCGCGCCCTCCCGGGCGAACGCCAGGGCGTGCTCCTTGCCGATCCCACGGCCCGCGCCGGTCACGATGACCACTCTTCCGTCGCAGATTCCCATTTCGCTCAAAGCCTCTCGATGATGGTGACGTTGGCCTGGCCGCCGCCCTCACACATGGTCTGCATGCCGTAGCGCCCGCCGGTTCGTTCCAGTTCGTTCAGCAGTGTCGCCATCAGGCGAGTTCCCGTGGCGCCAATGGGGTGGCCGAGGGCGATCGCCCCGCCGTTCACGTTCACCTTGTCGAGATCCCACCCGGTCTCCTTCTGCCACGCCAGGACGACGGACGCGAAGGCTTCGTTGATCTCGACGAGGTCGATGTCCTCGGGCTTCATCCCCGTCTTTTCGAGGGCGTGCTTCGTGGCGGGGATGGGGGCAGTGAGCATGTAGATCGGGTCGTCGGCGCGCACGCTCAGGTGGTGCACCCGCGCCCGGGGCGAAAGCCCGTGATCCTTCACGGCCTGCTCGGAAGCAACGAGCGTTGCCGTCGCCCCGTCCGAGATCTGACTGGCAAGGGCGGCGGTCAGCCGCCCACCCTCCTCCAGGGGCTGGAGGCTCGCCATCTTTTCCAAGCTCGTGCCGCGACGCGGACCCTCGTCGGTCGTGACGTCGCCGTAGGGAACGATCTCGTTGTCGAAGCGCCCCTCGTCGATGGCACGAAGCGCGCGCTCGTGGCTTTCGAGGGCGAACTCTTCCATGTCGCGACGCGAGATGTCCCATTTTTCGGCGATCATCTCCGCCCCGCGGAACTGGGAAACCTCCTGGTCTCCGTAACGCTCGACCCAACCCTTCGAACCGGAAAAGGGACTGTCGATGCCCAGGGGCTCCGCACAGGTCATGGCGTAGGAAATCGGGATCGTGCTCATGTTCTGGACCCCGCCCGCCACGACCAGGTCGCTGGTCCCGCTCATCACCGCCTGGCTGGCGAAGTGCACCGACTGTTGGGAAGACCCGCACTGGCGGTCGATGGTTACGCCGGGAACGTGGAGCGGCAGGTCGGCGGCGAGCCAGGCCGTCCGCGCGATATCGCCCGCCTGGGACCCGATCGCATCGCAGCAACCGAAGATCACGTCTTCCACGGCACCCGGATCGACTCCCGTGCGCTCCACCAGCGCCTTCAGGACATGGGCGCCGAGATCGGCGGAATGCACGCTGGCAAGGCCTCCGCCGCGCTTTCCCACCGGGGTGCGAACTGCATCGATCAAATAGGCTTCGGCCATCTCGTCATCCTCCTCGAAAAGTCTCTCCGGGCCCGAGACGGGCGCCGTCGGAAAGGATCGCCGCTTCGACCCGGCGCCGGTGAAAGTCGTTCCGGCCCCACGCCTGCTCGAAGGACCAGGCACGGCGCATCCAGATGTGAAGATCCTGCTCCCAGGTGTAACCGATCGCCCCGTGGACCTGCAGGGCTCTCCCGGCGGTGAAACCCGCCGCGTCCGCGGCGGCCACCTTCGCCATCGAAACGTGGAGAGCCCGGTCCAAGACGCCATGGGCCACGGAGTGGGCAGCCCGGTGCACCAGCGGGCGCGCGTACTCGAGTTTCACCTTGCAGTCCGCGAGCATGTGCTTCACGGCCTGGAAGGAACCGATGGGTTTTCCGAACTGGTGGCGCTGCTCCGCGTATTCCGACGCGAGCGTGATCAACTTGTCCGTGACGCCGAGAAGCTGTGCCGCGCAGGCCAGCGCGCCTCGATCGAGCGCCGCGTTCCAGAGCGCGCGGCCCGCCTCTCCATCGGCAACGCAGGTCGTTTCCGACGGCGAGAAGTCGACAGCGAACAGGCGTCGGGAAGGGTCGTTGGCGGGCTGCTCGACCGCCGTGCAGTCGTCCGGGGCCACCGCGTGAACCGCATCACCACGCTGGAGCAGGAACAAGTGCGCCAGGTCCGCATCCACGACGAGTGGAGAGACCTCGTGTCCCACCGCAACGATTGCGTCTCCGGAACCGATCCGCGGCAGCCAGGCACCGGCAAGCTCACCTTCGGCGAGGTCCGCCAGCAGGGGGGCCGCGACTGCGACGGTGGAAACGACGGGCTCGGGCAGGGCTGCCCGGCCGGCCTCCTCGAAGAGAAGCACCGAGGCAACCTCGCTCATTCCCAGCCCCTCGTGGGCCTCGGGAACGAGCAGGCCCGTCACCCCCAGTTCGGCGAGTTGCGCCCAGAGTTCCGGCGAGTGGCTCCGGCCCTGTTCCCAGCCGGCGCGGATGGCATCAGGCGTGCACTCGTTGGCAAGGAACTCGCGCAACGAATCCTGGAACAGAAGCTGATCTTCGTCGAAGGAAAAGCGCACGACTACTTCCTCGGCAGGCCGAGGACCCGCTCGGCGATGACGTTGCGCTGGATTTCGTTGGTGCCGGCGTAGATGGGTCCGGCCAGGGCGAAGATGTAACCGTCGAGCCATTCGCCGACGCCGGCAGCCTCGGAGGCAACGGGCAGGAGTTCCGCGCGCCAGCCGAGGATCTCGAGGGCGACCTCGTGCATCTCGACGTCGAGCTCCGACCAGAAGATCTTGTTCAGCGATGCTTCGGCCCCGATCTTTCCGCCCTGCAGCAGGCGCGACACCGTGCGGTAGGTCTCGAGGGTGTACGCCTCGGCGCGCATCCAGCAATCCGCCACGCGGCGCCGCAGGCCGGGGTCACAGTCGGAAGCGTGGTCGCGATACAGGCCCACCAACCGCGCCGCGGTTTCCTGGAAACGGGCCGGACTGCGCAACATGAGCCCGCGCTCGAACCCGGCCGTCGACATGGCGACGCTCCACCCCGCGCCCTCTTCACCGAGGAGGTTCTCGGCGGACACGCGCGCGTCGTCGAAGAAGACCTCGGCGAAGGCGGCCTTGTGGTTCAGCTTTTCGATCGGACGCACGGTGATGCCCGGCGCATCGAGGGGGCAGAGAATGAAGGAGAGGCCCTTGTGCCGCTCCGAATCGGGCTCGGTGCGGAACAAGCCGAACAGCCAGTGGGCATAGGCGCCGCGGCTGGCCCAGGTCTTCTGGCCGTTGATGACGAACTCGTCCCCGTCCCGGATGGCGGTGGTCTGGATGTTCGCCATGTCGCTGCCCGCGTTCGGCTCGCTCCAGCCCTGTGCCCAGACTTCCCGGCTCGAGGCCATTTCCGGCAGGAAGCGCGCCTTCTGCGCCGCGGTCCCGTACTCCATGATCGTGGGGCCGAGCAGGAAGATGCCGTTCTGGTTCACCCGCCCGGGGGCACGCGCGCGGTAGTACTCCTCTTCGAAGATCAGCCACTCGAGCAGGTTCGCGCCGCGGCCGCCGTACTCCACCGGCCAGGGCACCATGGCCCAACCGCCCGCGTGGAGCCTGGACTCCCAATCCCGGTGGGCTTCGAAGCCTTCCGCGGTATCGAAACTCGCGAGGGGTTGCTCGGGGACATTCGCCTCGAGCCAGACGCGCGCCTCCTTGCGGAAAGCATCCTGGTCCGCCGTGTAGACGAGGTCCATCAGCCGTTGCCCTTTTCGAACTCCGCGTCGCGCTTCTCGACGAAAGCGTCCCGTGCTTCCTGGGAGTCTTCCGAAGTGTAGAGTTCGAAAGTGAAACCCTGCTCGAAGCGATAGCTGTCCTTCGGATCGAGCAACTCGATCCCGTTGAGCGACCACTTGGCCAGGCGCAGCGCCTTGCCGCTCTTCCCCGCAATGTTCCGGGCGAGATCGAAGGCGGCCTCGCGGAGGTCGTCGCGCGGCACGACCGACTCGACGCCACCCAGGCGGTACGCTTCCTGGGCGTCGATTGCTTCCCCGGTATAGAGCATGCGCCGCGCCTTCTGAATCCCGAACATCCGCATCACGTGGGTGGCGGCACCGAGGGCTCCCCGATCGATTTCGGTCAGGGCGAAGGTCGCGTCGTCCGAGGCAATCACGATGTCCGAGTTCCCGGCGACTCCGAGTCCGCCACCGATGCAGTAGCCGTGCACCGCGGAGATCACGGGAACCGGGCAGTCGTAGACCGCAGCGAACGTGTCGTAGCAGCCGCGGCTGGCCGCGACGATCTTCGTGCCGTCCTCGGCGAGTTCCTTGATGTCCACGCCGGCCTGGAAACCGCGACCCTCGGCACGGATGACGACGCAATTCACGTCGGCACGAGAACCGAAGCTCTTCACGGCATCGGCGAAGACGAACCAGTCCTCGCTGTTCAGCGCATTGACCGGGGGATTGTTGATGACGATCTCGGCGATGCCATCCTGGGCGCTTGCGTCGATGGCCATGGTCTCCTCAGACTCCGAGCGCCTTCAACGTGCGTTCGGCTTCCTCGACGATGCGACCCACGAGCACCTCGCAGGTGGGGCGATCGTCGATCATTCCGGCGACGCTGCCGCTGGGCAGGTAGCCCTTCACCGGATCTCCATCGACCATGGCGCGCTTCGTCAGGATGGGCGCGTTGGCCGCCAGGAGCATCTGGGCCCGGGTGAGCCGCTGGTTCTTCCGCATCGCGAGACCGGAGCGCAACAGGTCGGGAATCGAAGCGCCCGTCACCCGCCGCAACTCGATGGCACAGCGAAAGGCGAGCCACAAGCGCGCCACCGCGCCCTTGCCTTCCAGTTCTCGCACGAACTCGTTCATTACGACGCGCTGGGGCAGCCCGTCCACCTGGGTGGTCCGGATCACCTCGTCGACGGACGCCGCGAGGTACCGGTCGGTCGTGACCTCGGGCACGGGACTCTCAGCGGTGAGCAAAAAGCGCGTGCCCATCGCGATTCCCTCGGCGCCGAAGGCCAGGGCTGCGACGAGACCGCGACCGTCCCGGAAGCCTCCAGCAGCCACGACCGGCACCGACACTGCGTCGACGCAGGCCGATACGAGCAGGGAGGTCGGCGTGCTTCCGGTGTGTCCCCCACCCTCGCCGCCCTGGACGATGATGATGTCTGCGCCGAGCTTTTCGGCCTTCACAGCGTGCTTGACCGCGCCGCAGGTGGGCACACAGACGACGCCGGCGTCCTTGAGCTGCTGGATCAGGTCGGCGCTCGGCGCCCGGTTGTAACCCGCCGCTTTCACGCCCTGCCGAATGATGGCCTCGGAAATCACATCCGCGCCCGGCGCATCCATGAGGAAGTTCACGCCGAAGGGACGGTCCGTCAGCGCCTTGACGCGCAGGATCTCCGCTTCGACCGCTTCCGGCGGGATCGTCGCCGCGGCGAGAAAACCGAAGGCGCCGGCGTTGCAGGCAGCCGCCGTCAGTTCCGGCGTCGCCACCCAGCCCATTCCCGTCTGGAGGATCGGGTAGGGAGCGTCGAGGAGTTCGCAGACACGCGTCTTGAGTGCGCGAGGCACGTGGGGGGGTCCTTCCGTCCGGGAACGCCGTGGGCGCTTCAGCCCGGGACTTCGTTTCTTGCGAAGCCTTCGGGGTCGATCGCTTCGCGAATCCATCGCAATTCTTCGTCGCTGGGCACGCGCGATTCGGGCACGTCCCCTTCGACGACGAGCTCGAAACCCGTCTGCTCGCGAATTTCGTCGACGCTCACGCCGGGGTGTACCGATCGCAGACGCATCCGCCGGTCCGGGGTCTCGAAGTCGAATACGCCGAGGTTCGAAATCACACGCCGCAGCGAATGGAACCGGGCAGCCGGGCCGAGCTTCTCCGCCCGGTCGTTGCCGACTCCCGAAACGCAGTCGACTTCCTCGACGAAGGTGCGCGTCGAGTGGTTGGGAACCCAATAGCTCGTCTTGTGGCACAGGGTGTTGCCCGGCGCGCCGCGCATACCGAGCAGCTGCGCCTTCGGCTTTTCATGGGGGCCGATGCAAGCGAAGTTCTGGTTGCCATACTGGTCGATCTGGCTCGCCACCATCACGACGTGCCGTCTTCCATTCCACAGCAGTTCGAAGACGCTGCGAAAGGGCATCCAGGACTCGGCCACCGGCTCCGCCCCCGGACCGCTCACGGGCAGCGGCTCCTCGAGGAGCGTGGCCGTCCCGTCCGTCATCAACAGTTCCGGTTCGAAGGTCGCCTTGGCCAACCGCGCACCCACCGCGGGAACGCTGCCGAAAGAACTCGCCAGGATCTCTCCGTCTCCGCGGAAGGCCTCGGCCACGGCAACGGCGCACACGTCAGCCCGCGTGTACTCAGCCACGGCTTCGCTCCTTCACTGCGGCCTGGTACTCCTCCTCGGGAACGTCCAGGTACTGGACCTTGAAGGCCTCCCACGCCTCGGGATCCTTCGCCGTCGCGGCGTATTCCTTCTGGAACCGCTCGTCGCGGTCGTAGTCCGGCGTACATTCCGTGAAGTGGGCGCCGCGGGGTGTCTCGATCACGCCGTCCACCATCGTGCGATTGATGCGGAGGGTGTGGAGGCTCCCCTCCTTCTGGAGCGTCGTCGTCGGAACGAGTTGCTCGCAGGACATGAAGCGGCGCTTCGCCGCGAGGCAGAACAAGTCGTCGAAATAGAGATCCGGCCCCAGGAACTGCCCGTTGCCCCGGGCGTCGGCGCGATTCATGTGGATCAGCGCCGCGTCGAGTTCGAGGGCCGGCATGGCGACGAGTTCCTCGCCGTCGTCGTAGGGCGAGCGGACGAGGCGCAGGTCCGGGTTGATCCGCATCACATCGGACCCGAGTCCGGCACGGGTCGGCAGGAACGGGAGCCGGTAGGCCGCAGCGCGGAGTCCCCACTGGAGCATGCCCTCGTCCAGTTCCGCGGCCTGGAAGGCGCCGGCCTGGCGTGCCTGGCGGAAGTGGGGTTCCAGGGGAATCGAATCCAGGGAAACGAACCCGTAGATCAGCTTCTTGACCTTCCCGTACTTGCACAGCAGGCCGATGTCGGGTCCGCCGTAGCTGACGACCGTCAGGTCGGTCAGGGGGGAACGCAGGATCTCCCGCACGAGCGCCATGGGCTTTCGCCGCGAACCCCAGCCCCCGATGCCGATCGTCATGCCGTCTCGAAGCTCGGCAACCACCTCGGCGGGGGTCATCCGCTTGTCCATGGAGCCTCCGGACGCATTATAATAACGATACGTTCCGTTTCTGTAAACGTGGCGGGGCCGCCCCGCGCCGGGAGTTTCACCCGCAAGCCTCTGAAACCGCAAGGCTTTTCTTCCGAACGCCGATGCCCACCCTCTCCACCGGTCGCGCGCTCACGTGGCTTGCCGAGCGCGAGCCGAACCGGGTCGCCATCGTCCACGGCGACACCCGGCTCACCCGGACCCAGTTCGAGGGCCGCGCCAACCGGCTCGCCCGCGCCTACGCCGAGCGGGGGGTGGGCCCGGGACGCCTGGTGACGATCGCGCTTCCCAACGGACCCGAATTCCTGGAAGCCACCGCCGCAACCTGGAAGCTCGGCGCCACGCCCCAACCGATCTCGGCGGCGCTCCCCGGGATCGAACGGCACGCCATCGTCGAGCTCGCCGATCCGGCGCTCGTCGTCGGAGTCACGCCAGGCGAGTACGGTGCTCGGCCGAGCGTCGCCCCGGGCTTCGCGCCCGCTGCGAAGCACCCGACGGACCCGCTTCCCGATGTCACGCCGATCCACGTGCGCTGCATGGCGTCGGGCGGCAGCACCGGTCGCCCCAAACTGATCCTCGACCTCTCTCCCGGAGAAGTCGACCCGGAAGTCGCGGCCAACGGCATGCGGGTCGGCGGCGTGACCCTCGTTGCCGGACCGCTCTACCACGCGGGTCCCTTCCTCACGGCGTGGCAGTGCCTGCACTCCGGGGGCACGGCCGTCGTGATGACCCGGTTCGACGCGGCGGAATCCCTGGCGCTGATCGAGCGGCACCGGGTGGACTGGGCGCTCTTCGTTCCGACCATGATGCAGCGCATCTGGCGGCTTCCCGCCGAAGAGCGCACGCGCTACGACCTGGCGTCCCTGGAGCGCGCGATGTGCACCGGGGCGCCGTGTCCCGCGTGGCTCAAACGCGCGTGGATCGACTGGCTCGGACCGGAGCGCGTCTGGGAGGCCTACGGGGGCTCGGAGCGCACCGCGGGCACGCAGATCTCGGGAGTCGAGTGGCTCGCACACCCCGGCTCCGTCGGCAAACCCACCGAAGGACGCAAGATCCGCGTACTCGATCGCGAGAGAAAGGACTGTCCCCCCGGCGTCGTGGGCGAAATCTACATGATGCCCGCACGGGGTCCGGGAACCAGCTATCGCTACATCGGGGCCGATGCGACCGCGACACACGACGGCTGGGAGACGCTCGGCGACCTCGGATATCTCGACGCCGAGGGCTACCTCTACTTCACCGATCGCAAGACCGACATGATCGTGACCGGGGGCGCGAACGTACACCC
>JAYZFQ010000094.1:0-8379 GCA_036336695.1 Myxococcota bacterium
CCGGCGCGCCGGCACATGGGGACGTAGTCGGGCTGTGCTTCCGGGCACCGGGCGCGCCCGTCCGCATCCAGCACGACCGGCGCCCAGTCGCGGTAGACCTCCGCATCGCCGTGACCCGAGTAGACCTCGATCAGGGTCTGACGCTCGGGGTCGTGCATCGCACCGCGCAGTTGCTTGTCCCAGCTCGAGCCCGGCGGGGTATAGATGCCCCACGCCGTTCCATGGGGAATGACCAGCGCGTCGTGCCCCCACGCGTCGAGTTTGCGGAACAGGCCGTCCGGCGTCGGCGCGATTTCGATGCAGTCCGCCGGAAGTTCGCGGCCATCGCCCTCCGGACAGCGGTCCATTTCCGTGATCGCCGTCCAGCGGCGCGCCATGTCGTGGTAACGCCCTCCCTGCAGCGCGAGCGCTCCCCGCGCCAGCACCGGCGGCGGGTGCGCCGCCACACCCCCCGCGTTCGCCGCGATCGGACGGGTCGGGATGCGGGCGTCGTCGGTGTGGGCGAGGACGACATTCTTGTGCCCGTAGTGGGTATCGGGCGTGAGGCCCGCTTGGGTCCACTCCCAGCCCAGGAACGCGACGGTGTCGGGGTCCAGGGGGTCGCCGGCAATGGCGTTGCAGTGCCGGATCGCCTCGATGGTGTTCGTCCAGTCCTCGGGCAGGATGTTCGCGGCGTGGTCGTTGATCGACCAGAAGTCCAGCCCCGCGCAGTGCCGGGCGAAGTCGCAGGCATCGGCGAGCGTGTGGGCCCCCTCGCCTCCCATCGCCGGGAGATTGAGCATGAAGGCGTCGAACGAAATCGTCGAATGGACGTGAAGGTCCCCGAACAGGATCTGGCGGGCCGGAGCCGCAACTCCGATCGCCTCAGCCGCCTTTGCGACACGTCGCTCGGCATCGGTCACTGCTTCCGCAGGGCGCGGTCCAGCGGCTGGAATTTTGACTTCGCTGTCGAACCCGCCGAAGGTCCCGCGTCCCAGTACCCAGAGCAGCAGCACGCCGGCACCGACGAGACCCGCCAGCGCAAGCCCCAGCCCCCTCCATGCCTTCATTGGCCGCCCGAGGCCCTCATGTGACTTCCACCCTCACAGGGAAGCGATCCCGGTAGAAATCGAAGGGCGCACGCACTTCGCTGGGGTCGGCGCCAAAGTCCTTGCGCACGTCGTACACGACCTGCCCCGACTGCCCCCGCTGGTGGTCCGCCAGGTAGGCCTGGATCTGGGCCCGTGCGGTGTTCGTCATGGGGAGCTGCGCGACTTCGTAGATCCGCTCGACCATCGCCATGTCATCGGCCATGAACTCGTGGAAGAGGACATCGATGGTTCGATCGGCAGGCAGCAGCGCGCGGTCGCGAACTGACGCCTCGAGCAAGCGGCGGATGCGGTCGCTCCAATATTCGAAATACCATTCCGGGCGGGGCCGGGTGTAGTTCATGCGCGCGCCGTAGGCGAGCATCGTGGCCGACGACTGGATGACCGAGACCGGGTCGCGGTGGGTCATGACAATGGTGGCGTCGGGAAACGCGGCGAGCAGGGGTCCCAATTGCTCGAGGTGCTGTGGAGACTTCAGGACCCAGCGCTCCCTCGGCCGATACCACTGCAGGATCTTGAGAACGGTCCGGAGGTAGACGTAGTGCGGCGTCTGGTCGTGGGCGAGGTAGTAGTCGCGCCAGCGCGGCGCCCGCGTGACCCATTCCTGGTTGTAGCTGGTGAAGTCGGGGAGCTGGAGTTCCAGTTCCTCGTGAATGTGGTCCGGGTTCATCGGGTGCATGACCGCAATCAGCGGCGAACTCGTCCGGAAGCCCTCCCAGGCCACGGCCGAGCGCGCGTAGCGCGGGTCCACGCCGTCCGGCCCGGGTGCTTCCCGAGGATCCGGCACGGGCTGCTGGCCTTCCCAGAGAGGCATCGAGCGCAATCGCTGGTCTGCGGCGATGAGATTCACGAGGTGCGTGGTTCCCGATCGCGGGAGGCCGACCACGATGATCGGGCGCTCGATCTCCTGTTCGTGGATCTCGGGGTGCCGTTCCAGGAGGTCACGGATCCAGAGCCGGTTCGAGGCGGCGCGGACACAATCGTTGTAGAGGGAAAATCGGCCCAGCGCAGTGCGCTCCGGGTTTTCGTCCGTCTCCGACAGCCAGAGCGCGAGGCGCTCGCGAAAATCGTCCGGGCCAAAATCCTCCAGGCCCGTGCGCTCGACGGCTGCGGTGAGCACGGCGTCCACGCTGAGTTCGACCGGGTTGTTCTCGCCGAAGGCGAGCGCCGCCTTCTGGGCAGGGTTGAGAACCGGATCCCGCAGATCGTCGATGCGGATCTTTTCGCCGGGGCTCATGGCATCTGCAGGAGTTCGAGCAGGAGCGGATCGCCCGCGCGCTCCAGGTAGGCAAACACGATGTCTTCGGAGAATTGCTTGTACCAGATGGGCGTGTACCCCACCGTGGCCAGGCGCTCGATCCAGGCGTCGGTGTCCTCGACGCGATAGCGCAGGTGGTGCATGCCCTCCCGGCCTTGTTCGATGAACTCCCGGTGCGGGCTCGCCCCGCCCTGCCACTCGATGAACTCGATCTCGAGATCGCCCGAACGACCGAACAACAGCGCAAGCTTTACGTCGGCGACATCTCCCCGGTAGGTGGCACCGTCGACCGACCCATCCATGCGGGTCCACGGCCCGAACAGGGCGCCGTAGCGCGCCTCGGCCTCTTCGAGCGACCGCACCACGAACCCGACCTGGTCGATCGGGGGAAGGCCAAGGGTTGCAAGGGCATCGTCCGGCATCGGGCTGACTCGAGGCCCAGTATATGACGAACGGTCCGGAGAACCGAGGATCTCGTGGATTCAGTGCCCGACGACGCAGCCCGGGCCCGCCACGGCCCCGGGTAAAGCGTAACGGCGGTCCGGCGTCAGCGACCGACCACGAAGCTCACACTCGTGGTGCCGCTGCCCCCGATATTGAGCGTCTGGAAGTTGCGCGCGCCTTCCACCTGGTAGTTCCCGGCTTCGCCCGTGACCTGGAGGGTCGCGTCGAGCAACTGCCGCACGCCCGTGGCCCCCACCGGATGCCCGGCACCGATGAGTCCACCGCTCGGATTGATGGGGTGCTTCCCGTCGATTTCGAGCCAACCCTCTTCGACAGCCTTCCAGCTCTCGCCGGGATCGGTGATCCCGAAGTGATCGATCGCCATGTACTCGGACGTCGTAAAGCAATCGTGGGTCTCGATGCCGTCGATTCCGCTGACGTCCGCAATCCCGGCCCGCTGCATCGCCGAGGTGATCGTGCTCCTCACGTGGGGCAGCACGTAACGCTCCTCGCGGCTCTCGGCGACCTTGTCCGTGAACCGGAGCCGCGCCGTGTTGTGTCCCCAGCCCTTGATGCGCGGAATATCCTCGAGCTTCTTGCCCTGCCCGCGGGCCCACTGCTCGGCGTATTCCCGCGAAGCGAGAAACACGCAGACCGCTCCGTCGGTCACCTGGGAACAGTCCGCAATCCGAATCCGTCCACCGACGGCCGGGTTGTCATCGGTCCGGCACAGGGCGTGTTCCTTGTTCATGTACCAGGTGCGCGTCTGGGCGTTCGGGTTCAGTTTTGCATTCGCGTAGTTGATGGTGCTGATCTCGGCGAGGTGCTCGTCCTTGAGTCCGTAGCGCGCGTCGTATTCGTCGCCGAGCCGACCGAACAGCTTCGGGAACGGAAACTCGATGTCCTTGGCCTCCTCTTCGTACCAGGCCGCAGTACCGAGATACGCCCCGCCCTCGGCGGGGGAAACGGTCTTCATCTGCTCGATTCCCACCACGGCCTGGAGCCCGTAACGGCCGGCCTCGATCTCCGCCGACGCGGCCAGGAGCGCGATGCTCCCCGAAGCGCAGGCCGCTTCGTGGCGCCCGGTCGGCAACCCGCTGAATCCCGGATGCACTTCGGTGAAGAAGGCCCCGAGATGGCCCTGCATGCAGTAGAGCTCCGCGGCAAAGTTTCCGACGTGGGCACTCTCCACTTCCTCGGGCGCAATGTCGCAACGCTCCAGGCCTCCGAGAACGGCTTCACGCATCAGGGCCGAGAAGTGCTTGCCTTCCTTGGTCCAGTTGCGGCCGAAATCCGTCTGGTACCCGCCGAGAACGTAGACTTCCGACTGTGCTGACATGAGGTTCCCCTTGCGCTCCCGCGTTCACCCGGCCACGAAGAAACGGCCGGTGTTGATGTTGGCATGCTCGAAGAACTGCTTCGGCTCGCCCGAGCGTGCGGCGGCCGCCAGTAGCTCGGGCACGGGCAGGCCCGCGCCTTCGATCATCTGGACCGCCGCAGCGGCTCCCATCGTGTCGACGAGGACGCCGGGCGGCGCCCAGTTGAAACCCATCCCCATGATCCGGTCGATCCCATCGACGCTCGCCACTTCGCCCGCCCGGTGGAAGGCGTAGCTGATGTACCCGGCGATCACGCGCCGCGCCGTGGCCGCTTCCGCCCCTTCGGCGTCCAGGAACACCGCGAGACCCTCTGCGTAGCGCGCCTGGGCGTACAAGTTCGAAACCTCCTCGATGTAATCGAGCGCGGGAACCGCGATCTCTGCGACCGGCTTGTAATCACCGCTCGCGACGTCGAGGGCCAGCCGGGTCTTGCCGTCCCGCTTGAAGAACCCACCGCCCGTCTTGTCACCGAGGACGCCCTTGTCCATGAGGTCCGCCATGTAGTCCGGCAGCTTCAAAGTGTCGTGCGCCTCATCGGATGTCTTCTCGTAGACGTTGTCGACGATGGCGCGATGGATGTCCCAGCCCACGAGGTCGATGGTCGCCAGCGGGGTCATCGCGCGCCCGGTGTAGGGCCCCACGATCCGGTCGACGAGCACTGGCCCGAGTTCCTCGGCGAGTTGCGCCGCCTCGTTGAGCACCTTGAAGCCAACCCGATTCCCGGCAAACGCCGGGCTGTCCGCGGTCCGGATGATTTCGCGGCCCAGGCGAAGCCGAGAAAACGCCTCGATGAAATCGAGCACCGCCGGATCGGTTTCGTCGCCTGCGATCAGCTCCGTCCCCACGATCACGTTCGGCGGATTGAAGAAGTGGAGGCCCAGGAAGTTCCGACGGAACGAGTCGCTCCGCCCCTCGGACAGTTCGGTGATGGAAAGTCCGGACGTCACCGTGGCCACGATGGAGTCCTCGCGCCGGGATTTTTCGACGCGGTCGAACATGGCCTTCTTGATGCCGAAATCCTCGGTCAGGGCTTCGAAGACGATGTCCGCGCTGGCGACCGCCGCCTCCAGGTCGCCTTCGTAGTCTCCGGTCTCGGCGCGCGAGGCCACCGTCGGCGACCGGACCTGTTTGACCGCCGCGGCGAGACCTTCTTCGGCCTTGGCCTTGGAGCGCGCGAGGAACGTGACGCGGGGGACGGCCTGGGTGAACAGGGCTGCGCTGCCGTAGCCCATGGTGCCGTTTGCGCCGAGGACCACCACGTGCTCGATCGCACGCTGGCCCACCAGGCGCCGTACTTCAGACGGAGAGAGGGGGGGGGACTGGGGGGACATGTAGGCTCTCGGGGCTCCCTGCTTGCGAAGGCGACAGTGTCCGATCAATGCCGACAGCCGTCAATGCGGGTGCGCGGCGCGAGCGGGCATCGTAACACCGCGGCCGCGGGTCGCGCTGCGCTCCCGCGGACCGCCAAGACGCGCAGTCAGGTTCCGGGCTCAGCGGCCACAGCCGGCAGCGGCGGCCGCTGCAACCGGGCTCGGAGATTGACGATCCCTTCGACCGCCATGTCGGTCATGAAGGAATTCACGAGCCAAGCTGGAATGAACCCCGCGGCCTCGCTGTGGCTCTCGTAGACGGCACGGGTCCGCCCCCCTTCCAGCGGGGAAAAGACCCAGTGCCCGGAGGACTCCTGGAGCCGCACGACGCCCTTCCGCGGCGGGGGCCCCGAATCCGTCGCCTGCCACTCCACGCGGTAGGTGCCCGTCTCGGGGTCGAAGGAGCGCTGGGCCCGCGTGGTGACGTCGCGGTCGGATACCAGGGGAAGGTCGATGTAGGTGTACACGACGATGACCTCGCCATCGTCGCTCAGGATCGTGCGTTCCATGTTGTCCGCGGCCGTCGTGGGGTCCGCAATGTCGGCCCGGCCAGCAGCCGCGACCGCCGCCGGGGGCGCGTCGATCACGGCCTCGAGGCGGTAGGCGTAGTAGTCGGAGCCGGGGGGCTTGCGCCGGTAGACGACGTAGCCCGAGCCAGGGTCGTCGTTGCGGTCGTGCAGTTGCCAGTCCGCGACGTCTGCCGCGTTCGGAGCGACCTCGGCTTGGCCCACCGGGGCGAGGACCACGAGGAGCAACAGGAACCCCGCCGCCTGCTTCCACATGGTTGGGGTCCTCCTCGATCGAAAGACGAACGATCGTTCGTTAAATTCAGCTTACAGCGGATCCCCTTTCCCCGCCTGTAGGATAACTCCCTCAATCCCGAAAATCCGGCGGCCGCCCAGCTTTTCGCGCCCGCGTCGCCTCTTCGAAGTTTTTTGTCGTCATGCGCACGAAGAGTTGCGTGTGACTTTCCAGTTCGATCGCTGCCGCCAAGCTGCCCGTCTCGAGTCCAGACCAGAGCATCCGCTTCGTCAGTTGCACCCCCTGGGTGCTCCAGCCATTGATCCGGTCGGCCAGGTCTAGCGCGTGGTCCATGAGGCGCTCATCGGGAACAACCTCCGACACGAGCCCGATCGCCGCCGCTTCCTCGGCGGGGACATCGCGCCCGGAGAGCATGATCTCGAAGGCCCGGGAAGCCCCGATGGCCCGGGGCAGGAGAAAACTCATCCCGAGTTCCGTCGCCGTGAGGCCGTTGTTGATTCCCGCGGCCCGGAAGTAGGCCGACCGCGCGGCGATCCGAATGTCGGTTCCGAGCGACAGACACATGCCCCCGCCGATCGCCGCGCCGTTGATCGCGCCGATCACGGGCTGGGGCATGCGCCGAAGAGCGGGCACGAGGTCCGACAGAATCGTCATCGCACGGGTTGCGATGCGCGTGAGGGTGAGACCGGCGATGTTCGCCGGCGGCTCGGATTCCTGGGTATCGGCTCCGGAACAGAAGCCGCGCCCCGTTCCGGTCAGGATCACACTCCAGGTGTCGTTGTCCGCCGCAACCGCTTCGATCGCCTCGTGCAACGGCTCCATGGCCTCGAAGGACATCGAGTTCATCCGTTCCGGTCGGTCGAGGACGATCACGCTGGTGTGGGGCCGAGGCTTTTCGATACGGACGTGTTGCATGGGGCCTCCGGGGTCGGGGAACCGGCAATTCTATCAGGGAGCCCGCGTCGAGTAGACTGGTCCGCCCCCGAAAAGGAGAGCCCCATGCCCCTCAGCCCGATGGACGAGTACCTCGCCCACCAGACGCCCGAGACCTTCGACCATGTCTACACGAGCGACCGGAATTTCTACGACCGGCACTACTTCAACCTGCATGCCTCGAGCGATGAACTCTTCCTCGTGACCGGGATGGGCCAGTACCCGAACCTCGGCGTGATCGACGCCTTCGTCTCGATTTCGCACGGAAAGGATCTGCACACCGTCGTCCGCGCATCGCGCGAACTGGGCAGTGACCGTCTCGACACCACGGTCGGTCCCTTCGGCATCGAGGTGATCGAGGGATTGAAGACCCTGCGCCTCACCCTCGACGAAAACGAATGGGGGGTCGGTTTCGACCTCACCTTCGACGGCGCCGTGCCGGCACTCGAGGAACCCCGCCAGACGACTCGGCAGTTCAACCGCGTCACCATGGACGTGTCACGCTACGCCCAGATCGGCTGCTACACCGGGACCCTGAGCGTCGCGGGCAAGACCTACGAGGTCACGCCCGACCGCTGGAAGGGCGTCCGTGACCGTTCCTGGGGCGTGCGGCCCGTGGGCGAACGCGAACCCGCCGGGATCGGTGTGAAGGCCGAACGCTCGGCCGGGTTCCTCCACAACTGGCTTCCCATGCAGTTCGATGACTACATGTTCAAGGTCTTCTACGAAGAAGATGCCGATGGAGAACGATTCGTCGAGGAATCAGTCAAGGTCTACAACTTCGGCATCGACAAGGAAAACGAACCGATGGGCTCACCGCGACCGGAGATCACCTACGTACCGGGCACCCGCGAGATCCAGAGTGCCCGGATCTCGTTCGACCACCCATCGGGACGCGAGCTATCGGTCCAGACCACTCCGCTGCGCACGGTGTATCTCGCTGCGGGCACCGGCTACGTCCCCCAGCCGGACTGGGCCCACGGCATGTACCAGGGCGAGTTGAAGGTCGAGGGCCTGACCTACGACCTCAGCGACCCGGCGACCCGCAGCCAGTACGGACTCCTCAAGGAAACCCTCTCGCGCTTCGAACTCTCGACCGGAGAGATCGGTTACGGCATGCACGAGAACATCTGCCTGGGCGTCTA
>JAYZFQ010000095.1:0-10914 GCA_036336695.1 Myxococcota bacterium
GCAGGGCGAAGGCTTCCGGGTGGAGCCGGCCGGTACGGAGATCCTCCTCGCCGAGGGGCCGGAAGGTGCCGGCGCCCACGTGCAGCACGACGTCCGCGCTTTCGATGCCGTGCTCGGCCAATTGCGCCAGCAGGGATGCCGTCAGGTGGAGGCCGGCCGTGGGGGCTGCGACGGCACCGGGAACCTGGGCGAAGACTGTCTGGTAGCGCTCCGCGTCGTGGGGGTCGGGTGTGTTGCGTCGGATGTAGGGAGGCAGCGGCGTCTCGCCGGTCGCATAAGGGTCGGTGCCTTCCGCGAAGCCGAGTTCCACGGACCCGTCCCCAGCGACCGAGAGAATTTCGGCCTCGGCCCCGCCGAGCCGGAGCTTGAGGCCCACGCGAAGCCTGCCCGATGTCCGTACCAGCGCGGTGAACCGGTTGGGGTGGGAGCCGGACCCGAGCAGCAGCGCCTCGGCGGTTCCCCCGGTGTTCTTCTGTCCCCGAAGCCGCGCAGGGAGCACCCGCGTCGTGTTGCGGACGAGGAGGTCCCCGGCCGAGAGCCAGCGGGGCAGGTCGCGCATCATCCCGTGGTGGAGCGCCCCGGTTCCTCGTTCGAGCACCAGCAACCGCGAGGCGTCGCGGGCCTGGAGCGGGCGCTGGGCGATTCTTTCCGGAGGCAGGGTGTAATCGTACGCGTCGAGATCAATCGTCACGGCCGGCGTTCCGCGCCTGTTCCGCCAGGGCAGAACCCAGGGCCGGCGCATCCGCAATCGCGTCCCAGGAGAACAGAACGACGCCGGCCGCGCCGGCCGCTTCGGCGATCGCGACCTGGTCGACGGCGCCGCCCGGGCGTTTCGCGAACAACCAGGCGCCGATCCCGATCCACGTGCGGGGCCCGAGACCCGTGCTGGTGAATGCCTCGACCTGGTACCGGAAGAGCCGGGAATCGAGGGTGTACGCCATGGGAACGGCAAAATCGAGCAGCCCCTCTTCCAGCCAGCGCCGCCAGTCCTGTCCGATCGAGAGGTAGGCTCGCTCGGCGTGGGCCCAGACGGCCGCCGACATCTGGATGCCAGGGTCGGCCGTGCGGGCCCCGTCGGCGATCGCGCGGACGAGTTCCGTCACCTTGTCGCGCCGCCAGGCATCCCAGCGATTCGCGTGACCCAGACGATCGGGTGGCCGGGGCGCGGGAAGGCCCGTCTCCCGGCGGAACCGCTCGCGGGTCGACTCCCCGTGACCCATGTCGAGCCCCACGCCGAAACGGGAGCCGGGGGCGAAGGGCAGGACGCCGGGATAGCGGATGTAGTCCAGGTGAAGCCCATCCAGTTCCGGGTAGCGCGCGGCGAGCTCGGCAAAGGTCTCGGCGAGGCGCGGGGCGACCCCCGGCGCAGCCGGGTCGATCCAGACGGCCGGTGTGCCCATGCGGTAGTAGGTCCGGTCCGGCTCGGGGACGTCGAGTTTCGGGTAGTCGAGGATGGAGCGGCCCCGTTGATCAACCAGCACGGCCTCGCGCCCCAACTCGCGGACGAGCGGCGCTTCGCGATTGTCCGCCAGGGACAGGACGTTTACCCAGGCGTGCACGCGCAGGTCCGCGGCGTGCGCCTGCTGGATGAGTTCACGCAGGGGGTCCCGGCCCTCGCCGGCCGCCACGGCGCGGGTCCAGGGGGTCGCGTCTCCGAGGCTCGAGTCGAACCACGCGCGGCCGCCGCGGAAGGCCTGGACGAAGAGGTCGGTGGCACCGAGCGCCTGGGCATCTGCGATCAGCGTCGGAATCTTCGCGGGGTCATCGAGCACGCGCTGGCTGCCCTGGCAGAGGACCCAAAGCCCGCGACGGGGGCTCGCCTCTAGGCGCGCTTCCTCCTCGGGCGGTTTCGGTTCCGGCGCCTCGTCGCCGCACCCGGCGGCAAGCAGGAGGAGGCCCAGGCCGAGTGCAGCGGCCAAGGGAGAAACTCGGCGCGTGGTGCGTGCGCAGGCCAAGGCCGCGCAACGCTATCCGACGCGGCGAGCCGGAACAAACGCGGGGGGAGCGGCGATTCGGCATACTTTCCGGGATGCGTGGGGTCGGGTGTCTATGGATCGTCGCGGTCTTGGCCGGTGGTGTCGCCGGGTCCGCGCTAGCGCGCGTGGAACCCGGGGGTTCCGATCCGGTCGATGAGGCGCTCCTGGCCGAGCCGGGGTTGGCGCTGCGTCATGCCCTCGATTCCATCGATGCCGGCGAACTCGAGCGGAGTGAATGGCTGCTTGCGGCGATCGCGACGCGCTACCCGGTCATCGCGGATTACGCGGATCTCGAGCGCTTGCGGCTCTACGTACTCACGGCACGTTTCGAGGAGGCGATTGCCCTCGGTGACGGCTGGCCCCACCCGGACTCGCCGTACAGCGCCGTGGTGTCCGTGGAGGTGGCCCGGGCCCGGGCAGCCCAGGGCGAGGAGGGCCGGGCCCGGGCGGCGTACGAACGCGCGCTCGGATCGACGGAGGCCCCGGAGCTTCGCGCGGAGATCCTGGTGGAAATCGGGCGTTCCCTGCGGCGCTCCGGCCGCTCGGAAGAAGCGGCGGCCCGGTGGCTCGAGGTCTGGGTCCGGTACCCGCTTGCGGACGTGCCCGGCTTCGAGGAGGACTTCGCCGAGGTAGCCGCGGAACTCGGACGTCCCTTGCGCCGCGCGGAAGATTTTCGGAAACGCGGCGACGTGTTGTTTTCCGCGCGGCACAACGAGGAGGCTCTCGCCGCATACGAACAGGCGATTGAGCAGGGGGGACTCGGGGTCCGCGGCCAGCGTCGTGCCGAGCGGCAGCGGGCGCGCACGCTCTACCGGATGAGGCGTTACGGCGAAGCGAGGGAGGCCTTCGCGGCGCTGCCCCAGACCGCGGAGAACCGCATTGCCGGAGCGAGTTCCCGCGCCCGGTCGGGAGACGTGGAGGGTGCCGCTCAGGAACTCGAGCGGATTGGCGCGGAAGTGCGAGGCGGGCAGGGCGCTTCCGCGAAGTTGATGGCCGCGTTGCTATGGGACGGAGAAGGAGAGAACGCGCGGGCTCGGAAGTTGTTTGCAACGCTTTCCCGGGGCCGGGGACCCACGGCAGCGACGGCGCTCTGGCGACTCGGTTGGGATGCCTATCTGGCAGGGAAGTACGAAGACGCGCGTGCGTACTTCCAGCGTCTGGACGAACGGGAGACGGGAATGGTGGCGCGCCTGCGAGCCCGGTACTGGGCGGCGCGTGCCGCGGAGCGTCTCGGGGCGCCCGAGTCCACCGAGGAGTTCGCCGCGATGGCCCGCGATTTTCCGTTCTCCTACTACGGCTGGCGCGCGAGTCACCGGACGGACCAGAAGCTCGCGGAAGGCTCCGAGTGGACGATCGCCGTGGGAGATTCCGTATTGCTGCCGGAGGATTTTTCCCGACCGCGCATCTTGCTCGAGGCCGGTCGGACGGCCGCGGCGCGCGATGCCCTGGAGGCGCTCTACCGGCGTGCGGGAGGCATGGAGGATCGCTTGCGGCTCGCCGCGCTTTACGCCGAAGCCGGCGACTACCATCGACCGCAGGTCCTCGTCGTCGGTGCCTACCAGGAGACCCTGGCCCGGGGACCGGAACAGGAAGTCATCGAGTTGTGGTGGCATGCCTGGCCGGCGCCGTACCCGGAAGCGGTTTCCGTCGCCGTTGGCAAGCGCGAGGTCCTCGGCCCGGAGCTGCTATACGCCATCATGCGGGAGGAAAGCGGCTATCGACCCGAAGTCCGCTCGGTTTCGGGTGCACGCGGGCTCCTGCAGCTGATGCCGGAAACTGCGGAGCGGGTCGCGCGGAACGAGGCACTCGACGATTTCCAGGTCGAGGATCTTTTTGAGCCGAAGGTCAATATCGAGCTGGGCGCGGCGTATCTGGACGAATTGCTGCACCAGTTCGGCGGGAGGGCTTCCGCGGCGATCGGCAGCTACAACGCGGGTCCGCACCGAGTGGCTCAATGGCTCGAGGGTCCGCTTCTTGAAGACGACGAGTGGGTCGAAGCGATTCCCTATGAACAGACTCGTAACTACGTGAAGCGCGTCCTGCGGAGCGTTCACGCCTATCGAGTGCTCTACTGAACGGCGTCTACGCGATCGGGCAGATTTCGCTCGACCGGGTGTGGGTGGCGCCAGCCGGAGAGCGCGCGCCGCCGGAGGAACTCCTCCAGTTGCCGGGTGGTCAGATTGCAACGGCGGCACTGGCCCTCGCGCGCCTCGGTCATCGTGTTGCCTGGGGCGGGGCGGTGGGCGGCGATGCGGCTGGCGAAACGGCTCTCGCGCCGCTCCGTGCCGCCGGCGTCGATCTCGGCGATGTGCGCCGGATCGCCGCCGGCCGCACCCGGCGGGCGTTGGTGCGGGTGGACGCGGATTCGGGGGAGCGGGAAATCTTTCCCGAGCGGGATCCGCGGGTGGTCGTGGCGCCGGAGCAACTTCCGCTCGATCGGATCCGCGCAGCGCGGGTCCTCCTGGTAGACGCCGAAGATCCCGAAGCGACGCTCGCGGCCGTTCGCCACGCGCGCGGCGCCGGGGTGCTCACGGTGCTCGACGCCGATGCGCCGGTTTCCGAGTTGTCGCGGATCTGCGAGTTCATCGATTTCCCTATTGTTTCCCGCGCGTTGGCCGAAGCGTTGGGCAACGGTTCCGTCCGGGAGGGATTGCAGATGCTTGCCCAGGGGGTGACGCGTCTCGCCGTGGTGACACTTGGCGCCGAGGGTTGCCTCGCAGTTGCACCTGGCGGCGGCCCGGTGATTTCCAGTCCGGGGTTCGAAGTCGACGTGCGCGACACGACGGGCGCCGGAGATGCGTTCCACGCCGGATTCGTTTCGGCGCTTCTCGAAGGCCGGACGTTTCCGGCCGCCTTGCGGTTTGCCAACGCTGTAGCGGCGCTCAATTGCGCCGGACTGGGGGCGCAAGCGGGCCTGCCGTCGCGGAGGGCAGTGGAGGGCTTCCTGGTGGCGCGATCGAGCGCCGGGGAAGAATTGGCGTGATGGATCGGCGGCGTTCGGGGGGAGTGGGACTGCTAGCGGTCCTGCTGTTGCTGCTGCTGGCCGCGGGGGCCTGGAATTTCCACAGGAACCTGGCTGCGGAACGGGCGGTTCACCGGCCGTTCCGCAGTTATGACGTTGCTGAACTGGAAGCCCTGACAGGCGTCTTGCAGTCCAGT
This sequence comes from Myxococcota bacterium, assembly GCA_036336695.1. GTDB lineage: Bacteria > Myxococcota_A > UBA9160 > UBA9160 > SMWR01. The sequence goes on from JAYZFQ010000095.1 coordinate 5,136, forward strand.
TCCCAGGTGCAGGCCGATCGGTACGAAACCGCCGCGCACCGGCGCGCCGTGCCGGGGACGAAGGGCTATTTCGACGAGCAGATCGCGGAATTCGAGCGGGTTCAGCGGGTCGGCGAGGCCAAGCGGCGTGCCCAACGCGAACTCGCCGGGAGTCGGGTCACTCTCCGTTTGCTGGAAGAAGAGCGCGCCCATCGCGTTCGAGAGGAAAAACCGGTCGCCGTCTTCCTGGCCCGATTGCTGACTTTCTGAACGCAGCTGGGTTCAGGTTTCGTCGTCGTCGTCGTCCTCTTCGACCACCGCGTCCGGTTGGTCGACGAATCCTTCGTCGTCGCTGACGTTGCTGATCCCCAGGTCGAGATCCTGGGTCTGCACGTAGTTGGCGTCGTCCTCCTCTTCGAGGAGGGGCGACATGCGCCCCTTTCCGCTGCGCTTGGCGCGGGCCGGCGCGGAGGCCTTGGAAGCCGACTTCGAGACCCGCGGCGCATCGTGCTGGCTCGCCCCGCACTTCGGGCATAGCGGTTCGTCCTTCTGGAGGTCGTAGAACTTCGCGCCGCACTCGTAGCAGTCCCACTTCGTTCCTAGTTTGCTGGGGCCCTCGATCGCCGCGATCGGCGCACGGCGGGGCAGGATGTCGGCGGCCGGCACCTGGGCTGCCTTCGCCCGCGACTTCCTCCGGGTGGGGGCTCGACCGGAGGCGGTTCCCGCTCCCGAGGCCTTGGTGTTTGCGGTTTTCTTGGCGTTCTTGGAACCCGGGGGGGATGCCTTCGCCGCCGGCTTCTTCGGGGCCTTCGTTGCAGTTTTCTTGTTGGCCGCGGCCTTTATGGGGCTCTTCTTCGTGGTCTTCTTCTTCGCGGCGGTTTTCTTCGCGCGCTTCTTGGTGGTCTTCTTCTTCGCGGCGGTTTTCTTCGCGCGCTTCTTGGTGGTCTTCTTCGCCGTCGTTTTCTTCGCGCTCCTCTTCTTTGCCACGGTCTTCTTCCGTGCGGTCTTTCGCGTGGTTGCCTTCTTCTTTGCGGGGCTCATTGGCGTGCTCCCGATCCGATCGTCACGATCTTCCGCGCGTCTTCCAGGTTGGAGATCCCCAGGGCCAGGGCATCCTCGGCCGAGTCGATTTCGGCATGGTCGATTTCGATACTGCGCCCGTGGGGGGGCTTCAGCTTCGTTCCATCCAGCCAGCGCCGGTACTGAGCGACAAGATCCGCCCGTGCGCTTTCGGGGGAGTCGGTGCCGGCGCGGTTCTTGACCGGCGAAAACTCCTCGGCGCGGTCTGCCTCGAGCACGCAGACACGGCGAGCCGCGGGCAGCGCGTCGAAAATGAAGCGTTCGAGCTTGAGTCCATTGGGGGCGGTGGGTGACACGGGCTGCCCGTTCGCGTCGATTCCCGGGATCTTCTTCTTCGAGGTGTGGAAGGGGAGCTGGCGGTCGGCTTCCAGTGCCAGCTGTCGCAGGAAGGCGACTTCGAAGACGTGGATCGCCACATTCCCGGCCCAATAACGCAGTTCCCCACCGGGCTCGCGGGCGGTCCGGTGGGGCGCGTCGAGCTCCGTGTACTCCACGACCGCCGTGGTGTCGCCGCGGCGGGCGAGCACGCCCACCTTTTCATCGGGATCGGTTTTTCGCACGACCTTGCACGAAGCGTCTGCGTCCAGCTCGTTGTGGAAACCGAGGAACGCCGGGTCCGCCATCCGGACGAGGGGGTTGTCGACCTGGTAGTAGAAAAGGGTCGTGATGCCGCGGCGCTCCATGTCGTCGAGCGCCCCGGAGCGGGCGAGGGCGGTCACGACACCGCCGTGTCCGTCGGGGTTCTCCGCCAGGCGACCCCGGTCCGCGAGGATCAGCTTCCCCTCGAAGTCGACGCTGGGCACCATGCCCTGGGTGAGGAAGAAGAGCTCTTCCTCGGGTACGCCCAGGTTGCCGCGTTCGGCAAAGTACTCGCGGGTCGGCATATCGGTGGCCGGGCTCGTCATCACGTACCACGGAACCGCGGTGCCGCAGCGGCGGCGCACGCGCTGCAGTTTCTGGGCCTGGAGTTCGAAGAGGGTGCGCTCACTCACCGGTCCGATCGGAAAGAGCCCCTTCGGGCCGGGGAAGCCGAGGCGGGTCGCCTGGCCGCCGGCCACGACCAGGACGCCGACGCGGCCCGCGGTGAGCAGGTCTTCGCCGAGACGCACCGCTTGGGCGAAGCGCCGGGAATCACCGCCACGAGACGGCAGCCGTTCCACCGCAGGCGGCGCGATTTCAGGGGGTGCTTCGGGGGCCTCGCGGATGTCCGCGAGCGCGGCGTCCAGGGCGCCGAGGTCGAGGGCTTCGCATTGGCTCGCCAACATGTCTCGCTCGCTGGGCTCCAGTTCATCCCAGAAGCGGAAGACGTGGTCCTGCCCGTGCGCCGCGAAGCGGCGCCGCAGGGCATCCCGATCGCCCACCCGTTCCGAAACGACACCTCCTGCCGCCCATCACCCCCCCCGGGTGTGGCGCCCGCGCGTATAGCACGCGTTCGGCGCCTGGTAAAGGACCGGCCCGATCTTCGGCTCAGGGGCCAAGGGGGCCGCGGAGAAAAGCGAGCAGGGCCGCCTGGGCTTTCTCGTGGGTGGTGTCGTCCCGGCCCACGATGTAGCCGGTCTTCACGCAGTCGAGCAGGGTGCGGCCGCTCTGCATGCGGGCGGCGATCCGGTCCGCCCGGGAGGCGTCTGCCGGCAGGTCGGCGATCGGCACGCCCCGTACCGCGGGCCGGCCCCGTGGGTCGTAACGGAAGGTGCAGCCGGCGACATAGGGCGCGTCTTCCCGGAGGGCCCGGGGTGCGTGGTTCTCCCAGGCATGCGCAGCCCCCGGATAGACGCGACTTTCAACCGTTACGCCCAGGGCGCGCAGTTCTGCCTCCCGCTCGCGGCAGGCCGCGAGGTCGTTGGACCGGTCTTCCGTGCCGCGAAGCGTGAGGAGCGGGGCGCCGTTGGTGGCCTCGGTCCCGAAGGCCTGGAAGCAGGGGCCATAGAAATCGACGAAGGCAGCAAAACCGTTCCGTTCCGGCGCCAGGGTGCGCCGGACGCGTTCGTCCATCGCGATGCGCGCGGCCATCCCGCCGTAGGAAAAGCCCATCAGGGCAATGCGGTCGGGGTCGATGGCCGGGTGGCGTGCCAGCAGGTCGAGTGCGCCGTAGGCGTCGGCGACCGCGTCGAATTCCGTCACCGAGACCACGCGGAGGGCGTACGGGGTTTCCGGAGTCATGCCCCGCGGCGCGTAATAGTCGACCACGAGGGCGGCAATCCCGTGCTCCGCCAGGAAGGCCGCGTACTCGTGCTCGCGGCCCGGCGCGATGCCGCCGCTGCCATGCAGGACCACGGCGGCGGGAACCGGGGTCGCGGGGGATGCGCCCGGTGGCAGGGTCAGGGTTCCGGTTCCCGTAGTGGGCTGAGCGGCGATCGATTCGTCCAGGAGTACCTCGAAGTCGAAGGGGGTCTCGGAGGCGAAATAGACGGTGCCCTGGGTATCCGTGGTGAGCGCCCGGGTGGGAGCCGGGAACTCGGGAAATTCCGGAAGTGTTGTGGCGACCAGGCCCGGAAGCCCGCCCAGGACCCGCCAGGCGACGCCGGCCCCCAGGACCAGGACGACCAGGCCGAGGAGGAGGCGCTTCACGCCGAACCCGGGCCCAGGTGGCGCGATATTCTATTTGACATAATCCATCTTATCGGACGTAACGGGTGGGGCGGCCCGACGGGAGCACGGCTGTGAGGGCGCGCTGCGCCGGCCACGTCGGGGGGCTCCGGAAGCGCCTGGGCGCTTCAAGAGGCCGTGTCCAGGCGTCCCTGCGTAGCCTCGAGTTCGGCGCGCTCGATCGCGAGGTGCGGCGGGAGCTGGAACTCCGGCGCCTCGTCCGCGACGCGCTCGTAGAGCGCCAGGGCCCGGGCGTCGTTGCCGGCGGCGTTCCAGCACCGGGCCGCATCGACGAGCGCCCAGTAGCGCAGCGGGTAATCCGCGATCGCGCCGGCGGCCTCGTGGGCGCTGGCTGCCTCGGCCCAGGCGCCACGCGCCTCGAGGGCCTCGGCCAGCCGTTGCTGTGCGAGCCCCTGTAGACCCGGATTCCCCGCGGCCGCGGCTAGAGCCCGCGCCCAGGTCGCCTCGCTCTCTGCGGCCAACTCGAGCCGCTGCTGGATCTGCCCGGCTTCGAACAACGCCAGTGTCCCCGCCACCGTGCCCTCGTGGGTGTCGGCCACGGCGAGGAAGTTCCCCAGGTGTTCCTCGCGGATCGTCTGGGCGGCAAGCGGGTTGGCCAGTTCAGGTTCGGCGCGCGCGAGCGGACCCGCGCCCAGGGCGTTGAAGTATGCGCTGCGGGCTGAGTCCAGGGCGTTCGAGGCGGCCTCCTCGCGCCCGGTCTTCCAGGAGTCGTAGACACCCCAGCCGAGCGCGCCGCTCAGGACCAGGGCTACGGCGAGACACACCGCCAGGGCGTTTTCGCCGATCCAGGACGCGAGTCGTTCGGCGCCACTCTCGATCTCTTCGATGAGTTCGGGCTTGGGTTCGCGCTTGGCCAAGGCTGCGGTCCTCCATCCAGGCGGGGGCGGCGCGAGTGTACCGTCACTCCTTCGCCCGCGCGCGCAGGAACAGGCGCACCGGCGTTCCTTCGAAGTCGTAGTCCGCCCGCAGGCGGTTTTCGAGGAAACGCTTGTAGGAAGCCTGGATCTCGTTCGGCGCGCTGCAGAACAGGGCAAAGCTCGGGGGGCGTACGCCGATCTGGGTCGCGTACAGGAACTTCACGGGTTTCCTTCGGGTCCCCCGCTGGGCCATCGCGGGTTCGTGACGGGCCACGGTGCGTTCGAGCCAGCGGTTCAGGTCGGCCGTGGGGATGCGGCGTTCACCGGCCTGCCCGACACGGCCGACGAGGGGCAAGATGCGCTGGATCCCGGCACCCGTGCGGGCCGACACCTGGACGACCGGAGCATGGCTCGCGAAGCGGAGGGCATGCGCGAGGTCGTCGCGCACCCGCTCGCCGCGCTCCGCGCCTTCCGCGGCCACCACGTCCCACTTGTTGGCCAGGACCACGCACGCGCAACCCCGGTCGAGAGCGAGGGAGCAGATCCGGGCATCCTGTTCGCTGACGCCATCGGCCGCGTCTACCACCACGAGTGCGACGTCGGCGCGGTCCAGCGCCCGCACGGTCATGAGCGCGCTGACCCGTTCGGCGGTGCGGTCGCGCCGGCCCGACCGCCGGAGGCCCGCCGTGTCCACGAGCGTGAAGGTCCGCCCTTCCCACTCGATCCGGGTATCGACGGTGTCCCGGGTGGTCCCGGGGACTTCGGAGACGACGACCCGTTCCTCGCCACACAAGCGGTTGACGAGGGAGCTCTTGCCCGCGTTGGGCCGTCCGACCACCGCGATCCGGGTGCCCGAGGCCGGTGCGGCCGGGGCCGCGTCGCCCTCGGGAAGTAGCGCTACGAGTTCCTCGAGTGCATCCCAGGCACCGCGGCCGTGTTCGGCCGAGACCGCCTGGCAGCGCTCGAAACCGAGCCCGAGGAACTCGGTGAGCTGGGCGTCGTGCTGGGGCAGGTCGAGCTTGTTGACCAGGAGGCTGACCGGTTGGGGAGCCCGGTGCAGGAGCCGGGCGAGGTCGTCGTCCCCCGGCAACCGCCCCGCCCTGCCGTCTACGACGAACAAGATGGCGTCCGCCTCGGCCAGGGCGGCCTGGGCCTGTGCCTGGATCGCAGCGGGGAGCCCGGTGTCCGCAGCGGGCTCGAGGCCGGCCGTATCCACGAGGAGGACCGGGCGATTTTCGACCTCGACCTCCTCGGCG